>MGQQ01000022.1 GCA_001798855.1 Deltaproteobacteria bacterium RBG_16_49_23 | reverse complement strand
TTTTCTTTGAACTGAAAGAAAAATTTTTACGAGGGAAGATATAGTGGAAAGAGACTCAGATAGCATCCACGAGATTGCTGTCATCGGATGTGGATTGATGGGACATGGGATTGCGCAAACCTTTGCCCAAAAGGAATATTCTGTCACGATGTATGATACCCATCATTCCATACTCGAGAAGGCCATTTCCCAAATTCAGAGCAACCTTGATACTTTCATTGAAGCAGGGGTTGAAACGGAGGAGAGTATTAAGAAAGTTCTTTCAAACATTCGAATATCGTTAGATCTTCGGAGTGCCGTAAAATACGCTCATTTTGTCATCGAGGCTGCCCCAGAGGATTTGATGCTTAAAATGAATCTTTTTGCTGAAATGGATCGGTATGCTCATGAAGATGCCATTTTGGCCAGTAATACCTCAACCCTCCCTATTTCCAAAATCGGTAAAAAAGTGATAAGGAAAGAGAGATTGATCATCACCCATTGGTTCAATCCTCCGCACATTATCCCCGTCGTGGAAGTTGTTCGAGGAGAGGCCACTTCTCAGGAGGTTTTCGAAATCTCTTATAGGCTCCTGGAGAAAATTGGGAAAAGGCCTATCAAGATCTTAAAAGAAATACCTGGCTTTTTGATCAATCGGGTTCAAACCGCCATGTTTCGGGAAATTCTCTCCCTCTTGGAGTTAGGTGTAGCAACACCTGAAGATATCGATTTAGGTATTAAGGGAAGCTTTGGGTTGCGATTAGCTGTAATAGGCCCCTTACAGACAATGGATATGGGGGGACTCGATCTCATGTATAAAGGGATGAAATATCTTTATCCATTCATTGACCGTTCTATCGAGGTTCAAAAAATACTAGGGAAAAAGATAGAACGAAACGAATTGGGTTTAAAGACAGGGGAAGGCTTCTTTCAATATGAGCAGAAAGAAGCTCTAGCCCAATATAGACATAGCAAAGAGAGGGACAAAAAACTGCTTTATCTCTTAAAAACTTTTTCTGAATAAGGGGCGTTCTATGGTGATCTTAATTACCGGAGGGAGCGGATTCATCGGTTCAGAGCTTTCAAAAAATCTTTTACAGAAAGGACATCAGGTGGTTCTTTTTGACATGATCCCTCCCGAGAAGGAGAAGAAAAAGGAAACTTTCGTCAGAGGGAATATTTCTAACTGGGCAGAAGTCATAAATGCCGTCCGGGATTACAAAGTTGAACATATTTTTCATCTGGCTGCTATGCTTTCAGCCCAATGCGAGTCAAACCCCTGGGCCGCTCTGCAGGTCAATGGATTAGGAATATACCATATTCTGGAGGCCTCAAGGTTATTTGGTGTTAAGAAGGTCATTTTTACGAGTTCTATGGGGGCTTATGGAATTGTCCCCCATGGCACTGTGGATGATAAAACGATTCAAAGACCGCAGACCTTATACGGAGTAACAAAAGTTTTTGGTGAACTTCTCGGACTCTATTATCACCGAAGGTTTGGGATTGACTTTCGGGGAATTCGGTTCCCCCAATTGGTAGGACCTGGTATCAAATCAGAGGGTTATGGACAATACCTCCCTAAGATGATCGATTCTGCCTTAAAAGGAATTCCTTTTGAAGCATGGGTTTCAGAAGAAACCTCCCTTCCTATAATGTATATCAAAGATGCCATAAGGTGTCTTTTAGAGCTCTTTGAAGCAAATCAAAGTAAAGTCAAAACCCGAGTTTATAATGTGGGTCAAATCTTCCCTTCTCCAACTGCAGAGGACCTTTTAGAAGAGATCAGAAAATACTTTCCAAATGCTCAAATTACCCTTAACCCTGATCCTAAGGCCATGGACATCCTTAAAACCATTCCAAAAAAATTGGATGATCGAGAGGCCCGGATTGAATGGGGATGGTCTATCCGTTATGGACTGAAAGAAATGGTCGAGGATTTCATCAAAGGACTTAATCCTAATTTTTCATAATTCCACTTGGCATGCCCGATTTTTTCCCTAATTGATTCTTTGATGACCCTTGGGTTGCTTTATATAAAATTGTCATGACAATTTTATTGGCGTATTGAGATTCTTTATGCGCTATCTAACCCCTGAAATCACCCGTTTTTTTGCCGAAGAGACAAGGTGGTGGCCTTCATTGCAGGCCCAAGGCAAGAAGGCAAAACAACCCTTTTATCTTCAAATTTTTTCTTGACAAAAGATGAATATCTGTTAGACTTTCGGCGTCTAATAAATTAAAAAAAGAAAGGGGGTGAAAAAAGAATGAAGAAAGGTTTAATCAGCATCGGGGTATTGGCAGGTTTTCTGCTTTCCCTCCTGATGGTCACCGGCGTCTTCGCAAAGGATGTGGTCGAATACAATCCTGCTTATGGAAAAGTGTCATTCACGCATAAAAAGCATGCGGAAACACTGAAGATCGATTGTTTGAAATGCCACCACACCTGGAAGAAAGGCGAGACCACCGGCAAGCTTTGCAAAGACTGTCATAAGGCTCAGGCCGAGGGAAAAGCCATCGCTGCAAAGGATGCCTATCATAAGGATTGCAAAGGCTGCCATGATGAGGCAAAGAAGGCTAACAAACCCGCCGGTCCAACCGGATGCACCCAGTGCCATGTGAAAGCAAAAAAATAGGTTGAAAAGTATTGCAGTTGAAAAGGGGCAGTTCTAAAAAAGGACTGCCCCTTTTTTATTCTTAACACTTAAACGTGAGAACAGATTTGCTTGACAGCAGAGCGGCTTATATGTTAGATATTTCAAATACTTGCCCGTCTTCGGTAATTCTGCCTCCAGCGGCGGACACGCATGAATTCGTTTTTAAAGAAATAGATGAACTTCCGAGGTCGCAATGAACCGTAAAGAAAAAGGGTTTTTTGATATTGCTTTCGATTTTTTCCGTTCCCTCAAACTAACGATCTTTCTTCTCATCTTGCTCGCCATCCTCTCTATTATCGGCACATTGATCAAACAGAATGCACCGAGCGAGGAATATATTCATCGATACGGTATTCAACTCTATAATGTCCTGGAGTTTTTTAACCTCTTCGACATGTATCACTCATGGTGGTTCAGCGCCATCCTCCTGCTTCTGGTGGTCAATTTGATTGCCTGTTCCCTCCACCGGTTTCCAGGGACCTGGAGACAGATCTCCCGTGAATCCGGGGAAAAAGAGCTGGGAGAGTCGATGCTCAAGACCCTTCCGTATGTGGAGCGAATCGCACTCTCCCATTCGAGAGGGATGAAAGAGGATGAGGTTCGATCGCTTCTAAAAAGAGGATTAAAAGACCCGCATCGGGTCGAGGGGGAATCCTCCATTACCTTCTATTCCGAAAAAGGAGGATTCTCGAGACTGGGGGTTTATATCACCCATTTAAGCATTCTCTTGATCCTCATCGGAGGGATCGCCGGTTCCCTCTTTGGCTTCAGGGGATTTGTCAATATCCTCGAAGGTGAGACAGTGGATCATGTTGCCCTGAGGGTCAAGGATAAAGATGTAGCCAAACCCATCGGTTTTTCGATCCGGTGTGACGATTTCAGAGTCACCTTTTATGATCTCAAGAGGCCGGAGAAAATAGTGAAGGAGTATATGAGCGACCTTACGGTTCTCGAGAATGGAAAAGAGGTTTTGAAAAAGACGATTGAGGTCAATCATCCCCTTCACTATAAAGGATTAGCTTTCTATCAATCGAGTTACGGCGCCATTCATGATCTGGCCGTGGGTGTGAGGTGGAGGGATAGAAAAGAGAAAGTTCTCTTAAAGGTCTCTGAAGGAGGGACCGTTCCAATCCCCAATACCTCGGCTTTTCTCCGGTTATTAAAGTATGAGCACCAGCTCAACCCTTATGGAGAGGGGGCCCAGGTCGCTCTCTTCAAACAGAACCAGCAACCCAGGGTCTTCTGGTTGTTAAAAAATGTCCCCCAGTTTGATGAACAACGAGGCGATGAGTTCGTTCTTACGATTGAAGAGGTGGTCGAAAGGGAATATACAGGCCTTCAGGTGACCAAAGACCCCGGAGTCTGGATCGTCTGGGTTGGATGCAGCCTGATGATCATCGGTTTCATCATCTCTTTCTTCTTTTCCCATCAGAGGGTATGGGTAAAGATTCCCTCGAAGGGTAAGGGAGAGATCGTTCTGGCAGGGTCCACCAGCAAGAATAAAGTTGGGTTTGAGAAAAAGTTTAGCCAGTTAGTGGAGGGAGTGCGCTCTAAAAGTTCGGAGTCCAGAGTTCGGAGTTCGGAGTGAAAGAAGTTCGTTCCATCGTCATGACGGGTTATGGAATCAATTGTGAGATGGAGATGGCCCATGCCTGCCGGCTGGCAGGTTCGGAGGTGGTGGATATCGTCCATATCAATGAGTTGATCCACGGGGAGAAGAGACTGGATGATTACCATTTTCTCAATCTCCCGGGCGGTTTTTTAGATGGGGATGACCTGGGTTCGGCCAAAGCCGGAGCGAATCGCATCCGGTATGCAAAGGTATCAGGAGATTCCGAAAGGCTTTTTGATCAATTTCTCCGTTTCATTGAAAAGGGGAAACTGATCCTCGGCGCCTGCAATGGATTTCAGTTATTGGCCAAACTGGGCCTCATCCCAAACCTCAAGGGGGGCGATGGAGAGCAGGAGGTGACCCTCACGTTCAATGATTCGGGAAGGTTCGAGGACCGGTGGGTCTATCTCAAGGTCAACCCGGACTCTCCCTGTATCTTCACCCGAGGGATGAAGGGGGTCTATCTTCCTGTCCGGCACGGGGAGGGGAAGTTCATCCCAAAGGATGAGAATGTTTTAAACGAACTGAGGAAGAGGGCGCTGATTGCCTTGCAATATACGAATGCATCATTTGATGGGCCTGTGATGGATTATCCCCTGAATCCCAATGGCTCCATTGATGCCATCGCCGGAATCTGCAATGACACAGGAAGACTGATGGGGTTGATGCCCCATCCCGAAGCCTATCTTCATCGGACCAATCATCCGCGCTGGACACGGGAGGAATTGCCTGAGGAAGGAATGGGGGTTGCCTTTTTCAGAAATGCAGTGCAATATATCCGAAACCATTTACTTTGACCCCTCACCCCCCCCTCTCCCCTAAGGGGAGAGGGGGAAGGGAAGAGGGAGGAGGGAGGAACGATGAATAAAGCCGAACTCATCAACAAAGTTTCAGAGCAGACGAATGTGACGCAGAAGGTGGCCAAGGTGATTGTCGACACCCTCTTCGATGGAATGAAGGAGAGTCTGCAGAAGGGGGAACGGATCGAGATCAGAGGATTCGGCAGTTTTATGGTGAGGAATTACGGGGGATACAAAGGCCGAAACCCCAAAACAGGAGAGATCGTCGAGGTTCCTCCCAAGAAGCTCCCCTTCTTTAAGGTCGGGAAAGAGCTGAAGGAGATGGTGAATACGACAGGGACCCAAGGCGCTACTCAATGAAAAATGTAAATTGTAAAATGAAAAAATAATAAAAAGATTTGAAAAATCTTACAATTTGCAGTTTAAAATTTGCATTTTGCATTGAGGTTAAAAGCTCTTCCAGTAAGGCCTTTGAATCTCCTTCAATTGAAGGAGGAACGGCTCGATTCGAGAATAATCAGCTCTCTCCTTTTCCGGCAGGTCTTTTTTATCGAGGGGGGAGACCTGAGCGAGCTCCTTTAATACGCCTTTCACTGACCGCCCCTGCCCGGAGACATCATAGCCGCCCTCAAGAGTGATGACCAGCCTTCCCTGAGCGGTCGCCTCTGCGACCTCCATCAGGACCTGAGTCATCCTTGCAAACCCTTTCTCCGTTACCTCCATACCGCCCAGAGGGTCATTATAATGAGTATCGAACCCAGCAGAGACCAGGATGAGCTGAGGTCGATATTCGAGGGCAATGGGTTTGAGAAACTTCTCAAAGATGTTTCCAAATTCCGTATCGCCCGCTCCTGTAGAAAGGGGAACGTTTACCGTAAAACCCAGCCCCTTTCCCATCCCCAGCTCTTTGGCTGATCCTGTCCCTGGATAGAAGAAACCATAACGATGTGTTGAAAAGTAGAGGACCTGCGGATTTTCATAGAATGAATTCTGAGTTCCATTTCCGTGATGGACATCCCAGTCGATGATCAGGACCCTCTCCAGGGAGAAATTCTTGATCGCATACTGTGCGCCAATGGCCACATTGTTGAAAAGGCAGAATCCCATTGCCCTATCTCTTTCGGCATGATGGCCGGGGGGGCGGACCAGGGCGAATCCATTGTTCAATCTTCCCTCCATCACTTCCTTGATCAATTCCAACAAGCCTCCAGCAGCGAGAAGGGCGGTGTCATACGATTTGGCGCAGGTGGAGGTATCCATATCGAGCCGGTGGTAGGGCTTTCCTGCAGTTCGCGACACCTCGTCGATGTAGGCAGGAGAGTGAATCATCTCCAGCTCTTCCCGGGTGGCCGGACGTGATTTCACCGCTTCGAGGAAGCCTTTCATCTCCGGCTCTTCGAGCATCTTATAGATGACCCTTAATCGTTCCGGACTTTCCGGATGGCCTGGATCCATGACGTGCTCAAGGTACCGGTCATCTTTTACAACCCCTGTCCGGTTCATCTCTCCTCCTCTCTCGCCAGATCCACCACATCCGGCGGCCTGAACTGTTCATTTCAAATTTCAAATTTTAGATTTCAGATTGAAGGGTTTTCAATTTGCAATCTAGGTCACTTCACACAAGATCACAGTGATGTTGTCAAAGCCTCCCCTGAATTTGGCCCGTTCAATCAGGCCATCCCCTTTTTTTGCAAGAGAGAGAGGGAGGGAGAGGACCTCCTGAATCGAAGCCTCATTGACCAGATCGCTTAAGCCATCCGAACAGAGCAGGAAGAGGTCTCCCGAATGGCTTTTCCCCCGGATGAGGTCAACTGCCAATGGATCCTCGATGCCGACCGCCCTGAGAATCACATTCTTTAAGGAATGGACTCTCGCTTCTTCCTGGGTGATCAGACCCTGATCGACCTGATCCTGGACGAACGAGTGATCGCGGGTGAGTTGCCTCAGCCGTCCCTGCCGGAACAGGTAGGTGCGGCTGTCCCCCACATGGCCGAGGACAAAATGCTGCTGATTGTAAAAAGCGATCAGTTCTGCTGTGCACCCCATGCCTTGATCCTGGGGGTTTTGCTCGACATGGTTGAGGATCCTTTCGTTGGAGAGCCGGAAGGCCTCCTGAACCCCTTCAAGGGTCTCCTGCTCGGAATGGTATGTTGTCCGGGAGAAGACTTCGAGTGCGGCCTCGATGAAGATCCGGCTGGCCACTTCTCCGGCGGCCTCTCCACCCATTCCATCCGCCAGAACAAAGAGCCCCTCGTTTGATCTGATAGCGAAGGCATCCTCATTATTCAGGCGTTTGAGGCCGATATCCGACTTGCCAAAAAAGTTGAGGTTGGGCATACTTCACTATACAAAAATCTTACAGGATTTAAAACTATAATTTTTTCTTGACCTAAAAAGCCGATCCGGTATAATTGAATCAGCCTATGAGCAAACAGCCTCCAGCAATCAGTGTTCAACTTTTCCATATCAAAGGCGCTGTGCCTCTCAATGGGAAAGAGTCAAAATTTTATGGTCCATCGATCTCGATCGGCCGTCACCCCTCATGCGATCTCCGTTTCTCTTCAGACCTGACCCATATCTCCCGTCAGCATGCCGAGATCATTCGGGAAGGAAATCAATTCAAACTGACTGACCATAGCGTGAATGGCACCTTTGTGAACGGAAAAAAGGTTAAGGAAGCTCTCCTCAAAGACGGGGATGTCTTGATGTTTGGAGAAGGAGGACCCCAGATCAGCTTTCTCACACAGATGGAAGAAGGGCTGGAAGAGAGGAGAGTCCCTCCGGAGGCCACTCCCCGGGAACCCCAGAGAGAGATTCGCATAGAACCTCCCCGAAAAGAGCCGCCCCTTCAGCCGAAATACCCCCGGGAAGAAAAGCCTCAACCCCTTTCATCTGCAAGGGCGGAGATTCCGGAAGTTTCGGTCCAATCGGTGAAAATGTCCCTCATCATCCAGTATGGCCCCACGATTCGTTCCTTTAAACAACTGCCCGTGACCATTGGAAAGAACCCAAAGTGCGAGTACCCGATGAATCATCCGGCCCTCTCTGATCAGCATGCCCAGATCTTCTTCGGCCAGGATCAATACCGGGTCAAGGATCTCACGGGTCAGAAATTGGTCCGGATCAATCGCCAGCCTGTCGGATTTGAAGCTCCCCTGAAACCCAATGACGAACTGGCCTTAAGTCCGCAAGGCCCTGTCTTCCGCTTCTACGGAGAAGGCCGATTAGGTGAGATCGAGGAAGCCATGGATGAGAAACCCGTAGACTCTTCCGGAAAGATGGGAGAGACGGCTGAAAAGAAAAGCCCCAAAGGGATTTCTTCCAAATTCAAAAAGATATTTGGATCCTGACAGACCAATCTACCCTTCCTGATAGGAGAACATCATGCAAATCCCTTCTTTTCCTTTTAAGGTATTGGCATTCGGACCCTTTAGCATCCAGGGAAAAGACCACCCTCTTCAGGAGCCGATTCGAATCGATCCGACCTCTCTGGATCAGGTGATGGAGAAACTGGATCTCTCGCTCTCAGTCTTTCTTGCACCGGACCTCTGTCGCTGGGATCGCCTTCCCCTCCGGATAACGAGATTCAAAGATTTTCATCCCGATCGCCTCATTGAGAATCATCCTTCTCTCAAGAATCTTCTGGAGGCTAAAAAATTTGTTGAAGAGGCACAGGCCAGAGGTCTTTCCGGAGAAGAGGTCTATGGCCGCCTTAAAGAGTGGCCCGACCTTCCAATGGAGTTCCGATTTGAACGGACAAAGAGGAGGGGAGAAGTCTCAAGCCCTGTGGATAACATCTTGGAGATGGTGGCCATGCCGGGAGAGGGTCCGGCCTCTCCAACCGGGGGCAGGCCATTTGGCGCACAAATCACCCTCGTCCTTCAGCAGATCATGAGGTCCATCTTTTCAGACCCTTCTTTTAGAAGTCTGGAATCAGCCTGGCAGGGACTTCAGTTTCTTATGAAGCAGAAGGGAACAGATCGAGACATCGCTTTCGAAATCGTCCCCGTTTCCCTCGATACCCTTGAGGAGACACTGAATCATCTCATTCCTTCCCTCATCGATAATCTGCCCTCTCTTATCCTGCTCGATCTTCCCTTTGATCACTCTCCAAGAAGCCTTGATCTCTTAGAGAAGGTGGCTCTCTTTTCGGAAACCCTTCTGACACCTTGCCTTTGCTGGATCGTTCCAAAGTTTCTTCATCTCGGTCAATGGGGAGAGATCGGGAGACTTCCCTTCCTGCCCCACTATTTTGATGAACCGGCCTTTGCCAAGTGGCGCCGCCTCAAGGCGTCCTCCTCTGCAAAATGGATGGCCATTACTTGCAACCGGTTCCTGGTCCGGTATCCCTATGGTCCGGATCATCCTACCAAGTGGGTTCGTCTCGATGAATCGGATTATCTCTGGGTGAGCCCGGTCTGGGCCATGGGAAGCCTTATCCTTCAGAGTTTTTTAAATACCGGCTGGCCAACCCGATTTACAGAATGGCAGGCAATGAGACTGGGAGATTTAGCCCTGCATATGATCCAGGGCAATCAGAGCATTCCCACAGAAACCAATTTCAGCGATGAGCGAATCGACCAGTTCATCCGGGGAGGAATTGCCCCTCTGGTTTCACCCCTCAATAAAGATTTTGCCTTTATTCCAAAAGAAACAACCGTGGGAGGAAGCTCCCTGGGTTATCAGATTTTCCTGTCCAGGATCACTCATTTCCTCTTCTGGTGTAAGGACCATTTTGAGAAAGACCTCGAACCCAATCTCCTTGAACAGAATTTAAGAAAAGCCTTTTCCTTATTTTGGGAAAAATCAGGCGCTCTCCTCCCTAACCGTCTCGAGATTTCTGTGAGCAGGCCGGAAACCGACCAGCCATCCGTCGTGAAGATGGTCGTCGAACCTTCCCGGCAGATGTTGCCTTCCGGAGAAAAGGTGGAGTTGGAGTTGAACTGGTAGATGAAAGCGGGCTGAAATTATAATTTTTTTAACACTTTAGCTTTTTGAAAAGATGTATCTAATCCCCCTTCATCCCCCTTTCTCAAAAGGGGGAAATACTTCTCCTCCCTTTGGAAAAGGGAGGAGAGGAGGGATTTTATAAAAGTTTTTCAAAGCGCTAAATTGTTACTAATTTTTTAAGAAGCGCAAAAATCCCTATAATCATTTTTTGGCTCATCCGATTTTATTGGGAGCAATACCGTCCCGTTCACCCTGAGGCTCTCGAAGGGTGAACGGCCTCACTTCAACTGAACCACGAAGGCTTCGGCTTCTTCTTCTGTGGAATAGGGGCCGAAGAGGATCGATTCGGGGAACCCCTCGATTTTAACGAAATAAGACGTGTCAGAATTGAGCTCGTTCTGAGCGGCCCAGGCCGTATATTCCTTTCCGCCTAAATTCAATTTCATACCTTTTAGCGGATAACGAAGGCTCGATAGGGTCGGAAGACTTCCTTTGGGACCGACCGCATGGAAGGTGATCTCAGCGCCGGATACTCCAAACATGGCTCCGGGCCAGGGACCTTTGCATGGACCCACCTCGATCCATTGCCCGATGTGGGGGTTGCCATAGGTATCGAGACGATACTCTGACAGGATCTCCTTGACGGGGGTATTCACCTTAACGACCAATTTTGCGGCCATCGCCGGATCGGTCAGGGATAAGAAATTACTCCCCCTCAATGGAGTAGGGAGCGTTTCAGCAGGAGGGGTCTCCCCGTCCGTTTGAAGAATGAGCATGGGAAAGGAGATCCCTCTTTTTGCCTGGAGGGTGAGGGCCAGAAGCGAGAGGCCATATCGAACCGAAGGGCTTTTCAATTGCTCACCCGAGGCCAAAATGAGCCAGAGCAATACATCGGGTTTAATCAATTCTTCTCTCGGCTTGGCCCAGGTCATTTTACTAATCTCGTCCTCCCAGAAATGCCCCTTCACATCAAGACCATAAGGTTTCAATTGGGCGATCAGGTTCTTTACCCTCTCTTCTGATGGAATGACGGAGGTCAACCATATTGTTTTCATTTACTTGTCCTTTCCTGAATCAAGGATTTCCGATGGCCACCAGGCTCATTTTGCCTTCTCTGTTGATATTGAAACTGAAGATATTCTTTACCCGGGGCTTTAATTCGACCTCCTGTTCAAAAGGTTTTTCGGTGTCGGTTCTAAGAAGGTATTTTCCCTCTTCGATCATCAGGGGAATGCCCACCTTTCCCCTGGCCGCCAATGGGCCTTTTTTACCTGGATCGGTAGAATAGAGGGCGAAGGTGAAGGACATCATTTCAGCCTCCATAAACGCATTCAGAAGGCCCTGGGGCGTGACTGCCTCGAGATAGACGCTACCGCTTGCCGTAGCAAGCTTATGATAAAAATCCCTGATCTTTTGGGCTTCCTTATCTCCGGAGCCCCGGAGGCCGTAGAGGATCGGACTGAAGTGGATCTTCTCATCGACCAATCTTTTGATGGCATCAAAGGCTGAGAGGGTCAGCTCATCAAAGTCAGGATACTCCCTTCTCAGCCTCTGCTCCCAGGCCTTATTCTTTGCGACATTCTGCGCAAGCAGAGGACCTGTCTCTTCTCCGTCCGTAATCAGGATGGTCATGGCGTTGGACAGACCCTTCAGAAGGCTGTGCGCTTTCAGAACACTGTATCCGATGGGCGTATCCCCGATATAGGCCTTTTCTGACCCGAGGAAGTGAATGGCAGCCAAAAATTCCTTCTGATCAAATCCCTTCTTCCGGGGGTTGAAAATAATCTCCACATCTCCACACGCCTCCATGGCCCTGGTATAATCTTTTCGGATGATCACGCCATCTGAAGTAAGGCCTGCAAGTTTTTTACTGCCGAATACGATCAGTCCCACCCGGTCGTTCGGTTTAAAAAGGGTCACGATCTGTTTCAATCCCTCATAGGCTGCCTCGAACCGTTTTTGGTCTTTCCCTTCGAGCTTTTCCTTCATACTGCCCGAAGCATCGTAGATGATCACAATGTGGTTCTGGCCGCTTAAATCCTTCAGGGCATGATAGATCTCTTTCTTTTTCTCCAAAGTCTCTTGAGAACGATCCGGTTGGCCGGATGGAGACCGATGACCGACCAAAAGAAACTCTGTTTTCAATTTTTCCTTGGGAGGCGTGGGAGGCGGAGCAGGGCGGGCGCAACTCAGAATGATCAAGGCCGAAAGTATAATCAAAGGCAGACTTTTCTTCATCTATACCTTCCTTTCCCGTTACGTTCGGCAGCCGCTCTGCGATGTTTCCCTTGTCTCTAAGGGAGTCTCTTTAAATTTTTTAAGAGTCGCCGGGCCTTTTCAAGGTCTCTTTTCGCCTTCGAATGTTCCGGATTCAAACGGAGCGTTTCTTCCCATTCCATAACGGCTTGATCCAACTCTTCAGCAAGAAAATGTCTGATCCCCTTTTCGTAATGGGCCTCGGCTTGCTCTTTTGATTGAACTTCGGGCTTTTGGAGTTTGGGTAACGAATTGGGTTTATAAACCCTCTCATCAGAATAGGATTTCTTAGCCGCCCCTATGGATGTTATCACAGGGAGTTTTAGTGTCAACCCCGGCTTTAATGAATCCCTGTTCTCCAGGTTATTGAAGTAGGCGATCAAAAAGTCTTTCTCGGGGTCCTGGTAGATCTCCTGGGAAATCTTTTTTAAAGTATCCCCCTCCCGGGTTTCATAGGCCAGAGAATCCGGTTCATACAATCGATGTTTCAGATAATCCAGGGCTTGAACATGGTCGGGCTCATAGGCCAGGCAGAGGAGGAACTCCCTTCGAGCTTCTTGAATCGATTTTTTTTGAAAGCTTTCCAACCCTTTTGAGAAATGTCTGTCGGCCTCCCTCCGGATATGAGTCTCCAGGGCCTTTATTTTTTCGGAGGCCGCCCGCTCGTGAGGCTTCAAGCGAAGAACCACTTTCCAATAGAAAAGGGCCTTAGAGAATTCCCCGTTCTTTTCAAGTTCGAGAGCCTTCAAGCGAATTTTTTCCGGGAGCGCCTGAAAAGGATCTCTCTCCACGACGGGCTCCGGAATGACTTGAGAGACCTCGGGAGGGGGCTCCGTCACAGGAGGTTTTCGGACGGGTGGTTGAGCGGCGCACCCGAAGAGGAGGAGGATCATCAGAAGGGTCAGGGAAAGTTTTTCAAACACGCCTTAAGCCCCCCGGGGGAAATGATCAACGGAGATCCTTATCTCTGGTGAATGTCAAAGAATTTTGAAAATCCTGCAGGTTGAAATTTCCATAAATCATGGACCGATTGATTCTGTAAGGATGTACAAAGAATGGATTACTCCCCCTTTCCACGGTGAACGCCCCCTGGTAGCCGAGCTTCGTCAGGAGAGCGATCACCAGGGGATTGGTGTCGCCGAAAGGGTAAGCCAGATATTTGACTTCCTTGTCCAGTCGTTTTTTGATCAGGGCAGCCGATTCAGCCAGTTCCTTTTTAATGGTTTCAAAATAGCCCCGGAAGGACTCTTCGTCCGTTCTCTTTACGAGATTCCGGTGGGATTTCGTATGGGACTGGATATCCACCCCATGTTTTGACATTTCGGAGAGAATATCCCAATTCATACTTTTTCCTCCTGAGGTGATGAGATCCGTATAGATAAAGAGGGTTGCCGGATATCCATATTTCTTCAAAATGGGAAAGGCGATCTCGTAAGTCGAATAATAATTGTCATCGATCGTAATCACGACCGACTTCCCGGGTATGGGCCGCCTCGAATTCAAGAACTCAAAGAACAGATCCATCGTGATCACCCGGTATCCGTTCTCCTTCAAGAATCTCATCTGTTCTTCAAAAGCGCTTGCCTTCACCGTCAGCAAATCAGCTCGCTCTCTCGAAAATTTGTGGTAAGAGATCACCGGGACCGTTTGATAACCCTTCATGCTCAGCCTTCTTTTGTCATTGAGATGCAAGGGAATGATCAGCTCCTGCCCGGTGTTGAGAGAAGTGATTTCATTGAACTCAGCGATGAACCAGTCCAAAGAAGGATCGTTTAAATATTGGGAGGCAAGGGAAGAAAACGTATCCCCAGGCTGAGCGATAATGGCTGCAAAATCAGGAAAGATTCGTGTGGAGGTGGTGATCGGAGGATGTATCCGGGGCTGGGGTTTGGGTTGTGCTAAAGGAGGAGGCGGCGGTGGTGAAGGCTGGGGTTCGGGCTGGGTCGGAAGTCCTGCGCAGCTCACCATGAGAAGCGCTACGAAGACGAGCAGACAACAAGAATGGAATCGAACGCTAACATGAAGCAAAATTGAAACCTCTGAGGATCTCCCTAACCCCCGTCCTTCCTTTCGGTGATATGGAGCAGGCGGAAGTTTTCCCACGATTCCGTCCTTTGCGTCGTTTCACGGGGAGGAAGAGGTTCGATGGATACAAGGTTCTCAATGGATTGATAAACGTCCTTGCTGATAATGATTTCCCCCGGACCGGCCATCATATTGAGAGAGGAAGCCTCTTTGAAACTCTCACCGATGAAAGCCGTTTCCGTGCTTTCATGTGAAAGGAGGGGTCGGGATACCACCACCCCTGAACTGATTCCAAACCCTGCCATGGTGAGAAGCTGATTCCCCTTCTGGCTTGCCTGTTCAAAAGTTTTTCTGATGGACATTGCACAACGGATGGCGCGGATAGTGTGGTTTTTCTGGAAAGGAGAGTTCCTGAAGACGCCGACCACTGCATCTCCTGATATTTTATCAATAGCCCCCCCATATTCTAATATTCCATCTGTCGCAATAATAAGATATTCTTTCAGGTCTTTCAGAAGGTCTTGCGGATCGCGGGATTCCGCATAAGCCTTGAACTCCTTGATCCCCGCAGAGAGGATCGTCGCCTGGGTTCTTGTCACGGGTGAGTCCTTGACATGAAGATGGTCGGATCCCCCCTGGCCTTCTGGGCTGAGCCGTGTTGCCGAAAGGGATGAACCGGCCCATCGGCTGAAAAGAAATGCGGCGCCCACTCCCATGAGCAGCGCCATGAAACAGAAAAGAGAACTTATTTTTATTAAGGAGAGACGCTCATTCTTTATTGTATGGTCGATGGAATCGATGGATATCCCCAGAACCACCGAGCCCATATTCCGATTCATAAAGGTCATGGGTTTGGACAGGCTTAAAACCCGTTCTCTAGGGGAAAGGGTATCCGGGGAGGCCTCCAACCGGCTCCCCACTTTTGCCGGATCGGTATGAGCTCTTATGACTTTCTTATCGTCTACGATGGCAACATAAACGATCCCTGTTACCCCTTTCATCTCTTTAATGAGGGCATGGAGGTTCAAAATATCGTTCTCAAGGAGGGGAAGAGCGGCCCTGTTTGCCAGCTGACCCAGGAGCATTTCTCCTGCGCTCACTTTTTCCTGATAAAGAGCGTCTTTTTGGTGTTTGATAAAGAGAAGGGTCAATGGGATCAAGATGATTAAGATCAGCAAGACGATGATTGCAGAATATTTAAGAAAGAGCGAGCCGGAAGGAGGGGAGAGTTTCTTTTCAGATGGGAGGTATGGAAGGGTATCCGGAGAGGTCATAGTGATTAAGGGTTCTTACCTGTTGGAAACAGTTCCTCCTCGAGGGATTATTTTTTAGGAAATTCTTTCGGTCCAAAGAGCTTGGGCTCTTCCTCCTCCTTTGGGGCGGGAGCGGGTTTGGGCGGCGGCTTCTCTGGCTTTGATGTCTGATAGAAATTATCGACAAACTCTTTGGGCATAGAATCCCGGGTCTTCATCAGGCTTTCGGGCACAGGGATTTTATCCCCGGCACGAATACGATGGATATTCACATTCGGGTTTTCCCGAGTCATTGCCTGGGCAAGGGCCCTCCAGTTATCACGATCACCTGTATACCAGGCGGCAATAATGAACAGGGTCTCACCGCCCCATTTTATGGTATGGGTAAAATAAGGCTCTTCCGGAAGGGTCTTATCCGAGGGCAGGGGGGCTGCCTCCTTCGGTGGAGGAGCAGCCGGTTTGCCTGTGGAAGGCGATGGCTGTTGAGGGGGAGATGTTTTTGAGGGAGCGGGCGCCGGCTCGGCGGGTGCGGGAGGAGATCCGGAGGGAGCAGGCGCTAGTTTGGGGCGAGCGGATCTACAGCTATACATGGTCATTAGAAAAAGGATGACAATGATCCACCAGAACATTTTCGGATAGCGATGTGTCTTCATCGAGGTTTCCCCTTAAGATTTCCCTTTTAATTTAAGAAGGAGTTTCTTCGCCATCTCGTTACTGGGATTGATGGAAAGGGCCCGTTCGAGGTTTTCAACGCTCTCTTTTCTTTTTCCCTGTCTCTCTTGAACCATTCCAAGATTGAAGAGAGCTTCGTCAAGATAGGATGGAGCCAATTTCACCGCACGGTCGTACATTTCTTCAGCTTTTAAGTAATCCTTTCTGATCGCATAAAGATATCCCAGGTTAAAAAAAGTATCCGGGAGTTTAGGGTCCAGGTCCGCCGCCTTTTGATAACTCTCGATCGCCTTCGGATAATCCTTCAGTTTCATATAGAGAAGGCCTAACTGGAAGTGGACCTGGGGATTTGCTGGATCCAGGGTTGTCGCTTTGAGTAATAAGGATTTGGCTTCCTGCGGTTTTTTTTCCAACAGTCCCGCAGCCTGGTTCTGCAATGCCTTGGCTTCGGCAAGAGGATCGGGACCCTTTTCGGTTGGTTTTGCTACTGCCGGGACCGTTTTATCCGGAACGATTTCCTTGGGCGGTTCCGCGACGGACGGCTGAACGGATTTGACCGCTGCCTCCTGGCCCGGGGGTTTCGCGGACCTACCTTTGAACCAAAAAGAGAAAACGACAACGACAGCGACCAGAACAATGGCAATACCGGCATAGAGAGCGGTTCGCTTCTGCGGGATTTTGGGAGCTTCCGCCTTCGGCGCAACCAGCGGCTCTTCCCGAACTGCTCCAACGATCCCGGCCTCTTTCCCAGCGGCAGGCGGGCATATCACGTCTGAAATCGGTAGATCTTGCATTGTCTGGCATTCGGCGGCGATCTCTTTTTTGAAGAGGTCCTTCATAAATTGGGAGAGCCCTCTGACCGTCGGCCTCATGTTAAGCTTAACCGTACACTCTTCCAGGTCGGCCAACATTTCCCCGCAGGATTGGTACCGCTCTTCACGTTCTTTCTTGAGCGCCTTATGGAGAATTTCATAAACCTGTGTGGGTAGACCGCCTTGAGCCACTTCGGGGGGTTCAAATTCCGCCCTGCAGACCTTCGCCAGGATTTGTAACGTATCGACTCCCGTGAACATCTGTTTGCCGGTGACCATCTCATAGAGGAGGATCCCGACTGAAAAAATGTCAGAGCGGAAATCGATATTCTGGCCTGACGCCTGTTCAGGAGACATATAGGCGATCTTTCCTTTGATCATTCCCACCTGGGTTAAGGTGGACCGGCGGGCTGCCTTGGCAATGCCAAAATCGACAATCTTGACCTCCCCCTCATAAGTAACAATGGCGTTTTGAGGGCTGATATCCCTGTGGATGATATTGAAAGGCGTCCCCTGAAAATCCTTTAGGTTATGAGCGTAATCGAGTCCGGCACAGACTCGCGATACGATATAGAGGGCATATTCTATGCTGAGAGGCAGATTTCTTTCTTTCGTCTTGCTTAAGAGATGTCGAAGATCCTTGCCGAAAAGGTATTCCATTGAAATATAATAAGTGTCTTCCAGATTCCCAAAGTCGTATATCTGGACGACATTCTGATGATGAAGGAGGGCAGCGAGCTTTGCCTCATCGATGAAAGAAGTGATCAGCTCTTTCTCGCTTGCCAAATGGGGCAGGATGGTCTTGATGGCGATGAGCTTCTCAAAGCCCTGAACGCCGGTGATCTTTGCTTTATAGAGCTGGGCCATCCCTCCTAAAGCCAGCTTTTCTAAAAGGAGGTACTTCCCAAAGCGTGTGGGGTGCAATTCGGTCATAAATCCTACCGGTCTAACCATTCGAATAATGAGGCAGTTTGCATTATATTAAAATAGAAAACGAGTTGTCAATCGGAATTTCGAATGAGTTTCACTGCCAGATCCCAATAGAGATCGTTCATATTTTTATCTCACTAACTCTTCACAGGCTTCGTTGCAGCCAGCTTCCCCCAATCATCGATTAACTGGTAATAAGGCAGGATGCGGACATGTGTGCTATTGATCTGTATCTGGCTGGAGAGATCCAAATTCACCACCCATGCCTGATGAGGTTGGTAGGCTGAGATGAAACTCCTCAAGGCCCTGCTGATCTGAGGCTGTCGCATATGTCGATACTTTACTTCAACCGGGATGAGAGCGCCGCTGGTTTCCAGTACAAAATCCACTTCTGCTTTATCCTTTGTTCTCCAAAAGTGAAGAGCGGTTGGTTGAATCCGCGTCTGCTCCCACAGGAGACGCCATACGAAGTTTTGGAAGAGTGATCCCAGGTTCGCGTCGCCGGTTAAAGCGCCGTGCACTCCGCCAATGTAATTGCGTAGGCCCAAATCATGAAAGTACAAAACCGGCGACTTGGCAAGCTCCTTACGCGGGTTTGTAAAGAAGGGACTCAAAGCTTTCAGAACAAACGTTTTCTCAGCATTCCACAAGTAGGATTTTAGAGTTGGGACGGAGATATTGAGCAGGGTTGCCAGTTCAGAGTAGTTGACAATCTGACCAATCTGGTGTGCCACCAGCCTGATCATCCGACTGAAGGCTTCCGACTTCTCGACTCGAAGAAGCGCCACGATGTCCCTTTCCAGGTAACTGCGGTAGATCTCATCGAGAGTGCTTCGCTTGTCCTCCAAGCGTGCTTGCGTGACAACCCGCGGATAGCCTCCGAAGTTGATGTATTCGATAAGAAGATCTTCTGAACGATTTTTCTCCACCTGGAAGAATTGCGGCAATCGATCCTGATACCGGTAGTCTGTGCGATAATTTACAAACTCGGCAAAGGTCAGGGTCGGCAGCTCGAAGAGGCGTTTTCTACCTACCAGGGATTCATGGATCTTTTCCTTAAGCTCTAAACTCCCCGAACCGGAAACCACCAGCTTGTATGGAAGTCCCTTGTCAAAGAGACCTTTCAGAAACAACCCCGCATTTTCCTTGCGCTGGATCTCGTCAATGAAAGCTACTCCAAATTCGCTCCCAAACTCCAGACGCAGTTTGTTGACAAGAGATTGCTGGGATTCAAAAAAAGGCTGATCCGCCTCAACATCGAGATTTAGGAAGATGGTCCTGGTCCCTTGTTGCCGCACACGGTCCTCTACCCAGCGCATGGCTGTTGTTTTTCCGGCCTGGCGCGGCCCAACAATGAGGCTGATCTCTTTATTCGACAAGTCTTCAAGGAGTCCTTGAAATATCACTCTTTGAATCATAAATACATGTTAGCCCGATAATTTTAAAAGTCAAGTATTTAAATTCTCGGAATAGTTTGCTATTGGAAGGGTCATCTTAAGGGTTTCGGGTCTGCCCAGGGTGTTGCCCGATCGATTTCATGCTTAAACCAATTTGTAACAAGAGAGGTATCCGCCGTGTCCTCAATACCTGTACTGGGGAAGCATTGAAAAGGGGTAATAACGTTCCGCTCCGGAAAAAACATAACACCGATAGCAGACATCCCAGTCAACATCTATGTCCCACGTTTCAAGAAATAACTGATATCTTTGGAAAGCATACCGGCTGACAAGATTCTGTAGGGTATACGCGTCTACCTCAACTGGCAAACCAGCATGATGGGTGAGACGACCGACAATATCGACATTATTGCTTTGACAACATGCACAGTACGCCATTTTCGTTACCTCCTTTATACTATTGATTCACGATTCAGCAGGACATAGGCGATGGTTATTACCTGGTCATATCCGACTTATGGTATTTGAATGGTTATCTGTCCTGCATTAATAATCCGGATCACGCCGCCCCAGGTGCACATCAGCATGGAAGCATCATTTAAAGCCGGCATTCCCCCGATGAGGAAGACGGGCGAACCAGGCGCCCAGGGGGCGACTGTAACAGGAATACAGGGCATGGGCGTTAGGACACCCAGGGCGGCTGATGTTGCCGAGGCAACTTGGGGATTAGCGATTGAGCTGCACGCCCCAAAGGGCATGATATTGACCAGGGGCGCATAGTCCATGATGTTGGCGGCCGGTGTGGGCACCATCGGCCGGTTCTGCGGAAGAACAATCAGGGAACTCGGCGCCACGCCAAAACTGCATTGCGTTGTTGCCCCCATACAAACCAGAAAAGGCATAATTCTAACCTCGTTTGACCCCCAAACCTGATATTTTAATAGGTGCTCCCGAGACCTCCCCCGGTTATTTTGGCAGTTTAGCAAGACGATTGATAGCGTCTTGCAAATTTGCTTTTCGGTTTGGGTCGGTTTCGGCGGCATGGGCTCGAGTCAAAATGAATCCGGCGACTTCACCATCTTCCACATAACGGACCACCTTGACAGCCAGATCTCGACGGAGGTCATTCATATCCGTAGCAAGAAGTTCAATGGCAGCCGAGACAGCGGGTTGACCAATGTTAATCAATGCCTCCATGGCGGGATATCTGTCCCATAAAGGCAATGCACTAAGGAGCAGGTTTTCTCCAGCATCAAAATCAATTCGTCGGATGAGCTCTTCGATGCCCTCCGAGAGACGATGGCGACCCATCAAGTAAATGGTAGCAGCCTTAACATTTATGGAGGAGCTTGTATCTAAGTGTTTCAAGAGAATCAAAAGGAGTTCTTGTCGTTGTTGATCCACTTGGGAAAGAAGCTCCATCCGGGACCGCTCATCAAGGGTATCCAGATTTTTCATCAACTCCATCACTTGTTTCTCGATCAACTTTTTCCTCCTCTCCTGTCGTCGGCCTTATGGCATTTGACTGGAAAACACCGGGAAAAACTGACACTCCTGCAATCATCTGAAGTTTGTGGGTGCTTCCTCTTCCAAGACCTCATCCTTCACTGGATGGGTGGAAGTATGATCTATCCGGAAGTTTTGTGTTCCCCTTCCCAACATCTACCATTGTCACCTTAGGAGGATCCCTGACAACACTGCGCCAATGGCCTTTAAAGTACCAGGGTGCATAAGCTGAACAAAACTTACCATCTGTTCCTTCCTTCCATTCGATCCATTGTCGAAAGTTATAATATATTTCAACATCGTAAGTCGTTTTCCCCTCAATGTTTGGACCATCAATGTCATAAATCTTATCCTCGCTATCAGGAATCAATTTCAGAAAGCGGGGGCGTGATGTATCATTTTCATGGACCCATTTCGTATTCCAGTAGTCGTCCGGGCCGTCTCCGGGTCGAAACTTCTTACCTCCTTTCCAAACTCGAGCAAAACATTCTCTTTTAAATTCCCAGCCCGATTTCACAACTTCATGAACTCCCTTCGGGGTAATTATTGCGAAAGGAGCAACTTTCCCAGCCGCAGCATTACCATTGTTATAATATCTGACCCCTAATTTCTCAGTGCCATCGTATTTGTGATGAAACTTTGCAGAATTCTTTGGTATCTTGTCCGTATCCTTTGTCAGGATGGTGATAGTTGCCCAGAGCACCCATACGTCCACATAATCCTTCACGCCTCCCAATTCCGCCTCCACGTGATATTTTTTGCTGTTTTTTCGAGAGAGTCTTCTCTGGTTGAGTTTGCCCTTTACCAGTGTGCCGGCATCGCCCGACCACTTGATTTTCTTCCACGCATCTTCTGTGTTTGGAGAGGTTGTTGCCTCCACAATCACATGGCCGGTTGCCTTCTTGATGGCTGCCCAGTTTTTAGCCCCAGTGACGTGATTCTGTGTGGCGTTTTGAATCACGGTGAGCTTAACGAGCTTATAATCTTTCAGGGGGCAGGAGGCCTTTGTCCCACCAACGGGTTTGCCACTAGCGTTGGCCTTCTGATTGGCTGCATTTGCCTTTCCCAATCGAGTCTTAGGCAAGAAAGACCCCTTCTATCTTTCCAGAATGAACTGACATCACGAATTTCCTTCTAATATCCGATTGGCTTCCTCATAGAGGCGATCCATTTTGGCCGTGCTGTCCAACTCACTATCACGCAGGATTTCTTCCGCCCAGGGAGTGTCAGGTTCTTCATCAGCAGGCCAATCGAACTCATAGATCAGATCAATGTAACGGGCCATGTCATATTCATTTATGATTCCAAACTCACGGGCAGTATCCATCGCCTCATGAATCGATTCGCGTACGGCTTCTTCACCCATTTCCTCATACTTTTCAGGCCAGAATTCTTTGAGGTGAGCGTCGACGCTATTTACAAAGCTCTCTGCCATGCGACCGGAAAAGGCATCCATTTGCTCGTTACGTATGATCAGCATAATGATTCTACATTCTTTCCTTTTCTTCCAGATCTTCTGGTTCATCCCCGGGTTTGGACTTACCGACGATTTTGAGAGGAATAGTTTTTGACATGAGTTCACACCGGATCTGTTGCTTGCCTTTCTGATCTAAAAGGGGGGTGATTAGAGAAATCTGCAAATCATATTGGCCAGGAGGCCAATCTAAACGGGTTCGACATTTAAATATAACCTGATTGGTAGGTGTAAGATTGATCAGAGGCTTTTTAACTTTTATGGGTTGAATATCCACGATATGTTTTTTAGAAAGATCTTCAAACTTCTGATGATATTCCTGGAGCTTTTCGAGAGGAATATCGCTTCGGAGACCGATTAATTGTAATTGAACTGCGTCCTTCGACCAGTTTTCTGGATGAGGAAACTGAATGATTTCAGGCCCCGGATTGATAAGAGAAATGCTGACCTCGATCGATTTTCCTCTTTCGATTTGATTAGGTAAGGGCGTTAACTTCATTGAAATGGTTTGGAGGGGGTGTCGTCGGACAAGATCGATCAATGTCAATACTTCTTTTTCTGCTTTCAAGAAGACAGGGGACGGTGGACCTTCATCATCACTGACCCACTTTCTAATATCCCCAACCCCTTTTTCTCTCAATCTGAGTATTCGCACGGGTCCTCCCTCGGGAAAAACCGGAGGGTTCTGAATACTTCTGAAATCCAATGAACGCAGTACTTTGACTAATTCTGAGATTTTGCGCTCTTCGAGCTTGACGCTGAAAATTCCAACCGAGGAAAGGGGGTTGTCACGGTTTGTGCCCACTTTTAGAATGGCCACCCCATCCTGGGTAATGGAGAAGATCAGAGGGAAGAATTGATCAGCTGCCTGTGACTGATAAGTAATTTCGGTGTCCATATTCCGGCCACCTCCTTTTTTCAAAGATAGGTCACAAAATATTATGGAAAACATTAATAGAAGCACGGTAAAGATCTTGATCATGGACGGATCAATTCCCAAGGCTCATCCGTCTTCAGACGGAATTCCCCTTTGAAGTTCATATAATATAATTGCGGTACTTTAAACCCTGTATTCATGATTGCACCTGGCCGGTTATTCATCCACGGCGCAGGGCCATGGGTGAGCGAATCTGCGTATTCATCATACCATCCTAACAAATGTCCTGTTTCATGAGCATAGGTATTTGCTCTGGTTGGAATACGACACCAGTTAATCGAGTCAGCCCGTCCCTTTCCCTGAAATAGGTTTACTGTATGGTGTTCTCCGTTTTCAACAAATTTCACTTGAATTTGAGTCTTAAACTTGCAGCATTCTGTTTTCACTTGGCAGCTGCACTTCTTTTCCCTAAGGCACCGGTCTCGATGAAGGCCCCACTTCTCAGAAAGTTTACTTTCGATATTCTTCTTCAGGCTCCGTTTTAATTTATCGTCTACGGGTGGCCCTACTGCAGGCATAGGTTGGCCAATGCCAGGCTTTTTTCCTAATCGGTTGATCAATTTGATTTTAATTGTAATGGTCAGGACTTTTTTCTTAAATTCGACATCAAATTTACCGTCGCGCAGAGAATCTCCAGCGGCAGTTTGACGTGCAATCGTTTTAGTATAAGAAGCGAAATCTGGATATTCGTAGATTCTGAGGCGATTGTCACTATCCGCTGAAGCACCATTGGCCGACACCTTGAAATCGAGATGAGGAGGATCCCATCCCTGGAAGACCTTTTTCGAGATCCATTTCTTATCACTTACTTTTAAACCCTTCAAAAGAGCTTTTTCCGTAGCAACGGTTTGTTTCTTGGTATAATGCCTGATATAAAAGGTAGTCGGAGTCTTGTCTGGAATATTGGTCGCATCGGCGCGCAGATTCACCCGATCGCCGCACTTGACCTCCAGATCACCAAAGCGACCCGAGATTTTCGGTTTTTGGCAGGGTAGCTTAGGAGACCCAACACATTTTCCGCCAGCCATTAATGTCCCTCGAGAAGGTCGAAGATCTTACTAAGCCGTTCTTCAGGTTCCATCTCCTCTTTTTTCAATAGTTCTCCTGCCCAGATGGACTCCTCTGATGTGTCAAAATCCTCGCCCAGAATGAACATCAGGTCGATATATCGTTTCACATCATCCTCAATTTGAATCCCGTGCTCTTCTGCAACGGAGATACCTCTTTGAATTATATCTCGAAGGTCCTCTCCAGGAAGGCCCTCAACTTTTTCGGAAAGGTCCTGCCGTAGATGGAGTACCATAGAGTCTTCAAACTTCTTCAGCTCGAACTTTGTAAACTCATCCATTTGTTCTTGACGTATAATTAGCATACGATGTCCCTTTATTTCATTGCTTCCTCGATCCTGCCGACCGGAATTTTTTCTTGCATCGGTGATTCCTGCCCTAGCCAAAACCGAAGTAAGAAATTGGGGTCTTCATCTTCCATGGCGTAGTAGTGTATCGGTCCAAAGACTGTGTTCATCTCTTCCTGATTACAGGTCGCCAGGTAGATGCGAAAGACCCTTGGATCGTAATAGCGGAAATAGAGGGGATTTGCTTCTTCGTCATAAACCATAAGAAAAGTCCGGAGATGTTGCCTGAGCTCCTTCATCGTAGCGGAGGATTCAAAGAAGATTCCCCAACTATTTCCCCAACCATTCTTAAGAAGCCATTCGTTAAAAGGATCAACCCTCTGAAGTTTAATTAGGTAAGGAGCTACCTCAGCTAATTCGCGCTCCAGGTCTCCCCGATAGAGACTGACCACCTCAATATCCGATTTGACCAACTTTGAGTAGATCCTCTCATCCCTTGCGGAATCGAGGATGACATACAATTGCGGAGGAATTTCGCCCTCTGCAGGCCGCCACAATTGGTTCATTATTCTCTCGAAATATAAATCTGGCATAGACAATTCTCTCCGTACTATGTGGAACCTCCCATTCCTGATGTTGTTGAACCTCCTGCTTTTGCTGCTTCCTCACACTTTTCACAGAACGGCACCCCTGACTTTGCAGCTTCTTTCAGTGCTTGAGCCTGCGGACTTGTTGATCCGGATGAGGCAGGAAGTGCCTTATCCTTTCCGGGCGCTGCGGTATCAGCTTCCTGTGGCTCAGTGGGAGACTGAGGACTGCTGCCTGATCCTACACCTGGAGCTCCGCCACTATTGATCAGAACCGGGGTGCCAGAGATGGTCACACCGGCTGGACCGACGACAACAAAACCGCCTCCTGCCTTCAAGGTAATGGACATACCAGCTTCGAGAACAACATTCATTCCAGCTTTAAGGTGGATCTCCATGCCCGCATCCAGGGCGTGTTTCATTCCCACCTTTTCCTGCATATCCATTCCCACTTTGAGGGAGAGGGTGCCATCTACCTTCTCGTTGCTATCACCCTTGACCGTCAGGTGTTTGTCCCCTTCCGCCATTTCCAATTGGTCCTTCTTCACAATCAGATGACTTTCGTTCCCGATCCATTCATAAAGATCATTCTTGACACGGATGTCCTGATTCCTTTCGGCATGAATGAAGAGTTGTTCCTCGCCTTTTTTGTCTTCGAAGCGGATCTCATTAAAACCCTCTCCTCCGATGGAGCTGTTCGTTTTGATTGTGCTCTTGGTCTTCTCATCGGGAAGCGTATAAGGAGGCATCAGGTCCGCATTGTAAACCCTGCCTGTAATCAGGGGCTGGTCCGGGTCTCCTTCGAGAAAGTCAACCACGACCTCCTGACCGATCCTTGGGGTGAAGATGGCGCCATACTGTCCGCCGGCAAAGATGCTTGCCACCCGTATCCAGCAGGAGGATTTATCATCCTTCTTCCCCTCCCGGTCCCAGTGAAACTGAACTTTGATGCGCCCGTATTTGTCCGTGTAGATCTCTTCCCCTTTTGGCCCTACGACCACCGCGGTCTGGATTCCTTTCACGATGGGCTTGGGGGTCTTTCTTTCCGGCCGGAAGACAACGGGGGAAGGAATGGAGATGAATTGATTCGTATAGCTAAACTTTTCTTTGGGATCAGCCAATTCTTCGAGCGCCTGAGGTTGTTGGCCTTCGTGACGAATCTCCGTGAGAAGGTATTCCTGATTGAAGCTTTTGCGCTCATGGTCAATCAATTTGAATTTGAAGCCAGGGGTCAAACGGGGAGAGGTGCTCTTGCCCTCTGCCTTCTCTTTAAAAGTGATGGACTCCTCCAGGCGGACCTTGGTCAGACCTTTCCCCCGGTTCTCCTCCACATACCTGCCCGGATAGTCATAAACTTCCAGTTTCTGATAAGATTTGTCCTGCTCTTTCGATGTTAAGTCGAGAGTGGGCTTCTCAAAATTGAAATCCCTCCGTGTCATCTTTCCGGAAAAGACTTTTTGGGAGAAGGCGAATTGATAGACAAACTCTTTACCCGGAACCATTCCGATCGCAGGATTAAAGGTAATCTCCACTTCCCCTTCAATCGCCTTGTAAGCAACCGTGCTGTCGCCAAAGACCAGCACATGTTTATCCTTTGCATGTTCAAAGAAATAGAAGATGCCCTCCTCCTCACAAAGACGGGAGATGAAATCGAGATCGGTTTCACGATACTGGACACAGTATTCCCTCTCCTGATATTTTCCCTGGAGGCGGAAATTGAAGCGGTCGCCGGTGATACCGCCGTCCTGAAGGACCTGCTTGATGATGTCTTCGACTTTCTTGTTCTGGAAGATCCGGCAGTCCTGCTCCAAAGACAGGAGCCAAAAGGTGGGAATCACTTCTGCCTCGTAAAAATAGAACCGTCCCTTGCTTCCATTCTGGATAAATTGACGGAGAATCCCATGAAGGTAGCGATCGTTATCCTCCCCGAGCAGGGTGAGGAGGGCTTCTTTTCCCACCATCTCGTCGAAGTTGATCTCATCCTCAGAGACCAGGGAGACATGAAGCGCAAAGGGTGAGGAGATTCCTTCAAAGAGTTTAAATCCCAACACCGCAGTTTGATAGGATACCCCCTTCACCTCAAAGAGAAACCTGGATTCATGGGCGGTCTGTTTTGGCGCCATTTTTAACCTCCAAAACTGATCTTGAAGGAGCCGTCCTCAGCAATATCCAAATGGACTTCCGAAAGCATGGCTCCCTCGCTCAGGCGTCCCAGAATCTCCCGGGACATCTGGGGGAGGATCGTTCCGTTCATCATATGGTCGATATTTCTCGCACCGGTTTCAACCTCGGTGCAGCGCTTCGAAATCTGATCAACCACCTCAGGGGAATAGACCAGTTTGATCTTATGGGTCTCCGCCATTCGTCCGGCCAGCTTATCGAGTTTAAGTGATACAATCTCCCGGATGAATTTCGGATCGAGGGTATAGAATGGGACGACGGTCATCCGGGCGAGGAGCGCGGGCTTGAAATGGTGGCTCAGAATAGGACGGGTGGTGTTGACCACCGTCTCCATGGAAGCTCTCGCCTCTCCTGCGCAGAGTTGGGTGATCACATCTGAGGCCAGGTTGCTGGTGAGTAAGAGGACGGTATTCTTGAAGTCGATAATCCGTCCTTCTCCATCGGAGAGCATCCCCTTATCAAAGACCTGATAGAAGAGGTTCATCACATCGATGTGGGCCTTTTCGCACTCATCGATCAGGACCACAGAGTAGGGCCGCTGGCGAACGGCTTCGGTCAGGACACCCCCCTCTCCGAAACCGACATATCCGGGCGGAGAGCCTATCAAACGACTGACGGTATGGGACTCCTGAAATTCACTCATATTGATCGTGACCAGGTACTGGTCTCCACCGAAAAGGAGGTCGGCTACGGCCAGGCCGGTCTCCGTCTTTCCAACGCCACTCGGTCCGACGAGGAGAAAGACTCCAAGGGGCTGTTGGGGATCTTTCAAACCCGCTTTGGCGGCCTTGATCACCTGCGTGATGATTCCGAGGGCCTCGTCCTGGCCCTTGATCCTTTTATTAAGATTCTCTTCGAGATTGAGAATATTACGGGCTTCGTCGCGGAGGACCTTTCCCAGGGGAATGCCTGTCCAGTCCGAAACCACTTTAGCCACCACATCGGGATCAACCTCGGTCTTGATCAGTGAAGAATCTTTCTGAAGTATGGATAGCGGCAGGGAGACCTCATCAATCGCTCTCTTTAGTTCGGACTGTTTTTCCTCAGAACCGGCCTGGCCCTTCAGCTCATAAAACTGCTTTCTCAGATCGATGAGACGATGAGCAAGCTCCTTTTCCTTGAGCCAGCGCTCCTGAAGTTGGATGACCTCCTGATTCAATATTTTAACCTTCTCCTCCAGTTCCTTCGGCCGGGCCGGGTCGATTTCGAGGCCATGGAACTGATCGCGTTCAAGGGCCTTTTTCTCACGTTCGAGCGCCTGAATCGTCCGCTCTTTATCTTCAATGTTATCAGGCTTTGCGGTAAGAAGAATCTTGACACGAGCTGCGCTGGTGTCGAGAAGATCGACCGCTTTGTCGGGTAACTGCCTTCCGGAGATATAGCGGCTGGAGAGCTCGGCTGCGGCCAGAATAGCATCATCCCGGACGATGACACCATGCGCCTCCTCATATTTGCTCTTCAATCCCCTTAAGATGAGAATCGCAGTCTCCACCGTAGGTTCCTCCAGTTTGACCAGTTGGAACCGGCGGGCCAGGGCTGCATCTTTCTCAAAATATTTCTTATATTCCGACCAGGTCGTGGCCGCGATGGTCCTGAGTTCTCCGCGGGCCAGGGCCGGTTTCAAAAGATTGGCTGCATCGCTTCCGCCTGTAGAACCTCCTGCTCCGATCAGCGTATGGGCTTCATCGATGAAGAGGATGATCGGCTTCGGAGAACCTTTGATCTCATTGATCACAGACTTCAATCGATTTTCAAACTCGCCTTTGACTCCTGCTCCAGCCTGGAGAAGCCCCATATCCAGTCCTAAGATAGTGACTCCTTTCAGGATGTCAGGGACATCTCCTTCCACAATCCTCAAAGCCAATCCCTCCACCACAGCCGTCTTTCCCACTCCGGCCTCGCCCACGGCAATGGGATTGTTCTTTCTTCTCCGGGCGAGGATATCGATCATCTGGTGGATCTCCCGGTCGCGGCCAAAGACAGGGTCGATCTCACCGGCAGCTGCCTTCTTCGTAAAATCTGTACAGAAACGGGCGAGGGCT
>MGQQ01000021.1 GCA_001798855.1 Deltaproteobacteria bacterium RBG_16_49_23 | reverse complement strand
AGCCTGGCTATTCTGTTGGAATGCCATGCCTTTAAAATCTCTTCCTACCACTTTTCCCTCCAACAAAGTGACCCACCTAAAGACAAGGCCGGTTTAAAAATTTTTGTAAAGGAATTTTGATTTGCTTTTTTTTAAAAAATATATCTTAAATCAGAGCAAATCATGTGCCAACCGTTAAAGGTCCGGGAAGTGGAGACTTACGGCCACTCAGTTACTTGATTTCAAATATGTTTTCCCCGATTGCACATTATTGCCTAAATGAAAGGCGGACAGGGAGGACTGTCAACGATTGTTGGCAGGTTGCGCGGATAAACCCTCTTTTGGGGCTATAAGTCATTGATATGTCTATCGTCTTTCCAACTGTTAACAAATGATTACATTCTTAAAAAATGATTACAATCCTGCGAAACTTCAGTTCGCCAAAAAATCGGAAATAAGCTACTATTCGCGGAACCAACGACACCGGTTAAATTGACAGCCTTACGGGCAAAGAGATATAATGGGGCGACTTTTGACAGGAGAACCCAAAAATGGAAAGTACCATGAGGAAATATGCGAGAAGGATTGAAAGGGGCGAAGTCAATCCCCATCTCCGGTACGATGGAAAGAGGAGCGGACTGATTCTTGATCCCTCTAAAGAGAAAGTTCCCCTTCAACTCCTGGGATTCGGAATCTTCCAGCTTCGATCAGGCTTTAAGAGTAGAAAAACAGAAGAGAAGGAGATGGTCATCGTCCCTCAGGAGGGCCGATTCGAAGCCAAAGTGAATGGAAACCGCTATCCCATAGAAAGAATCGGAGGCCCCTTTGCGCCTGGTCCCGGAAAGACGAACGCCTCCGCCCTGTATGTTTCCTGTGACTCGGAAGTCAGGATTCGAGGAAAAGGGGAGATCGTCTTTTTCGAAGCCCCTGCCATTAAGAAGAACCCTCCTTTTTACCTTCCCCAAACTGAGACGAAAGTCGTGTCAAGAGGGGAATGGCTCTGGCGAAGGGATGTTATTCCCCTGATCAGTCCTAAGAACGGAAGTTCGACCCTGGTGGTCGGAGAAACATACAGTCCTCCCGGGTTATGGTCGGGCACTCCGCTCCATCAGCACGATAAGAATCACCCCCAAGCCGGCGAATCCGATCATGAAGAGATCTACTACCACCGCTTCAACTGGAAAAAGGGAGCCAAGGACCAATTCGGGCCTTATGGTGTCCAGATACTGATGGATGGAAAGACGTTGAACAAGGCTTATCTCATCGGAGAAAAGAGCGTCTTCGCCATTCCGGGAGGGTGCCACCCTGTCGTTTCCTCTCCGGTCTCCGAGCTTCTCTATCTGTGGGGCCTGGCCGGCAAGGGCGAGGAGCTGGCCATGAGAGACCTTCCCGAGTTCATTCATCTCAAGTCTTTTGAAGAAATTTTCAAAACCCTGGATCAAGACCGTAAGAAAAAGACCCTTTCAAGAGAGGATTTCAATCGTCTGTGCCGCCCCTACCCTCTCACTCGAGAACAGAGAACTCTCTTAGCCGCAATGCTGAGAGAAAAAGGATATGACATTGACTGAATCGAACCCGATTCCTTCCTTCGAAGAGAATCTAAAATTTTTTCAGGCTTTCCCCATCGACCTCCAAAGAATCTACCCCCGCTCCTTCTGCTCACGGAATGGGTTGTTCTATGGAATGATTCGAACCGGCGCTGGCAAAAAACTGGCAGTCATCGGAGAAAAAGAAGCTCTCTTAAAGGATCCCTTTGAAGGAAAAATTTTTAATCAAGCCTCCTCGCTCAAGCTGTGCGACCTCTCCCGCGGCAATACCCTCTCTTTGATGGCCCTCTTTCCATTCACCAGGCCGGTCCCTGTCCTGAAAGAGGCCATGACCATCGGGACCGGAGATCGTCTTGGCCTGGCCACTCCCGGCCATATCCGGTCGGTGAGGAAGTTCCAGGTTCGACCCGTTTTCGCCCAGCAGTCTGTACGGGAGAATGGACAGACCGGAAGAAATTTTAATGAGGTGATCGCAGATGCTGCATGGTCCGTCTTTCAGGAGAATTACCGGGAAGGCTATGGAGCGGATGGAGACCACCTGAAGTCAATGGAAGAGATCAACCAGGCGCTCGATTCAGGCGTCTCCATGATCACGCTCGACCTTTCTGAAAAATTGAGCCTTGAAGCGTATCTTCTCCCGGGGGAAGCGATCGGGCGAAGATTTGATGAGGAGATTGAACGGGGAGACGCCGAGGTCTTCCTCCACCTCTATCTGGACAAAGAGTTCTCATTCAGAGGCCCTAGGGGGGATCTCTCGATCCGGTTTTCTGAGGAGGAAGTAAAACGGAATCTCCTCCTCTTTCATCGGGCCATCGACTTTTCCGAGGAGGTATATGAATTTCTCTCCCGGCGATCGGGCAGGAAGCCTCTCATCGATTTCGAAATCTCCATCGATGAGATCCCCTTTCCCACCTCTCCTGCAACCCACCTCTTCCTGATGATCGCCCTGCGCCACAGGGGGGTCCGGATCGATTCGCTTGCCCCCAGGTTCATCGGTGAGTTTCAGAAAGGGATTGATTACCGCGGAGAAATCCCCGCCTTCAGAGAGCAATTCTACCAGCATGTCCTCATCGCACAGCATTACGGGAATTATAAACTCTCCATCCACTCGGGAAGCGATAAGTTCACCGTCTTTCCACACATCGGAGAGATCACCCGGGGCAAGATTCATCTCAAGACGGCAGGAACAAGCTGGCTTGAGGCGGTCCGTCTCATCGCCCAGACGAATCCTTCCCTTTACAGGGAGATGCATCTGCAGGCTCTCTCCGCATTCGGGGAGGCGTCCAAACATTATCAGGTGACCACGGACCTCTCGTCCATCCCACAAATCGAAACCCTCTCTGACCCGGAACTTCCGGATCTTCTCAACCTGGAAGGCGCCAGACAGCTTCTTCACATCACGTATGGCTTCCTGTTGAGAAGTAAATTGAGAGAAAAGATATTCGCAACCCTGACACAATATGAGGAGGATTACGCGACTCTCCTCGAAACCCATATAGTCAAGCATTTAGACTCTTTGAGAGCCAGAAGGAGGCAGTGACGATGCGGACGCTCAATCAGGAAACAATCAACCGGATTGTGGAATCAGCCCATCCTGAAACTCTTTCGCTTAAAGAGAGGCCGCCCGTTCCGGACGACCATGCCACTCATATCTTTCAGATGACGAATTGGGGACAGACGGCTCTGGCTTCGGACCACCTTCTCTTTCCGGAGATGAACGGCCTTCTTTCGAAAACGATGGGGGAAGTGATCAGAAAGCTTAATACAATTTTTGCGGCAGCCCATCCTGCCCCGGAAGGCAGTCAGGAATTCTTCAGGAGAAGCGTACGTTTCAGGCAATACGCCTATGAGTTCATGCTGGAAACAACGCTCAACTTCTACGGCCTTGAAAGCCGCTGGCTCGGCGATGAAGAAAAGGCGGAGTCGCTCGGGTATATCCTCAATACCCTTGAGGAGTGGGAGAATCTTGAGAAAAAGGAGGGAGGGTTCTCCATCGGGCAGGCAGTGGTCCGAACATGGCTCTCCAGGATGAAAAGAGTCCAGAACGGAAACAGCATGGTCGCAAAGACAGCCGCGCGTATCGAAGAAGGCCTGGATTTCAGCAGGAATGGTTTTGTCGAATTATTGGAAAAGGCTGAAAAGGAGATCAAGAGGAACATCTATTACCGGATGGTCAAAGAGGGAAAATGTAAATTCGGAAACGATTATGCCATCGGTTTGAGGTGGCTCAGGCACCTGGGCTTTGAGCAGGTCTCGACCAATCCCGTCCTGGCAGCCAGGGCCTATCAGGATGAACCTTCCTTAACAGAGATATTTCGCGACGAGGTCAAAAAGCATCCAAAGTTTAAGGCCTGGTCGGTAAACCCTTCCCGGTATGGGGAGGAGATCACGCTTTATGCAACCTTTCTTGCCCTGTGGGATAACCTCCATGTCTTCCGTCCCATTTTTTTCAATCTCCGCGATACCTCCGGAGGCGGCGTCGTCAGCTTCCAGCTCAATCCCAATATCGCACACCTTGTCGATGAAAGTATCCGGGATGTCTTTCTCGCCTTCTCCATGGCCTCGCACAACCTCTCTGTCTATGACCAGTACTTGCTGGCAGGCTACCGGATGGAGGGATGGAAAGAGAGGCCCAATCTTGTCATCAAGGTGGCTGCCACAACCCCTGCCGCCAGAGTCATCACACGGACGATCAACTCCTTTGGCTTCGGGTCAAATATCACGGTCGATTACAGCGTCAGCCAGGAGGCAACGCTCATCCTGGAAGAGATGGAAGGAATGGCTGACTCGATCAAAAAGGGAATCCGGCCAACCCAGCTCTACATGACCAACATGGGCGGACGCCTCGAGAGCCATCTGAGAGAGGTCAAGCTTGAAATACTCTTTAAGGAATTGAAAATCAAGATTGGCGAAGAGAAAGCCCTTCGGAAGGTTGAACGGCTCTCGGAAGTAAACGGAACAAAAGAGAAAGTCTCCAGGGTAAAGAGTTACGAAGAGAAGGTCCTGGCGGCAACGCGATTCGCACATGGTCAACGGACGATGAGCGAACCCATCTTCAGCGCATTGGAAGAAATCGCCAGCAAAGAATCGCTTCAGAAATGGGAGGATGGAATCGGCAAATCAGGCACTCTTGTAGCAAGAAGGGTCTGGTCGCTCTTCTTTGTCGATGAAAACCGGGAGAAATGGATCGCCTACCTGATGAACCGAAAAGGCCTCACCAGGGAGCAGGCCCGTCTTATTATGGACCGCATTCACTATCTCCCTGCCTCCAAAAGGAAGCCTTTCGACACCTATTGGACCCTCTCCTCCTGCAACCTCGTCCATACCGAATTTCCCGACCATCAGGAGAACGTGAGGAAAATGGCTGAGACATCCCGGTTTGATCTGAAAGATGTTGAAGAATCCATATCACATGCGTTTTCAAAGGACGCACTCGATCTTCTGAATCAGATGGAGGATTTCCGGAAGGCTTACGAGATCAATCCGGAATTGGCCGAGGTTTTTAAAGATGCAGGAATATCAGGGAACTTTGGTCTCGGAGGCTTATCTCCCACCGATTGGCCGGAGTTCGGCCCTGTGCAAAAAACCCTTTCCGAATTTAAAGGAGCCTATGATGCCTTTCAGAAGGAGATGGTCTCCCTGATCAAGAAAACCCGCTCCGCCCGGAAGAAAACTTAATGTCACCTAAATTGAGGGATTTATTATAATAAATGTAGCCGCAGACTTTAGGTTGCGTGATTTTACCTGCCCGCCGAACAAGTTCTTTGGCAGGCGGGTCAGTAACGAATTCTCACCCAACGGGTGAGAAAAAAACGCAGGCTAAAGCCTTCGCCTACAAGAAATTTCAAAAAGAATCGCTCAATTTAGGTTAGAGGTAAATCCCCAGGCTTTATTGTGTAGGATTCCTCTTACGTTTTTTTCGAAGAATCGAGTTGGACCCTCTGCCCCTTCTCTGCCGAAAGATAGGCGGCATAGACGACTTCCATCGTGTCCTCCGCCAGCTTCAAACCCGACATCGGCTCTTTTCCCTGACGGATGCTCTCGATGAAGTCCTCGAGCTCCTGGGGAAAACCCCTCATCCAGTCTTCATCGGGGCTGGCAAAGTTCCACCCCGCTTTCGTCTCGAGCTTTTCCGAAATATACTCGTCTCCGAGGATCTTCGGATCCGGGGCATAGACCTCAACCGCATTATTCGGGTTGATATTGGCAAAGGCGACCGCATTCGAGAGATAGACTTGCATCGTGTTCCGGGTCCCGCCCAACACCCCATCCGATGAAAAAATCGACGCCTTGGAGCTGTCCTCGAAGGTAATGATAACGGCAGACCAGTCCTCCACGTCCTCCCATGAAGTGACCAGCCATTTCTTCGCTTCTCTTTGAAAGGAAGGGATTCGGGTATGTTGTCCGACCTCTGCCGTGATATATTGGGGACGGATCGGCGTTCCATCCCTCAGCCGGCCCTCGAAATATTTGAGATGGAGAGCGGCTCCGATCGGATGGCAGCCCAGACGGAGGAGAGCCCCGCCTCCGGAAGTCTTCCATTTCCGTGAATAGGCCGCATGGGACCCTGAATGGCTCTCTTCCGCCCGGATGTCCATGATGGTTCCGCCGCTCACTCTCACAATTCTTTTGATCTTCTCCACAGGAGGCGCATAGACCCAATCCTCGGCATAATTGAAGAGGATACGACTCTTTTCAATCGCCTTCCTGATCCTGGCGCAGCTTTCCATGGCGCTTCGGAGCATCACGTCCCTCGAAATCCGGAATCCGATATCTTCTCCCTCCACGTCCTCCCCGAAGTAACCGGTCAGGGGTTTCTCACAGATGACGTGCTTTCCCGCCTCCGCCGAAGCAATGATCATCTCCTCATGGAGATTGGTCGGAATGCAGAGATCGATCACATCGATGTCCGTCCTCTCCAGGAGTTTGCGGTAATCCGTATAGACCGATGGAATATCGAAAGCCTTCGCTGTCATTTGAGCGTTCTTTTCTGTCCTGGAGGCAATCCCGAGGATCTCCATTTTGGAACCCCTCAGTCTTGCATAGTTATTGAGATGAAGATGGGCGGCAAACTGTGAACCTACGATCCCGACTCGAACCTTATCCATTTTTCCCTCCTTCTGAGATAATTTACCTGTTTGAAATCAGGGGATTATTCTTGACAAAAATAAAATATTGTGAGCATTATACATTATAAATGGATGTTTTTAAATATTTTCCAGGAGAAACTTGAGCGGATTGAAAAAAAGGCTTTGGAGAAAATCATATGAAGATCTCGATCTGTAATGAACTCTTCCAGGGATGGCCCATTGAAAAGGTCTTTGAGTATGCGGCGAAATTGGGGTACGACGGGGTGGAGATCGCCCCCTTTACCCTGGCCGACTCTGTGACGGAAATATCGCAAAAAAGGAGAAATGCAATCCGCCGCGCCGCAGAGAAAAACGGCATTGAGATCGTCGGCCTCCACTGGCTTCTTCTCAAGCCCGAAGGCCTCTACATCAATCACCCCGACGAGCTGATCCGGATTCAGACCCAGGAGTATATCGAGGCCCTCATCCACTTTTGCGCCGATATCGGGGGAAAGGTCCTGGTTCATGGCTCGCCCCACCAGAGGACGATCCAGGAGGGGTGGGATGTTAAGGAGTCATGGGATTATGCAAAAGAGACTTTCAAAGTGAGTTTGAAGGCGGCCCGTCAAAGAAATGTAATCTACTGCATCGAGCCTCTCGCCCCTCCCCTCACCAACTTCATCAACACCGTGGAGGAAGCCGTCCGTTTCGTAAAAGAGGTAAGGCATCCAAATCTTAAAATGGTTTTTGACTGCCGGAACGCCTACGAATCCGAAAAATCACTGACCGAATCCCTTCTCCGGGCGCTCGACTCCGGATATCTTCGGCATGTCCATATGAATGACAAGAATGGAATGGGGCCGGGGTTCGGGGAGATGCGTTTTGCCCCTATTCTGAAGACCCTGGCCAAGAATGGTTACAAAGGGTACATTTCGATAGAGGTCTTCAATTTCGAACCCGACCCGCAGACCATTGCCGGCCGGAGCATTGGCTACCTGAAGGGAATCCTGGAGGGGCTGGGGGAATAGTAGTTAATTTCAAATTGCAAATTGAAAAATATTCAAATCACAGATAACTTTTTTGCCATTTGAGGCATAATTGGTTTCTTAAGATACATCATTTGAATTTTGGATCGGGATGTAATCCCTCAGTTACAGGTTCAAGTAATATAAATATACCTTTAAACCCCTCTTTGGCCTCTGGCCCGGAGGGCAAAGAGGGGTGACCTGCCTGCGCGAAGCCGCTCCGGCGAAGGCAGGGGGGAGATTTTCCAAACATATTTTTAAAATCCCCCTTTATCCCCCTTTGCCAAAGGGGGATAAAAAAACATAACTGAGGGGTTACATCGGGATTGAGTTTTTACGGGTGTGAGACAATTTTATGGGTAAATCTTTACCCGGAAGCCCGGTATTCCCAGAAGTCTTCCCACCGCGCGCTAAGGATGCAACATCTCAAGGCGA
>MGQQ01000020.1:563-13786 GCA_001798855.1 Deltaproteobacteria bacterium RBG_16_49_23 | reverse complement strand
TCTTGTCCAAACTGGCGCTGAAAGTAACCCCCCTTCATCCCCCCTTAACTTAATGGGGGAATAGGAGGGGGGTAAGGGAAGGTAACCCACAAAAAACCCGGAAGAGCCTAAAAAAAACCCTATATATCCTCTCCATTTGGGTGGGGTTTGGATGGTGGGAGTAAGAGGATATATAGGGCTATAAATTCGTCTTGAGGAATTATATCAATTTAGTCCTTTGTCACCTTCCCTTCCAGTCCTTGATCGATTCATTTAAGCTTTTAACCGTGCCATAAAAATTCTTGATGGAGAACTTCTCTCCTCCCCTCGGATGAACGTGATAGACCCTTCCCCCTCCTGCGGTCGATCCCTCATCGAAATTGACCAGTTTTCTCTTTTCCTCTTCCCTGAGCCTCTCCAGCTCCAGACCGTGTTCAAGCGCCATCTCATGTTCGGTCAGGTTCCCTGAAATCCAGGCCCAGCTCATCGGATAGACATCGGGATTCCACACAACAGAATAAAGGTGCCAAACAATAATGGTGAGCGTAGCTAAAATCGCCTCATAAAAATGGATGGCCCGGGACACATCAAAGGTCCACATCGGAAAGAAGAGAAGCCATTCTTCCTTGAACCAGAGGATGAAACCTGTGACGGTCATGACGATCGTTCCCCAGATCAATCCTAAATATTCCAACTTCTCCCTGAAATTAAACCGACCCATCTTGATCACTTTAGCGGGCTGGTTGATGAAGAGGTTATTCTTCAGGGTCTCCCAGAGGTCTTTAGCATCCTTCCACATGGGGATCATGTCGATCACAATCCTTCTTCCCCTTTCCGTAAAGGCAAGATAAAGGAGGTGATAACCTCCCAGGGTGATCGTGGCCACTCCGGAGAGCCGGTGTAGGAACCCTCTGAAGGTCATTCCCAGCGGAACATCCGTAATGGGAGAAGCCCAGAATGCCTCGGGGTACTTTAAGGCGAACCCGGTAATCACCAGGATCGTAAAGTTGATCGCCAGATTGAGGTGTTGAATCCTTTCGTTCAATGTCATTCGAAGATATTTTTTCGCCATGATTCCCAGCTCCTTAGTCTTTAGGCCTCCGCTCAATGGTCTTCCTCAACCAATCCGTGAAGTTGAAGAAACTCAATCCTCCGATGACGGCTACAATCAGAATAATGTAGACGATTCTTACCCATCCTACCGCCTTCTCGCCAAAGTCCACTCCCCTAATGTCAGCCAGTGTGTGAATCTTTCCTTTGGAAAAATTGACGGAGGCCTTGGGATGACAAACGCCACAGGTCTTCTGGAGGCGATCCTTATGGATCATCGATTTGGGATCTGAGGAGGAACGGATGTCGTGGACCCCGTGGCAACTGGCGCAGTTGGCCGAAAAGGTATCTCCCCCCCGGTAAGAGAGGCCATGGAAACTATCATAATAGGATTTGACGGGCTTTGTTGTGAAGCGGTACTCCCTTGTGATCCTTTCTGCCGCATGACACTGGGGACAGGTGGTAATGGCAATTTTCCTTTCATGGACCGCCGACTCCGGATCGGATCTCGGTCTGATCCCATGGGTTCCATGGCAGGTCGTACAGGTCGGATGATTTGGCCTTCCTCTGGTGAGTCCAACCCCGTGGACGCTTTCGGCAAATTGCTTGCTTTCTTCGGAATGGCACTCCCCGCAGGTTTGAAGCAGATTGGTCTGGAAAGTGGCTGATTTGGGGTCGGAAAGAGGCTTGATGGAATGGGTTCCATGGCATTCCTTGCAGGCAATTTCAGCTTTCAAACTGTGAACGCTTGTTTTGAATAATTTCTCCGACTCCTCATGGCAGGCCCCGCAATCTACCTTCCGATCGGCATCCTTGATCCCTGTTTTCGCATGGGACTCATCAGGAATACGCGTGTGACAGTCCGTACAGGCATTTTCACCATGGATTGACTTCTTCAGCCCTTCTTCTGAGACGAAAAGAGAAATTTTATTCCCGCGGGCGTCTTTTTTTGTTAAATTTTCGTTCCCATGGCAGCTTAAACATTTTGAGTTATCGCCCCGGGCCGTTTCTCCCATCATCCCATAAAGAAATAAGAGAGAAAGGATTCCCAGGGGAAGCATCCAGTTTTTATTCTTTCTCCATATCATGCCGGAACCCTCCTTGGAATGAGAAAGGGTAGAAACCCTTCCTTTAGATTTTCCCTTTCAATCTTTTCAAAGGCACACTCCACTGCTGATTTGACCTCCTCCAGATCGACTGGTTTCATCGCATGGTAGAAAATCCCCGTTTCCCTGAGGCGTTTGACCAGGCTGAGGGAAGCCTCCGAGGAAATGACGATGACCTGGATCCTCTCATTGATCTTCTTAAAGAGAGGAACCAGGTCGAAAGCCTTCACCCCCTCCATCTCATCATCCAGAAGGACGACACGGACATGTCCCTTTCTTACCTTACGGATCATTTCGCTCACCATCTTGGCTGTCTCTACCTTATAACCGAGGCCATGCAAAAAAGTGGCGAGCGATCTGACCCATAAATCATCCTGATAGGCTATGAGAATGATCTTTGATTTCATCTCTTTCTTTTTATGTCACCCGTACCGATATTTCATTTCTTCGTAAAGGAGAGAAACTTGTCCCGATAAACCCGGAAAAGAGGATACCTGCCGGTATCAACCGGGCTAAAACGACGATAATTCCGAAGGTGATAAAAAACCAGATCCCCAAAAGCCCAACCCCTCTGATCCCCCCTGCATAAGCAATCCCCATCCTACCTCTCCACGACGGTTGGCTCATATCCTGGCAGGGTTACTCTCTTTTCGGCAGCTCCCTTATCCGGAGCTTTCTTCGTCGCGATCAGTCCTGTGGTCGTTCCGATAAAAGTGAAGAAAAGGATCGCCGCAGGTATCAATTGAAGTAGAACAATAACTGCTCCGATGATGGCAAAAATCCAAAGAGCCATCCCGGCATCCTTCAGGCTCACTGATCTTGCAAAGGCTGGAGTCGAAATAAGGCTTATCAATATAACTGCTAAAACAATACCTGAAAATTTAATCCCTTTTTGCATCCTTGATCCCTCCTTTCAACCCTTTCAGTCTTAAAGAATGCATTTCATGTGCCAACGTTAAACTACCAGACTATTTTTTCTAATTATTTGATTTTATTGATTTATTTTAAAACAGTGAAAAACAGAAAAAGCTTAATGTATATATTAAATATTTATTTTTTATGAAATAACTTGAGCAAAAATTCACTAATTATGAGAAATAATTGATTTTTATAAAAAATATTATAAATATACATTAATAATTTTTAAAATCCCAATGTGCGAGCAAGGATAGAGAAAGCAATGATGGGAATGAGCCAGCAGAAAAATGTTATGATAAAACAGAGGCTTACATCATCGGTCTCGATCTTCTTTATCTCTCCGTATTTTACAATAAGGATCAAACCGAGGGCAGCAATCCCTACCACAACGATCGACCAACCTATTATTAGCCATTTAAAAAAATCTGGCACGTTAAAAACCTCAATTTTCAATGATCAATAGTCAATCGACAATAATCAATTTATTAACCATAGCTGACTTTATAAATAAGAATTGTCCCTGTCTCCATTAGCTTGTTAATTGACCATTGACAATTGGCTATTGCCCATTGATCATTTATTATTCTTCTCTCGCCCGGAGACTATACTTCCTCATCAGAGCCTGAAAATTTGGCCGGAGCATCCCCACCTCTTCTGCCGCCTTTGTCACATTCCATTGATTTCGCTCCAGGGCGTTGATGATAAATGCCTTCTCTATATCCTCCACTGCCTTCTCCCTGAGTTGCTTCTTGATCTCCTTTAACTCTTCACTGGTCACCGGAACCGGATTCTCCATTCTCTCACTCTCCTGTTGGCCGGGCAGGATCAGGTGTTCGACCCGCACCATTTCCTCATCCATCATCACCACTGTCCGTTCGATCACATTCTCCAGCTCCCGCACATTCCCCGGCCAGGGATACTTCATCAGTTTCTCCATCGTCTCAGGGGTAAACCCTTTGATCGCCTTGCCCATCTCCTCGGAATATTTCTTTAGAAAATGGATAGACAGGATCGGGATATCCTCCTGGCGCTCCCTCAGAGGAGGGAGGTTGATAGGGACGATGTTCAAACGGTAATAAAGATCCTCCCGGAAAGTCCCCTCTTTGATCATCTTTTCCAATTCTTTATTGGTAGCGGCAATGAGCCGGATGTCAACCTTTTTGGCTTTGGTCCCTCCCACAGGCGTAAACTCCCTCTCCTGCAATACCCTCAGGAGTTTGGCCTGAATGGCGAGGCTGATATTCCCGATCTCATCGAGAAAGACCGTTCCCCCGTCCGCCACCTCGAAGAGTCCCGGTTTGGTCGTCACCGCACCGGTGAAGGATCCCCTGACATGACCGAACAGTTCGCTCTCCAGGAGATTCTCGGAGAGGACGGCGCAATCAACAGTCACGAACTGCTTGTCCCTTCTCGGGCTGTTGAAATGAATGGCGCGGGCGATCAGCTCCTTGCCTGTGCCGCTCTGTCCATTGATCAGGACCGTGCTGTCGGTTGGAGCGACTTTGGCAATGACCCGGTAGATCTCATGCATCTTCTTGCTCTTCCCTACGATGTTATGAAATCCGTACTTCTCCCGTAGTTCCTGTCGCAGGTAGATGTTTTCCAGGAGAAGGTTCTTCTGCTCAATGGCCTTCTTTACAACGATTGAGACTTCATCAGGGGTAAAGGGTTTGGGAATATAGTCGAAGGCCCCTAACTTCATGGCTTCGACGGCTGTCTCCACTGTGGAAAAACCGGTGATCATGATGACGATCGTATCCGGATATTCTCTCCGGAGCGTCCTGAGCACCTCCATGCCATCAATGCCCGGCATTTTAAGATCGGTGATGACGATATCAAAAGGATGCTCCTTCATCTTCTCAAAGGCTTCCGCCCCGCTTAAGGCAATCTCCACTTCTAACCCTTCCTCTTCGAGAATCCTCTGACAACTCTCACAGACAATCAGCTCGTCATCAACAACCAATATTCTTGGATTGGATGCCATGCGCTCCTCCTCATCATCCTGGATCAAAATCCTACCATAAATTGGAGAACCCTTTCAATGTGTCCCCCCTTAAATTTTCTTCGCCCTTTTTAAAAATCCGATCAGACTGGCGGCAGCCAGAGAAGCCGCTGCGCCCACTCCAAAGGGCCACCGGAACGTCCCGGTGACATCGGCCAGATGGCCTGCCAGGAGGGGACCGGCCATCGCTCCTACTCCATAGAAAAGGGTGAAGAGCCCGATGATCGTTCCGGAGACCTCCTTCGGGAAATAGTTTCTTGCACAGACCGCATACATGGGCCAAATGGCTCCATAAAAAAAACCAAACCACCCCATTCTCCAGCTATATGCATCGACAACGGCAGGAAGGAGGATGCCCATCAGGCCGAATCCCATTGCGTAACTCGGTGAAAGGATCCCCATCGCGAGACCACGTCTTGCCGTCCCGAACTATTTCTGAATGAGAGCGCTGACCGGAGTCCAAATGGCCGCGGCTCCCATTCCCACAAGGCCGTGAAAAAAGACAGCCCCAGCAAGGCTATCCGCCCGCCCCATTAAAAAGGTTCCCGATCCGAGAAAAAGGCAGAAAAAGCTAATGACCCATCTTCCGCCGATACGGTCCATCAGCCATCCTGTCAAGGGCGAGAAGAGGATATAGGCAAAGAAATAGGCTGCCCTGACCATTCCGGGGAGGAGCACGGAATAGGCGCCGATCCGGATGCTGTAGTTAATGAAGAGGGTAATGAAACTCGAGGCCAAAACAATCCAGGCCCAGTGAAGTCTAAATGAATGTCTATTCTGCTCGGATACCATCTCCCCAATAATGGTCATAAAATTTCAAATTTTGATGAAGTCGTAAAAAGTCGTCATTCCCGTGCTTGCGCGCCGTAGCGCTTCAGCGCGCAGGCGTGAAAACGGGAATCCAGAGAATTCTAACTACCTGAAAATATCCCGCTAAGAGCGGGACTTGCGCAGGAATGACTTATGATGGGCTTTTCAGACTTTTTACGAAACCATCAAATTTTGTAATTGTTTAGCCAAATTTAGCTTTTGAAAAAAAGAGTTCTAAATTCCAAGAAGTACAAAGAATCACCGTAAAATCCCCCTTAATCCCCCTTTTTCAAAGGGGGAAACTTCTTCTCCTCCCTTTGGCAAAGGGAGGTTGGGGGGGATTTTAAAGTGGTTAAACAATTACCAAATTTTAGATTTAAGATTATCAATCTGCAATCTGCGATCTACAATCTGCAATCGGGAAAAGTTTCTTCTCCAGATCCCTCAGGTCTGAGAGGATCGAGTCTCCATTTTTTTCCCCTGAACGATCCAGATAGAAGGCCTGAATCCCCAGAGACTGGGGAACAAGATAATCGAATTCGTAGTGGTCGCCGACATGGACGATTTCTCCGGGGTCGGTTTTGAGGATCTCACAGATTTGCTGATAAAAATGAGCCGTCTTCTTGACCACCCGGAAGTCAGAGGTGGCAGAAAAGATGTAATCGAAGAATCTTCCCATGCCGGTAACTTCCATCTCAATATCAATGAACTCTCTTCCTGCGTTGGAGGAAAGCGCCAAAGGGAAACGCTCTTTTAAATGCTCCAGAATGTGACGGGCATCCTGATAGGCCCTGATCTTATCGGCATACTGTTCCATTAAGGCCTTCCATGTCTGATCAAGTTGAAAGAACCTGAACCAGTATTTAATGTCATACCACTCAATCGCTCCTTCTCCGACCTTCTTATACTCCTTGACAACATAGGCTTTGGCTTCTTCAAAGGAGAGTCCTGCTTTCTCCGCATAAAGCGAGGGAATCCCATGGAGCCAGACCCAGTCCGTGAAGGCTGGATCGACCAAGGTCCCATCCATATCGAAAGAGATGATTTTCGTCATTATATATATATCTAACCTCTATTCCCGCCGATGATAGTAAGGAGTAAGGCGTTAGGGGGGAGGAATAAAAACCCCTTGCGACTTGCGCCTGACGCTCTCACGGTTTTTCGGATTTCGTGCTTCGTATTTATATTCTTTCAATGACCACATCGCCTGCATTCCGGATCTCCTTTTCCAGATCGGCGATCACGATCGTCCGAACCAACAAATAGGCCTGTGAAGTAAAAATGGTAATACACCTCTTCTTAAACATCAATGAAGGCGCATGGGGTTGATGCGACCGAACGAGTATTTTTTTCTGATATCTTTCCATCAACCGGTTAAAATAGGCCCCTCCGAATTGGGGCCTTCCCCACAGGTCTCCCAGGAGATCCCCCTCTCCTTCGACAAAATCCCCCCAGACGATCCTGTCCCAATTTGAATCTCCCGGCTCGACCTGATCGATCTCGTCCATCGATTTCAAATCGGGTAGCGCACCGTGAAGGGCCACGATGCCATTGGCGGAAATGGCACACAGAGGTAATCTTGAGAAGACCCGTCCATATTGATCCCTCTCCTTGAGTGAAAGAGACTCCCAGAAATTGGCAGGGTGGAGTTCTTTAACCAAAAACCCTTCATGATTCCCCGCAAGGAGAAATATTTTCTCCGGATGTTCCATCTTCATGCGAAGCAAATAATGGATATTCTCTTCGGAATCAGTTCCTCGGTCCACATAATCGCCTAAAAAGACGATTCGACAAGGTTTCTTTAGGTAGCGATGGAGGACCTCTTTGGAGGCCTTCACGTCTCCGTGGGTGTCTCCCACGAAGACCACTTTTCCCTCTTGAGGAAGGCGGAGCAACCTTGGTTCCTTCTCCAGAATTTTTTCTGCCCCTTCAAAGAGATCTTGCATATTCATCGTTACCCTTTCACCACTTTCACCTGGACCTGGCGATTTCTCGGGCCGTCGAATTCACAGAAGAAGATCCCCTGCCAGGTCCCGAGGAGGAGCTTTCCCGACTCGATGATAAGGGTCTGGGAACATCCGACGAGGCTCGACTTGATATGGGCCGGAGAATTCCCTTCGGTATGTTGGTATCGGTCCTCAAAGGAAACGATCTTATTGATCTCCATCAAAATATCTCTCGGGACGCTGGGATCGGCATTTTCATTGATCGTCACCGCGGCAGTGGTATGAGGAGTAAAGATTACACAGAGACCCTCTTTTACTCCGGCCTTTTGAACTACCTCCTGGACCGGGCGGGTGATATCGATGAACTCCGTCTGCTTCGAACTTCTCACTGAAAACGTCTGTGTCATCGCAATTCAGCTCCTTCCGCTTCTAATGACTCATTCTCATATCACATCCGATAAAGAATCTCAATAAAACCTTGAGGGTATTGATCTGGCCTGTGTTATGGCTTAAATTGAGAGTAGTCATTCCAGGTCTTATGGAGGAGTAGGAGAATGGAGGAAAATTTTCAACCTTTTTTAACATCCACAGCCATCATCGATAGTGATCATAAGAGCGTTCGGGATTATGCCGGGGAGGTCATTGCAGGAACCACCGATCCCGTGGAGATGGCAGTAAAACTCTATCTCGCTGTGCGCGACGGCATCCGCTATGATCCGTACTCTCCCTTCTATCTGCCCGAACATTACCGTGCAAGCTATGTGCTCAAGCGGGGCCGGAGTTTCTGTGTGCCCAAGGCATCTCTTCTCTGTGCCCTGGGAAGGGCTTCCGGCATCCCTTCACGGGTTGGTCTGGCAACAGTTCGGAATCATCTGACGACCAAACAACTTATCGATTTTCTCGGGACCGACCTTTTTGTTTCTCATGGATTTGTGGAGTTTTTTCTGGAAGGAAGGTGGAGAAAAGCGACCCCTGCGTTTAACAGTGGACTCTGCAAAAGGCATAACGTATCTCCGCTTGAATTTAATGGCCGTGAGGACTCTCTGTTCCAGCCTTATAATTTGAAAAATGAAAAGTTTATGGAATATGTGGAATTTGAGGGAATTTTTGCGGATATTCCTGTTGAGCAAATTGTGGCTGGATGGAAAAAAGCTTATGGCGAGGACCGTGTGAACAGCTGGATAAAGAAGTTCCGAGAAAGAGACGAGCAAAGCCTTTCAGATTTCGAGACCGAAGATATTCTCAACGAATGATTCTCCCCCAAATTCCGAGTTAGGGAATTGTCATTGCAACCGAAGTAATTCATTTTTTTATTAAAGAACGATGCCCCTATCCATACCGTATGACCGTTGCCTGATCCGGATTGTTTTTACCCGGCAAGAAATAGATCCGGTTCAAGATTCTATATCTTCCAGCTTCTCGCAAGTCCGCTTCAGATTATCTTCACCAGTCAATCGCCGACCCAAACCGTTTTCTCCCTCCAGGAAAAGCGTATGGTTATCAGTCTCCATTTTGATGATGTATATCTTCCCGGTTACCTTATCTTTGAACCTGTCCCCTATTTTCATCATCGTGCTGCTTCCTTTCTGAATCTCCTGGAAGATAACAATGGTCTGGCATAAAATCAGTCGATGAAATCGTTTTCTGTCTGGATTGGATTTTTTTAAGGATCAGCGAGATCTATCTTAGTGACTCTCTGGCAATGAGGCCATTGTATAAACTCCTTGGCCTCTATGCCAATCCTGTTGTGTTTGAACTTCTTCTCACAATGTGGATACGAAGCGCCAAAATCGGACATAGGTTTTCCCTTTCAATAAGATTCAAAAAGGGGTGGCCATTTTCTGGATTCATTCTTATTTGGGTTTTCTCTTTGCCTCATCTTCCACGAAAGGCAGGAACACAGATTCTATGCTGTTTGGATTGACAAACATTGAATGGGATTCATCCTTTGTTGCCAAAATGATGACGCTGGGATTAACGCTTTTAACTCTAAACACCTCTCCGCTTTGTAGGTTTTTGAACATATCACCTGCTTTTATCATCGTATTTCCTCTCATGAGAATAGTTGTCTTAGGGGTAAGCCTTAATTTATTTTTTGCTTCTTTCCATTCCGCCTGATAAGCCACCCCTCTAAGTCAACTGGAGGAATTCCCTGGATTGGATAGATGTGTATTCTGACGCATTTAAATATTAAGAGCCCCGTCCGAATAGCATCTTCCAGCGCTTTTTACATCAAATTGCTTTTGCGCGCGGTCGCTGGGGCTTGACCTTTTTGGGGGTGCTTTTCATAACGGAAAAACGATCGTATTTCTTGTTGGGTATCGATTGTGACTTCTCCTTGTAAAAGGTTTCCAGCCTATCCTCCTGACGTTCTGTTAGCGCATGGTTTTTATCGAAGTCCCCCAACACAGTTTTGAGAAATTGGTCTTCAGCCGTCGTTAATGCATACTGCTTTAACCCTGACATAACCCATTCAAGCCTTGCTTTATTCATAACGGTCCTTTCTATCCCGATGACTTTCTTTAAGTTCTTATTGCTATCGCCCCCCGGAAGCCGCGTCTGGCGATCGCCTTTCTTACCAGCAAAGTTTCTCCCCTGAAATCTGTCCGGTTCAGTAGGGGACAGCTCTCCAGGCTTCCCATTGAAAGGAAACAGGATTAATAACGGTTTCTGCGGCCGCTATAATCCATTCGCCCTCGCCCTCCCTGTCCTCCGGTTCTTCCCTGATCGGCGCGAGCACGTGCCTCATTCACACTGATTTGTTTGCCCAGGAGTTCCTGACCGTTAAGGCTCTTGATGGCTGTTTGGGCTTGAGCCTGCTCAGGCATCTCCACAAAACCAAACCCCCGGGACTGGCCATTGTACTTGTCTTTGACCACTCTCGCTGAGGTTACCTCGCCGAAGGATTTAAAAGCCTCCCGAATCGTCTCGTCTGTTACATCAGATGATAAGTTTCCTACATAAATGTTCATAATAATGTTCCTCCTTGTGGATTTCTTTTGTGTTTCTCTGGTATATAAATCTCGCTCCATTCTATTGCAAATTCTTCAAACCAGCTCAGCGTTGATTTCTCCTTTCTTTGGGGGACAGTTTCGTTACGGACGGTCACCTCCTGTTCTTTATCCTCCTTTTTTTCAATTTTGATGGTTTTTATATTGTCATCTCTTCTCCAATGCCTCTGCCCTCTATTCCTTTCTCCGTTGTTCTGCAATGTATTGACCCTATCAACCTACCCTCTTTGGTTTGGCCATAAAAATAACCCGCAAAGAAGTCGTTTAGAGTTCTTGCGGGCATATACTATAAGCCTAAAAGGCTCTGTGCAACTTAATTGTTGAAATAATTATATGCCAATTCACGCTTAAAAGCAAGAAAATATTTTTTAGGATGACTGTCCTCTATGATCTATTGAGATTGTTTGGGTGTTTTTCTTTCTATACGAATTACCGTTGCCTGGCGCCAATTTGGGCGCCAATTTCTAGGGGTTTATTTTTTTGATTTTTTTCGGTTGAAATCCTGATTCAAATCAGGTATGTTAGAAATCAATAAAGGGAGGGGAACTTAGATGGCTCAGAAAAAGGTCGCAGAGGTTTTAAAACTGATCGAATTCCTCAATGAGGAGGTCAAAGAGGTTTCAAAGAGATTGAGCAGAATCACGCCAAAAGAGATCAGCGAAAAATTGGGGACCCTTGCCCTTATCCGGGGGAAGATCCTTAACCTTCAGATCGACTTCCCCCAGGAGATCGAGACCAAGCTCTCCCAGATCTACCCTTCCCTCGATAGAATCAGAACCAAACCCTCCTGATCTCAATTTCGGATTTCGGAATGCAGATTTCGGAATTAAAGACCTTACTTCGATTTCTAATGATTCCGCAATCCGAAATCCACAATCCGCAATCTAATAGTAGGCGAGGCTGGCGAAGGAAACGACGGATTGGGTCTCCGGAGTGAAGGCCTGACCATATTTGAGGAGCTTGCCCTCCTCTGCTTCTATCACCTTGAGCATCGTATAGATGGCTGGCAGTCCACAGATCTTCCTCTGATCCCGTTCCCTTGAAATGGAAGAAAAGAACTCTTCTCCATCCACTCTCTCCGCATGACTTAGCATCTCCCTGTCTTCTTCCTCGAGGATCCGGAGACCGTACTCTCCGATTCCGTCCCGGTCTCCAAACTGAACCCCCATATGGGCCAGGTCCGCGCTGGCAATATAGCAGACCTCTCTCCCAAGCGAGGATATAGCCTCTTTGATGGCCCCGACGAACTGACGGATAGGCGGAAGTTCCATCGGTGACACTCCTCTTTCAATTGCCTCATGGAATGATCCGCTCAGAATAGGAACGATCCTGACAGGAGTGGATTCTGAATAGAGATACCTGAGAAAGACGCATTGAAACTCAATAGAATGTTCGGTCCGATGAACCCCCTCATCCATGAAAAGGTCATCAGGGTATCGGGATTGAATCGCATCGACCAATCCCTGATCTACCTCCAGGGCGCCAAGGGGAGTGACGAACTCCTTCCGGGTCAGAGAGAAGGGTTGCTTCATCAAGGTATGGGCCGTTCCAAAGATGATGAAGCAATCGGGCAAATGGTTCTTCCACACCTCCCGATGGGCAAAGGCATAACATAGGCCTCCCCTCTGGAAATCGATATGTGGGGCAATCACCCCTTTCAATTCCTTTACCCCGTTAGAAAGCCCCGCCTTTTTAAGGCAAGGATGAAGTTGTGAATCAGAATTTGAATGCCTTTCAGAAAGGGCGGGGTATAAAGCCCCGTCCTTTCTAATGGGGTTCATCTCTTTTTTCTCCGGAAGCGGTCCGGGCCCCTCTAGTCCGGTAAAATATTCCGAAAGCTGAGCCCTCAACTTCCCGGGCTCTCTTTCGTAACTCTTTCCGGCAAAGGCGGGCTCTCTAAAGGAAGCCTTCTTAAATCCTTCCTCTTTCTGCCTCAGGGCTTCCTGGAATCTCTCTCCTTCAAGAAAGAGGGTTTCATCGAGTTGGTGGATGATCTCCTCAATCTTTTCAGTGAAAAGAAATTCTCCGAACCTTCTCATGTACTCGGTCTGGATATCGAGGATCGAATGGCGGCCATCGAAGAGAGAGATAATAAAGTGGAGAGGGGGAGGCAGATAGAGAGCTTTGTCGCTAATATTCTGGGGATCCTGAAGACAGAGCAGCGATTGGCCTGACATCTGAACGGGAAAGAGATTCACGCTTCTAAGCTTGGGAAAATCCACAGAACGTCCGTGCTCTCATCAGGCGGTAATGGTCAATGGCTCGTGCTCTGCCCTCGGTTTCTCCGAATGTTTGAGGGCCAGTTCGATGGCCTCATCCATCTTATTAATAAACTTAAAATTCAACTGACTTCGGATATGCTCCGGAATCTCCTCCAGATCCTTTTCGTTCTTCTTCGGAA
>MGQQ01000020.1:0-550 GCA_001798855.1 Deltaproteobacteria bacterium RBG_16_49_23 | reverse complement strand
GATCCCCGCGCGCATTCCAGCCAGAACCTTTTCCTTGATTCCTCCTACGGGAAGGACGAGCCCCCGCAATGTGATCTCGCCGGTCATGGCCACATCGTTCCTGACAGGCATGTTGGTTAAGAGGGAGGTGAGAGCGATAAACATGGTGATTCCGGCCGAGGGGCCATCTTTGGGAATCGCCCCGGCGGGAACATGGATGTGGATGTCATGCTTTTCGAAGAAGTCTTCTTCAATGCCAAGATCTTTTGCTTTCGATCGCACATAGGCCAGCGCTGCCTGGGCGGACTCTTTCATCACATCTCCCAGCTGACCGGTCAATGCCAATCCCTTCTCGCCCCTCATCTTCGTCGCCTCCACAAAGATGATATCCCCTCCTGTGGGCGTCCAGGCCAGCCCCGTGGCCACGCCCGGCTCAGAGGTTCGCTCCGCCACTTCGGGGAAGAACTTGACCGGCCCGAGAAATTTATGGAGGAGCTCAGGGGAGATGATCACCTTCTCCTTATTATTTCCGGAGGCCACATCTTTGGCCACCCCGCGGCAGATGGCGGCG
>MGQQ01000019.1:13257-16953 GCA_001798855.1 Deltaproteobacteria bacterium RBG_16_49_23 | reverse complement strand
CATCTTCGACCCCAAAACGGCCTCCTACCCTAATCTGGACCTCTATACTGTCTGAATTGCAAAATATCAACATTGGATTGTCTTTAAAAGGAAGATTAATTGTGGTATCATATAGTGAGAGAGGTGAGAAGATACGTATTATCAGCGGCAGGGAACCCACAAGAAAGGAACAGAGGGAATATGAAAACAAGTAAGAAAAGTAACGAAGTTAATGAAATGAGAGAAGAATACGATTTTTCTGGCGGGGTCCGGGGAAAGCATTTTGAAGCCTATCGAAGAGGGCATACCGTCAAAATTGGCAAGCGGGACGGATCAGTTGAAGTGCATTACTTTACTCAAGAAGATGGAGCAGTTATGCTTGACCCCGACGTAAAAAAGCATTTCCCCAACTCCAATTCCGTTAACAAGGCCCTTCGTTCTCTTATTCAGGCACATTGATTTGCCTTTTTTTATGTTTCATACCGTAACCATTGCATTGTAGAAAGATACCGGAGTCAATATTAGGTGTTATTTCCATCCCCTATTTCCCCTCTTCCTTACTGAAGTCCACCGTTGACATATTCTGCCAAAGCGTGTAGGTTTCTACCCATAATCATTAAAGTTCCGGATAAACTTTTTCCCTCGGAAATTTCAGGAAGGAGTTGCTTATGACCAAGCAGAAACCCACCCGCGAAAGCATCATCAAAGCATGGAAGGAGGCCAATGCAAAGAGTGAAAAGCCAGTTGGAGCAAAACAAGTGGCGGAGGCTATGCATATAAGTCCCTTTTGGATCTGGAAGCTTTTCGCGGGCAGGAGCCTTACTGACATGAAGCTTAAGCACGGCATCCGCCTGTCACATCAGGAGAAGCACCTCAGTGGTGATGAATTGTTTTCAATGCTGGATAAAGCAGTGTCTGAGCACCACGGTATTCTGGGCTGGCACTTGCTCCATGAGAAGACTGGCATCCCAGAGGGCACCTGGAAAAAGAAGCTCGGCGGCCGCAGGGGATGTTCGCAGCAGGATGTCTACAAGAAATACCATGATTGGCTACAAGTCAAGAAACCTAAGTCGAAGAATTTAAAAGTTGTCATGGCCTTCCTCCAAAAGTCTCACCTACCAGAGAAGACACCCGCTGCTGACGACTTGCCAGCAGCCAAAGGAAAACGAATACCTTCCTATCAGAAAAAGGAGGGGGTAGTAGTTGGCCTACCGCTTCGCTTTCGCAATTTGACTTATGAACCGACCACCGAACAGGGGGTTGTCCTCCTGTTCGGCATGGTGAGCGAAGAACTTGGCTTTTCTTCTATTGAGCGATTGGGAACAGATTTCCCCGACTGCACGGCATACCGGAAAGTAAGCAATCAACGGCAGCTTCAACGTGTGAGAATCTAGTTTGAGTTCAAGAGCAGCGGCTTCCAGGGACACGATCCTAATGGCTGTGACGTTATAATATGTTGGGAACATAACTGGAAAGAGTGCCCATCCTCGATAGAAGTGATTGCGTTGAAGAAGGAGATCAAAGGTCTCCCGGACCGATGATTTCAACCGCAAATTTTCGATTCTTATCGCGTGTTTTGCTAAAGGTAGGTGTAACCAGCGACCCTCTTTTTTAAAGAATCCTTCCAAGAATTAATATCAAGACGGTTTGTTGGAATATTGCAGCAGTTATTAAGGAGTCCATAATTGAGAAGACATATTATTTCGAAAATCTTTCATAACTCCAATGCTCTTCACTTAGGCAATCACCGTTCACCCTGAGCCTGTCGAAGGGTGCATCGTCACGCCGTTCATGCTTCGACAAGCTCAGCACGAACGCCTTAGTCTCTAACGTCCATACAATTATGGACTGACTAAAACATGAAAAACACCACTGCAGGGAACCTGAAATAGAAAATTCTGGATTCATGCTTCCGCAGGAATGACATCTTTGAGGATAAAAAGGATTGGGGGAACCTGTGGGCTAATTAAATTTTGGTCTGTTTAGAGGCAGTTTTATTAAACCATGATTGTTTTTCTGCTATTTTTTCCGTAAATATTCTTTCTGGATCAGTTTCGGAATTTCGAATTCGCAAGGGACTTTTGTTTGACAGAGACCACATCCAGTGATCTTTACTCCGTATTCCGTTTTTTTATCTCTCAAGACCACCCCATAAGTATATTCGAAGCACTTTTCCTTATCATGACCCTTTTCGGTAATGGCTCCAGCAGGACATCGGCTTGCACAAGTCCGACAGGTCCCGTTGAAATAGTAAAGGCAATTTGCCTGGCGATGAGGAAAGGGCTTCTCAGAAGGCTTGAGAATGAGGTCCGTGACAACACTCCCCACGCGCATGGCCTTCCCTTTTGTGGTAATCAAACCATCGCTCAACCCAAAAGCGCCCAGTCCGCATGCATAGGCCACATGGCGTTCAGACCAGTTGGAAGCTAAACCCACTTTGGGAGAACGAAGACGTCTCCAAAAGGAAGCGTTCATCGGAGCCACAGCTCGATATCCCCTCTTTTTTAACTGAGACACCACGTGATTTCTCAGTTTAATATTAAATTGCTCACCAAAGTCGCGGGCATGGGCCCAGAGCAATGAAGGATAGTCGACCTCTTTGCGATTGCTCAGTCGGATGTCTTCGGATGTGGGAAGAACCCATGAAATGACGGATAGCTCTTGGGGTTGCCTTTTCTTCCCGAAGGTCAATTCAAAAACCTCCCGGGGAGTGAGGTGGAACTTCCCGATAACCTTTTTATATTGGTTAAAGAGGGGATCATTTCCAGAAGCAAACCCTATCAAAGGGGTTTCCCAGTACTTCCCTCCATCCACCTTGCGATGGTTAGCAGAACTATTCTGGGTGAAACGAATCACTGCCCTCTCAATGAATTCTTCGGGATTTCTACTTAAGGTTATTCTATTCATTATTTCATATTTTCCTGGAAGGAAATATAATTTCTTGGTTCATCCGGATATTGAGTGGATAACCTCCCCTTCACATAGAGACTGTGTCGTAATATGAAAAAACCGACTTTTTGAAAAGGGGGAGAGGCGGTCGGGTGGAAAAGATTTAGGGCGGCAACCTTTAGCCGTTCGGATTCAGGCGTGCCAAGCGTATGAAAACATTCGATTTTATACAAGTGACAATTTCCCATAATCTAAAAGACCCGCATTCTAAAGCTTTGGAACCTGACTGCCTCTCCCCCTTTGCTTGCGATTACGACACAGTCTCATAAGGGGAGGTATGGAGGGGTTACTTGTTTCGCAGGTGTACTCATAGGGCCTCCCCCACCTCCCCCTGATTATGCCTCAACTCCCGCCCCCGTTGCTTTAATGCCGGATCATTCTGATAGAATTTCATAACTCACCCTCTTAACCCCCCTTCATCCCCCCAATCTAACGCCCCCTTCCTTCTTCCCCCTCTTAATTTAAGAGGGGGTGGGAGGAGTTATAAGGGGGGAATAGTGGATAGAAAGCACCCATACAAAAGCCAGAAATATAATTTCTTCTTTATTATCACGAATGACCTTGGTTCTCAAGATATTTTAGGCTCTTGACGGATTTTTGTGAAGAGTCTCCACAAATACAGGCCCTTTAAGAAGATTGTAAGGCTTCGAAATATCATGGGTTTCAGTTTATTTTTGGTTTCTATACCCATTGAAAGAGGGCTACCAAAAGGTACTGCTCAGTCTTTGAATTATGATACATCCTTATCGTAGTACAAGTTGTTGTAAA
>MGQQ01000019.1:0-13156 GCA_001798855.1 Deltaproteobacteria bacterium RBG_16_49_23 | reverse complement strand
GGTCTCCCTTGAAAATAAAGAATCCCTCATGTTAATTTTAAACTTACTAAGGAGTCCATAATAGAGAAGACATACTCCTCTGAAAATCTCCCCTCGCCCCTCTTTGCCCTCCGGGCCAGAGGCCCTATGGGCCGGCGGCCAAAGAGGGGTAATTCCTCCCTATTGTAAAGCCTTCCTGCCGGTAAGCAGGGGAGGGAAGGAGGGATTAATCTTCAGTGTCTATACAACTATGGGCTGACTAATACGATGAAACTTCGAGTGGGAACGAATTGGGATTTTGGCCTTCTGGATGCTCTTCAGGGAACATCGGTGGATGCCCTCTTCGGTAAACTTCCCTTTGATGTGGTGGGAGGGGCCAGACCGGGTTTTGTCCTACCCCAGGTGGATCGAAGGTATGTGGAGCGATACATCCGTGCCTGCCACGAAAAGGGAATTGAGTTCAGTTACCTCCTCAATGCGCCGTGCCTCGGAAACCTCCAGTATTCAAGAAAAGGCTATGGACAGATCATTGACCTTCTCGAATGGGTGGATGATTCCGGTGCGGATTCGGTTGTCGTCGGCGTTCCCTATCTCATCGATCTCATCAGAAAACGATTCCCCCGTTTGAAGATAAAAGTCTCCACCACCGCACGGGTCAATACAGCAAGAAAGGCCCTTCAATATGAAGACATGGGCGTGGAAGAGATCATCATTGATGAACATATCAACCGTGAATTCAAAACTCTTGAAAATATCCGGAAAACCGTAAAATGCAATCTGGAAATTCTTGTCAATAACATCTGCCTCTGGCAGTGTCCCTACAACTATGAACATGTCAACCATGATGGCCATGCCTCAAGAGAAGGAGAAGAGGAAGCCCATTGCTATCTCCAGTATCCGGGATACCTCTGCCTCTATCGAAAATTGACGGAGCCGGTGGAGCTTCTGAAATCGCCGTGGATCCGGCCTGAAGATGTCTCTCATTACGAAGCCCTTGGCTATGACCGTTTCAAAATTACGGAGCGGTTTAAACGGACGCCACTTCTTGTCGAGCACGTGAAGGCTTACGAAAGCCGCCGCTATGACGGAAATCTTTTAGACCTTTTTACCCTTCCAAGAAAGGGAGCCTTCACCCCTCTCCATCTCGAATACTTCATCAAACATCATGAAGATCTCGGAATTGGAGAAAGTCTTTGACCTTGAGGTCCGGCAGCTCATCCAGGTGGACAATCGAAAGCTCGACGGATTCATCGAACAGTTTAAGAAGATGGACTGCAATCAGACCTCCTGTTCACGATGCCTCTATTGTGAAAAGTTCTTTGAAAAGGTGGCGGTTGTTGACAAGGAGGGAGTGAAAAAAGCCTCTAAGAAGGTTAAAGACTTTTCCGAAAGACTTCTTACCGGGGAGATCTTTGAAGCTCCCCGTTCCCATCTCCTCTTCCGAATGCCCCTTGCTAAACCTCTTTTGAAACGCCTCATCCGGTGGCGTTTAAAAAGAGGACAGTCCATCCGTCCCTGAGGAAACAGAAGCCATGCGGTTCCTCCTGATCGATCCCCCCCATAAAATCTGGACCATTCTTCGGGCCTGGGTGCCCTCGCCCGGATGCCTTCAGCTCCTGGCCTACCTGGAGAGGGAAGGGTTTGATCTTGAATATATGGATTGCACCCTGAACGAAAACCCCTGGAGGGATCTCGAAGAAAAGGTCCGGAGAGAGAAACCCGAGGTGGTGGGCATCTCGGTTATCTGCACGTCCTTCATCTATGATGGGATGAATGCCGCCAACCTGATTCAGACCATCAGTCCTGGAACGACCATCATTATGGGCGGAGAACATCCCTCGTTTATGGCTGAGGAGACGCTCAGGGACTGCCCTGCCATCGACTACATCTGCGTTGGAGAGGGTGAGGTGACCCTGACGGGATTTCTCAGGGCAATGGAGAAGAAGGAAGATCTCTCAAAAGTTCCGGGCCTTGCCTTTCTCGATGAGAAAAAAAATTTCGTCTATACGGGCGACCGACCTTTCATAGAAAATCTGGATACCCTGCCCCTTCCTGCCTACCATCTTGCTAAAATGGAACACCCCTATGTGGGGATTCCTTCGGAAGGCAAGAGAGGACTGGTCGTCAACTTCTCAAGGGGATGCACCTTTGACTGCTCCTTCTGCTCGGAATCGGCTTTCTATAAACGAAAGTGGAGAAAAAAGAGTCCGGCCATAATTGCCGATGAGCTTCAGCTTCTAAAGGAAAAGTATGATCGTGACATCTTCTATGTGGGAGATAATACCTTCAATGTCCCCCGTGATCAGGGAATCGGATTCATTGAGGAGATGCTCAAAAGAAAGACAAACCAGCGGTTCTGGCTTCAATCGAGGGCAGATCTTATCTTACGGGATGAAGACCTGCTCGATGGTTTCCGGGAGGCTGGAGTCTATCAATTCATGTTAGGTCTCGAATACCATACGGACCATGTTCTCAAGGATATTAACAAGCGCTTCTCAGTCGAAGAGGCTGTAAAGGCGATGCAGCTTTTAAAGAAGCATCAGTTGATGGTGATGGCCACCCTGTTGATCGGCCACTGGGAAGAGACCGAGGAAGATCGGGATGCCTTCTTGAAATTCTTCGGAAAATATGTGGACCATTTCGGCCTCAACATCATCACCCCTCTTCCAGGGACCCCGCTCTTTTACAAAGTGAAGGAGATGGGCAGGATCAAGGACTGGGAATACCGCAACTTCGACTACCTCCATGCCGTCATGCCGACCCGGGAGGTGGATGACCTCGAACAGTTAAACTTCATCTACAAGAACATCATGAGGCGATACTACTGGAGGCCCCGCGAACTGGTCAAGCTGTTTTCACGAAACCCGATTCTGAGGCACCACCACCGGTTCTATATTACCCAGGTGGCGTTCAATATTATGATGCATGAAATTTTCGGAAATCCGATGTGGGTGCAGCCAAGCTACCAGGAATATAAGGATTACCTGGTGGAAAGGGGAGAGACATTGCCCCCGGAGCTGATGAGGCTGGCTAAATAGTCAAACCATCTTTTCTGAAGAGCAATTCTCCTCCGGGGGATGATGGCAACAGGTGCAAACCGGAGGGTGAAAGATTCTCCGTCTTCATCTTGAAAGGTTAGATTGAAAAGAGTCGTATCCGTTCCATAATAATTGTCCCGTGTGAGAAAGATCTTCTCCATCTTACTAAAAGGAATTCTCAAATCGATCTTTTCTCCCCCCTTCCCTTCCTGCACATTGAAGCAGAGCGTTTCTCCTTCCACCCATAACCGCCCCTTTCTTCTCGTCCCTTTGAAGGGGAGCCCTCCGTAATAATAGGCTTTGCAGGACCTGGGGATCATGTTTTTATATATAGCACTGACACCCTCCCTTTATCAATACGGTTAAAAATATCGTAACATTTTAGCGCTTTGAAAAAACTGATCTAATCCCCCTTCATCCCCCTTTGTCAAAAGGGGGAAATCTTTCTCCTCCCTTTGGTATCTTTTCCCTGCCGAAAGCAGGCAAAGGGAGATTGGGAGGGATTTTATAAAATGACTTCAAACAGCTAAATTGATACATACGGTTAAAAATATCGAAAACCATTTGTAAAGGTCTTTGTTTTGCCTTAAAATAATTTCCAATCTTCAAAATGTAAAAAGAGTCATTCTGGGTTCACTCTGGAGAAAAGGATGGAATGATTCGGATGGACCCTCTCGTCATCATCTCAAAAGGTAAAGGCCCTTACGACACCACAAGAATAGCCCTGAAGCGTTTTCCCCTCCCCGACCTCGAAAACAGAAGAATTCTGATCAAACCCAATGCCGCTCGATTGGCCTCACCTGGTGAAGGGGTGACGACCCATCCTCTCGTTGTCTCAGCCACCATTGATCATCTGAGAGAGAATGGAATAAAGGAGATCGCCATCGGAGAGGGCTGTATCTTTGGGGTCGATCCCCAGGAGGCCTTTAGAAAGACAGGATTTGCGGAAATGTCAGAGAAAAAGGGGGTGAAGCTCATTGACCTGGACCGGTTTGATCCAGCGGAAAGGATCATCCCAGACGGAAGACTTCTAAAAAAAGTGAAGGTCTCCTCCGCCCTGAACGACTTTGACTGGATCATCTCCATTCCCGTGATGAAGACCCATATGCATACCCATGTCTCTCTGAGCATCAAAAATATGAAAGGACTGCTCTGGCGGAGAGAGAAAGCCCGGCTTCATCAACTCCGTTCTGATGAAAGCATTGGCCGAGGACATAAGGCGCTCGATCTTGCCATTTCAGAGATGGCCACAATTCTCATGCCTGACCTCACGATTATTGATGGCACGGTGGGAATGGAGGGAATGGGACCGGCTTATGGAAAGTTAAAAGAGATGGGAATCATTCTGGTCAGCGATTACGCCCTTTCTGCGGATGCTGTAGCCGCACGATTGATGGGGTTTAATCCAGAAAGCATCCCTCACCTCAAACTCTGCTCGGAGATGGGGATGGGAGAAATCCAACTTCAGAAGATCTCGATCAAACCGAAGGACTTTCTGAAATGGGAGACTCCTTTTGAACCCTCTCCCTCAACCCTCTCCATCTCCTTCCCTGATGTCGTTGTCTATGATGAAGGATCGTGTAGCGGTTGTCTTTCAACCCTTCTGGTCTTTCTTCGAGAGTATCATTCGCAACTCGATGGCTATCAAATGGAGGATAAAAATATCCATATCGGGATCGGTAAACATTTAAAAACATGCCCGGATGGAACCATCCTGATCGGAAATTGCACGATGAGAATGAAGAGGAGAGGGATATTTGTACGGGGATGCCCGCCCGTTTCCTCCCAGATCATGAGGACTCTCTCTCAAAAAAGGAGCCGGTAAAATGTTAAGAACGGGCCCAAGAATGGAATGCTATCCCTTGTCTTCTAATCCATCTTGGGGTATTTAAAAGATCAGCAATAGGAGGTAAAGCCATGAAGAAGAACATCGTTTTGATTGTTTTATGGGGTCTTCTCTTCTCTTTCTTCCTGCCCATTTCTTCTTGGGCATTGACGACGGTAAAAGTGGGCGCCCTCAGGCTCTCCAGTACCGCCCCCATCTTCATCGGAATGGACAAGGGTTTTTTTGAGGCGGAAGGGATCAAGGTGGAGCCTGTGTGGTTTAAGGCGGCGGCGCCTATTGCCGTGGCCATGGCCAGCGGAGATATTGATGTGGGGGCTACCGGATTGACTGCCGCCCTTTATAATTCCATCGCTCAGGGAATGAAGATCACCGTGGTCGCAGATAAGGGGCGGGAGTGGCCCGGATATAAACTGACGGCCATCATCGTCAACACGGAACAATGGAAGGCAGGAGTCAGAGATTTAAAGGATCTGAAAGGAAAAAGGGTGGGGATCACTTCGATCGGATCAACTTTCCACTACATTCTTGGAAACCTCCTTGAAAAAAGAGGGATGTCTCTCAACGATGTGAAGGTCGTTCCCCTCGGAAGCGTGGCCAGCATGAGAGATACGGTGATCACCAATCAGATCGAATCCGCCTTCCTTGTCCAGCCTCATGTGACCGCAGTGGAAAAGAATCAGACGGCCAATGTTCTTCTCTGGGCGGGAGATCATCTCCCCTATCAGATCGCCGCAAACTTCTACGGAGAGAAGTTTATGAAGAACCGATCGGCGGCCGTAGCCTTCATGAAAGGCTATATCCGGAGCTGTCGCTACTACTACGATTTTGCCCTCATGAAAAAAGAAGGACCCCATTATCAGGAAGTCATTAACCTCATCTCCAAATACACTGAAGAAAAACCTGATGCTGTTGTTCTGGCCCTCCCCTATATGGATAGAAATGGAGAGCTTTATGCGGAGGACATTCAGAAGCAGTTGGATTGGTATGAGCGCAATGGGATGGTCTCAAAGAAGATGGCCGGTTCCGAGATAGCGGACCTCTCCTTCTGGAAGGAAGCCATGGGACAGTTGGGCAGGTAGACAAACAATGTCAAATGTCAAAGCTCAAAGTTCAAATGAAGTTCAAAGGGCAAATTACCCAAAAAAGAAAAAGTTTGAAATTTATTCATTTGATTTGACATTTGAACTTGGGCATTTGTAATTGGAATGAGATGAAAGTTCTCATCGACCATATCTCCAAGGTTTATATCGACCGGCGGGGAGAGTCTACGGAAGCCCTCCAGGATATCCATTTCGCCATTGAGGAGAATGAGTTCGTCGTTGTGGTGGGTCCCAGTGGCTGTGGAAAATCGACGCTTCTCAATATCATTGCCGGACTCCTGAGTTCCACTTCCGGTCAGGTCATCTTTGAGGGAACCCAAACCGATTCGAGACCCCATACGGCTGTCGTCTTCCAGGATTTTGCCCTCTTTCCATGGAGGACTGTGCTGAAGAATATTGTTTACGGCCCAGAGGAAAGTGGGGTGAAGCGGAAGGAACAGTTCGAGATTGCAAAAAGATATATCACCCTGGTAGGGCTTCAGGGATTCGAAAACAAGTATCCCCATCAACTCTCAGGAGGAATGAAACAGCGAGTCTCAATCGCCAGGGCCCTCGCTAACAACCCACTGCTTCTCCTCATGGACGAACCTTTCTCCGCCCTCGATGCACAGACCCGGACCTTGATGCAGTATGAGCTCTCCAGGATCTGGGAGGAGACCCATAAAAGTCTCCTCTATATCACCCATAATATCCAGGAGGCTGTTTTTTTGGGAGATCGTGTGGTGGTTCTTTCGAGAAGACCGGGCAGAATTTTGGACATCATCAAGATCGATCTCCCCAGGCCGAGAGGCGAACATCTCACCCTCGAAAAAAAGTATTTGGAATATGCGGATGCCATCTGGGGTCATATCAAGAAGCAGGCCAGGGAGGCGATGGAGGAGGCAGGATGATAGGAAAAGTGGATCAACCCAGGGTTGAAAAGGCCATTGTGCAAGACAAGACCCATTTCCTTCAGATGAAAGAGCACCCCTGGTTGAGCACTGCCTCTTTTATCGCAATTCTTCTTCTATGGGAATGGGTGAGCCAAATGGCGTGGGTTCCTCCCCTCTTTCTTCCCGCTCCGAGCTCCATCCTTTCCGAAGGGTGGACAATGCTTAAGACAGGGATCATCTTCAAACACATTTTTTCAAGCCTCACCCGGATCCTCTGGGGATTTGTGATTGCCTGCAGCCTCGGCGTCATGGTGGGTATCCTCATCGGATTCTTCAGCATTCCTGAAGCCGTTGGGAACCCCATCATTGCGGCAACCTTTCCAATCCCTAAGATTGCCATCCTTCCTCTGTTGATCCTCTGGTTAGGAATAGGAGAGGCATCGAAGGTGGCGGTCATCGCCCTGGGCGTCTTTTTCCCGATGGTGATCAATGTCTATACAGGAGTAAAGAATGTGGATCCCCTTTTGATCAAGGCAGCATTGAGTCTGGGGTCGAACAGGGCAAGGATTATCAGGAAGGTTATCCTTCCGAGTATCTTGCCCATGATCTTTGCCGGGATGAAACTTGGAATCGGGATTGCTCTATTGCTTGTCGTTGCCGCCGAGATGGTGGCTGCGGATGCGGGAATCGGGTTTATGATCCTGACCGCTGCGGATCTCATGCAGACGAAGAAATTGATGGTGGGTCTCATCATCCTTTCACTTCTCGGAATCTTCTTTAACTGGCTATTCCAAAAATTGGAGCGGTTCTTCGTCCCATGGAAACAGTAACCCCCCCGTTTAGGAAACTGACCATATCCCATATCTTGGGGGCTGGACACAAGGAGGGAGCTTATAACTGGTGCAATTTAGGCGTTGCCATAACCCCACCCCCACCCTAACCCTCCCCCTGAGAGGGAGGGTAATCGTCATGCGTTTCACATGATTCCTCCCCCTTCAAGGGGGAGGTCAGGAGGGAGATGGGGGATGTGGAGGGGGAATTTGAGGATGCCCTCTGGGCATGGGGCATTATTTACTAACACTCACACTGACACTTACACTTTTTTTGCTAAGGAGCAAGAATATGAAGTTCATCGTGAAGAGATCGAGTTTGCATGGCGCCACTCAGATACCCGGCAACAAGTCGGCCAGCGCCCGTGCTATCGTCCTGGGCGGCCTGGCCGAGGGTCTATCGCGGGTCAGCAATCCCTTACCCGGGGTGGATAGCTTCTCCATCGTAGGCATGATGCGGGTCTTAGGCGCCCAAATCGATACCTCCAACCATCAGGAGTGGGCCTTCGAGGGCATAGCCAACCAGCCCCGGGTGCCGGGCTGTGTGCTGGATGCTGGTAACTCCGGCACAGGCTACTACCTTCTCACTGCCATCGCCTCCCTCATTAACGGCTACTCGGTCATTTCCGGCGACTACCAGATCTGCCGGCGTCCGGCCCAGCCCCTCATCGAGGCCCTGAATGACCTGGGCGCCCAGGTCTTCTCCACCCGCAATGCCGGAGTAGCGCCTCTGGTGATCAAGGGTCCTCTCAAGGGCGGCCGCACGAAGCTGCCTGGTATCAACTCCCAGTGGCTGAGTCCTCTGCTCATTGCCGGCGCCCTGAGCCAGGAGGGAATCACTGTCATTGAGGACAACCTCATGGAGCGGCCCTACATTGATATGACTATGTCCTGGATGAAGCTCGCCGGCGCCACCTGCAGCCACAAGAACTACGACGAGTTTAACGTGCCCGGGAGCCAGCGCTACAAGGCCTTCACGACACACGTGCCGGCCGACTGGGGCAGTTCCGGATATCCTATGATCGGTGCGGCCATCACCGACTCCAAGGTCACCTTTATGGGCATGGACCCGGATGACTTCGCCGGCGAGCGCAGGTACCCTTACATCCTTCAGGAGATGGGCGCCAAGGTTTCCTTTAGCGATGGCGGTCGAACCGTAACGGTGGAGGGCGGCAGCGATCTGCACGGCCTCGAGATCGACTGCTCCGGCACCCCGGACGCCGTGCCCATCCTGGCGGTGCTGGGCTGTAAGGCCAAGGGCAAGACTGTGCTCTACAACATCGGAGCAAGCCGCCTCAAGGAGACAGACCGCACCCGCTCCATCAAGGAGGAGCTGACCAAGATGGGCGGCAAGTTCGAGGAGACGCCCGACAGCCTGATCATCTACCACTCCGAACTCAAAGGCGCTGACATCGACGGCCGGCACGACCACCGCATCGTCATGGCCACAGCTGTGGCTGGTTTGATGGCTAAAGGGTCCACATCGATTGACCATGCAGAATATGTGAGGGTATCCTTTCCCAACTTTTACGAAGTCATGAAGAGGTTGGGCGCTCAAATAGAATTAGTGGAATGATGAAAAAGAGGGTTAGATCCCAATCGCTACAAGCATTGAGGGAGAGAAGAAAGCAGATCGATCTCATCGATGAGAAACTCCTTTCTCTGCTCAACCGACGCCTTTCCATTGCATTGGAGATTGGAAAGATTAAGAAAGAGAAGGGAGAAAAGATCTACAATCCCAAGAGGGAAGACGAAATTTTAAAGAGACTTAATTTAAAAAATCGAGGTCCCTTGAAGGGAGAAGACTTAAAGAAGATATTTAAAAAGATTATGGTGGTATGTCGTAAGTCCCAGATCATTGATTAACAGCCTCAGAATAGACCATACATAACCCCACCTAACCTCCCCTTACCTCAAGGGGAGGGGTTAGGAGGGGGGAGGGGGAGTTACTCCTATAGATTGCAACCATAAGTTCATTATTGGCGTCAATTCAATTATAAGCCTGTTAATTGCTGGCAGGATGTTCGATGAAGGCATCCCGGAGGAGTTTGCTCTGCCTCGAAAAGGCCTGACGGGGATTTCTCGAATCCTTCATTAATGCAATCTCTTGAGTGATGAGTCGAGTGACATTCAGAATGTAAGTATCTGGTTTCTTTAATTCTCTTTGATAGAGAGGATGCTGTTGATTGATATAGATCACCGTACCTTCCGTGAAACATTCCGGCCCTTCTTCCCCAAAATCATCAACGCAAACGGAAACGCCCGCCTCTCCAAATCTCATCCTCTGGACAACGGCATTGGGGGTCAGCCGCTTCACCTTGGGTGATTTCTTCCTCACTTTCTTCTGTCGAAGGGGTGGTAAACCCTCCTCGCTGACTTTCCCTTCTTCGGCAGGCTGGACCTCTTTTTCTTCTTTCTGATCCAGCTTCTTTGAGACAACACCTGCGCCACCCATCCCCTCCCCTTCTCCTGCTAAGGGAATGGCTCCAAAAGGAGAGAGATCGGGATTTAAAGCCAGCGCACGATGAACTCTCTGCAAAGCCTCCTTCAGGGCTTTATTGGCCTTGCGTTTCTCTTTGCGACCCGCCAATCGTTTGAGAACGAAATCCACTTCTCGAATGACCTTACCCATTGCCATCCGGAATGCTTGATATTGCGGACTGTCGGTCACAAACCCTGAACGGTCCGTAGTGACCGGCAGAAAATCAGCATGGACTTCCCCCCGGATCCGGGAAACAACTTTTCCCCATTGTTCTAATCCAAAGAGCTCCCGTTTGACCGTTATCTGCTTCACTTTGACTTCAATTCCCAGTTCAACCGGAGAAGCCGTGGAGGAGGGCAGGATGATAATTTCTCCGTGGACAGGACCAAATTCCGAGCCTTCGAGGAAAGGAATCCGGTGTCCGCTCAGGCTCCTGGGTGTAATCCGTTCTCCATTCAATCTGACAGCAAAATGAACGGCTTTTAAAGGAGTCCCTTCTACGATCTTCCGGATGACCTCCTCCGGCCTGAATTCCCTTGTTAATCTGAGGAGCGTCACGGTGGCGCCATCTCCTCTTTCCTGATCGGGCGGAAGGATTTGGAGGGGGAGGTTCCATTGATCTCCCTCTTTCTCCCATTCCAATTTGTCGAAAGTCACCTTCGCTGCAAAATCGCCTTTCTGGGTATAGACCTCAAAGCATTCGCAGGCAGAGAGGCTGGCAAATTTTCCGATGCCGAACTGGCCGATGCGGTCCCGGTGAAATTGTGGAGATTTTGCTTTTAAGACTTTTTCCGGGGAGCCGATATTAAAATATTGCCGCAGGCCTTCGCGGTCCATTCCTGTGCCGTTATCTTTGACCTCGATCAACTCATCGGTCATTTTGATCCAGACCTCTGTGGCATCGGCGTCGTAAGCATTGTTCACCAGCTCCCGGATGAGCTCAATGCTCTCCGAGTAAAGCCTTTCTCCAATCGTGATCAAATGGCTTTTATCTACGGTAACCGGAAGGTGTTCCATCTCTTTACTTCCTGTAAGGGGGAGAAGGAGGGCGGGCCGGGGTAACTGGAGTAACCGGGGCAACTGGAGCAACCGGCGCAGGCGCGGGAGTCGTCACCGACCGCCCCCTGAAAGGCTCTCCCACTCCTCCCCCACTGACTGCTGGAGGGAGAGGGGAAACCCGTGAAGCGCTGGGTACCGTGGTGGGGATAACACTCGTTACAGGGGTTGGAGTTATGCTCGTTATCATGGCCGGTCTATTTTCCGTCCGAATATTGCTCCTCCCCTTCGCTACGTTCTGATCATGAAGTAGAACTTCAAAGGTATCTTCCGGCGCCTCCATCACTATTCGATCGGGTAAGATCTTGTTGAGTTTGTATTCGCCGATGCTTTCCCCAACTTTCAGGGTCCTCGTTTCTCCTCCGCTCCTCTCGCCCTTCTGGGGCGGTTTTCCCGTAACGGCAACGGAGGCAAACTGGTAATCCTCTCCGATGACCACTCCATAAAGAATCATCTGAGGACGGGCGCCGAGCTTCAATTTTTCAGACAATATTGGAGCAGGAAAATCTTTTCTCTCGGGGTTGAAGATGTTTTTGTCGGCAATCGAAATAGAGGATTGTTGGGAGGAACGGTCTTGTTGACCCGGGGGCAATGGAGGAGCGGGTTCGGTCTTTTTCTCAACTTTCTTTAACGGCTCCTTTTCCGCCCCCTTCTCATAGGAGGAGTCCCATATTTCATAATTCTTAAAGACGAGAAAGAGGGCGAAGCAGAGGAGCAAAAGAATTAAGATGCCCTGTTTCATTGTTTTGTCTCTATCCGCTCATTTGGGAACAATGAACGTTAAACAATGAACGATGAACAGTATATTAGTCGTTTTGTTCGTTGTTCATCGTTCATAGTCCATTGTCCATTGTATGTCTATGGGGCGATCAACAAGAGAAAGGATTTTGCATCCTTATATCCTGTGATGATCCGGCCATCGGGCATCACGGATACCGGAGTGCTTGTGATACCTAATCTTTCAGTAAGTTTTATGGTTTCATCAACGGCGGTCGTCTCACATTTTGGCGGAGGCAAGGCTTTCTTCTCAAAGGCTTCCTCTAGAAGGGCGAGCGATTTCTCACAAACGATGGTCTTCGATTTTTGGTAGGCCGCCGGATGGATCTTCAAGGGGAACATCTTTATGAAGAAGGCGATCTCTTTTCTCTCCTCAACGATCTTCTTCATCTCCAGATGAAGTTGCGCACAGTAGGGTCAGTCCGGGTCGGTAAAAACAATGACCCGGATTCTGGCCTTCTCATCGCCTAAAACCAGGGCGTCGCCAAGGGGAATCTGGGACACATCAACTTTATTGAGTTCGGTAAACCTCTCCTGGGTGAGGTTCCTCCTTTCTTTTATGGATATGATGGAACCAAGCACCATATGCTTTTTTAAAAAATCGATGTAGACGATTCCCTTTTTACCCCCCAATTCGACCAATACTTCCCAGGCTGCTTTCAGGGGACTGACTCCGATATCCATGACTTTGACATCGGGGTACAGGACTTTGAGGAGATCTTTCGCTTCCGCACTGGTCAATGTATGACATTGGGAACAATCCTGTCCCCGCGTTTCAAAGCCGTAAGAATACCCCAGGGGAAAGATAGAAAACAAGAGAAAGAAGGCAAGAAATGTCCTCGCAAACATATCTCTTTTTAACACAGGTTATGCCCCGATGCAACAACAAAAGCGAATCCTAAAACAGAGATAGAAAATTGTTTTCCAGGTAAATCCCCCTCCCCTTGCGGGCATAAGCGCTAACCTAAGAGGAGGAGAGGTTTAAGAAAAAATCCCAATAGGGATATTCGATAATAGACCGGCGATTAATCGCCGGTGATGGGAATGAAAAAAGAAGTCCCATGGGGACGAATGAAAAAGGGGTCTGATAACGCCTAATTGATGAATGCCACGACATCGTGGACAGATTTTCATGCCACGACATCGTGGACAAAAGGGTAATCAACGTAATATGTA
>MGQQ01000018.1 GCA_001798855.1 Deltaproteobacteria bacterium RBG_16_49_23 | reverse complement strand
TTACTTACAAATTTCCACCTCCAAGACCAGAAGGAGGTTTCTTATAACCAGTTAAATTTATTTAATTTTTAACCGGACAGTACTGGGTGATTTTATAAACCAAGACCCGCCAAAAACTTCCCCTTCTCCCTTGATGGGAGAGGGTTGCCTACCTGCCGATAGGCAGGGGAGAGGGTTAGGTCGCCGACGCGCCATAGCCGCTTTGGCGACGGCGCGGTGAGGGGGAAATGAAATCCTGCCGAAAAGATTTTGTCGATGAAATACGAGAAATCCTTTCAAAAAGGGAGAGAAGAATCATCGAACATCCTTCCTTCGCCCGTGCGGCTGTTCTTGTTCCCCTTTTTCATAGGGAAGGAAATTGTCATCTCCTCTTCACCAAAAGAACCGATCAAGTGAAACACCACAAGGGAGAGATCTCCTTTCCCGGCGGGATGGTGGACGAAGGAGATGTAAGCCTCGAAAAAACGGCTCTGCGGGAGGCTTTTGAGGAAATCGGGCTGAAGGAGAAAGACGTTCAGATCATCGGGGCATTAGATGATATCATGACCATTACTCAGTTTATTGTCACCCCAATTGTTGGCCTCTTTCCTTACCCTTACCCATTTAAAACGAGTCCTGTTGAAATTGCCGAATTGATTGAAGTTCCACTTTCCTTCTTGATCACCAAGGAGAATTTCGATGAGCAGGAAATTACACGGGGGGGAAGGAAGGAAATCATCTACGCCTATCAATACGGGGAACACACCATCTGGGGGGCCACCGCCCGGATCCTGAAACAGTTTTTAGATTTGATTCCATCTCATTAGAGACTGTGTCGTTATTCACCGTTCGCTTTTCGACACGCTCAGGACGAACGGCCCTGCCTACCGGCAGGCAGGTAAGTAATTAATTTTTAATGTACCGTGGTCCGTTCGTGGTGACCCCTTCCTTCGACTTTGCTCAGGACATTCGGGAAAAACCGTTCGCCCTGAGGCTCTCGAAGGGACGAACGGTTTGTTCAGGCTTACGACACACCCCCTTAAAAGAGTTGAAAATTAATAATTCTCTGCCAGGACTTCGAAGTAGGCACGGGGGTGTTTACAGACAGGGCATTTTTCGGGGGCTTCATTTTCTTCAAAAACGTAACCGCAGTTCCGGCAGTGCCACTTCACACTCGCCCCCTTTTTAAAGACCTTCCCTTCCTTCACATTCTTTAGGAGACTCCGATATCTCCCCTCGTGGAACTTTTCGACCTTGGCCACCCAAGAAAAGGTTTCTGAGATTTCTGTAAAACCCTCCCTTTTAGCAACATCAGCAAAATTCTGGTAGAGGGTGGTCCATTCCAGATTTTCCCCATCTGCGGCCGCCTTCAAATTGGCAGGTGTATCTCCGGCTGGTCCGGCAGGATAGGCGGCAATGATCTCAACCTCTCCACCTTTGAGGAGATTGAAGAAGAGCTTGGCATGCTCCTTTTCGTTTTCCGCTGTTTCAAGAAAGAGGGCGGGAATCTGTTCATAACCCTCTTTTCTGGCAGCGCCGGCAAAATAGGTGTAGCGATTCCTGGCCTGAGATTCTCCTGCAAAGGCCGCCAATAGGTTCTTTTCAGTCTGACTTCCTTTCAGATCCATTTTCTTTCCTCCTTTCGTGCTGGGTGACATGACCCTGCTTTCTTAACTTTGCAGATATTCTTTTCCGTCTTTTTGTAATGTTTATCATTTAGGTTTGATCTGAATCCTCTTACATGTTGTTTGACCGATTTTTAATAATGTGCAAATTATCATAACTGTAAAATATGTCAATTATTTTTAAGATCTGAATTTGTCTTGGCTTCACTTTCCTTCCTCTCAAGGGTAAAGAGGGATTGCCACGCCTGCGTGCCGAAACGCAGCACTACGGCGTGCAGGCACGCTCCCTTCGGTCGCTCGCAATGACAAAGAAAGATTGCGATACAGCCTATTGCTAAAGGAAATTATTTATTTTTCGAGAATTATCAGATATAATCCACCGTATAAAATTGGTGAAAGGAAGATAAATGGATAAAAAAGAGATCTATGAGAAGCATAAAAAATATTTCGTTCCCTGTGTGAGCCATTACTATCAGGAACCTGTGATTTTTGACCGGGGAAAGGGAAAATATCTTTATGACATCGATGGGAAGGAGTATCTCGATTTTTTCGGCGGGATTGTCACGATCAGCGTGGGCCATTGTGACGAGGAGATCACCGAAAAGACCAGTGAGCAGATGAGGAGGCTTCAGCATACCTCAACCCTTTATCCCACGCTTCCCGCTCTCTCCCTCGCAGAGAAACTGGCCCAGATCACTCCGGGGAGATTGCAGAAGTCCTTCTTCACCAGCAGTGGAACAGAGGCCGTTGAAACCGCTATTCTCATCGCCCAGCTTTATACGAAGAGCAATGAGGTGATTGCCCTTCGGCATTGCTACAGCGGATCGTCCCTTCTGACGATGAACATTACCGGACACCAGAAATGGCGCCTTGGGGGAAGCCTCGTCCCGGGAATCAAGCACGCCCATAATGCCTACTGCTTCCGGTGTGCCTTCGGGAGAGAGTATCCCGACTGCGCCCTTGAATGCGCCAGGGATGTGAAAGAGTTGATTGAAACGACGACCTCGGGCGGTCCCGCAACCTTCATTGCAGAGCCGATCCAGGGCGTAGGAGGATTTGTCACTCCCCCGAAGGAATATTTCAAAGAGGTCGTCTCCATTGTGAAAAGCTACGGGGGCCTCTTTATCTGTGATGAGGTTCAGACAGGCTGGGGAAGGACCGGAGGGAAGATGTTCGGTATCGAACACTGGGGAGTGGAACCGGATATTATGGTCATGGCAAAAGGAGCCGCCAATGGTTCCCCGGTTGGGATCACCATTGCGACGCCGGAGGTGGGAGACGGACTTAAAGGGTCCCACCTTTCCACATTCGGCGGAAATCCGGTGACCGCTACAACTGCTCTTGCAACGATCGAAGCGATTGAAAAGAGGAGGCTTGTTCAGAATGCCGAGATCATGGGCAACTTCTTAAGAGACCGGTTGGAAGGGTTGAAAGAGAAGTTCCAAATGATCGGCGAGGTCCGGGGAATGGGTTTAATTCAGGGCATGGAGATCGTCAAGCAGGGAAAGGAGCCGGCTCCGGATTGGGTGAACGATATCTTTGAAGGAACAAAAAAGGAAGGACTTCTCATCGGTCGGGGCGGCCTTTACGGGAATGTGATACGGATTACACCGCCTCTGACGATCGAGAAGGGAGAGATCATCAAGGCGGTTCAGATTCTGGATCGGACCCTTGAGAAGGTTCAGGCAACTTACGTGGTTTGACAATCGAAGATGATTTGGATAGTATTTTGAAAAAAAGGAATTCCAGGGTTCAAGTAGCGTCGGCATTCAATGCCGACGTCCCCAGTTCGCCCCCAATAAATGAGGGCGCTACTTTAAAACAGAGGAGGAAGAAGAGATGAGGAGATTTTTATTTTTAGGTTCGGTGTTTTTAACCATTTTCCTATTGGCCACCCTCTCCTACGCCCAACCCAAGCCCGTCTATGGAGGATCGCTCACCATCGCCCAGGGCGTTGAGCCTCCGGGATTGGACCCCACCACAGCCACCTCCGCAGCCATTCCAAGGGTTGTCTATGGCAACGTGTTGGAAGGTCTGGTCAGGATCGGGCGGGATGGAAAGATCGTTCCGGCCCTGGCGGGGGAATATAGGATCTCCAAAGACGGAAAAGAATACACCTTCATACTGAAAAAGGGCGTCAAGTTTCACGACGGGAAACCTTTTGATGCGGAGGATGTGAAGTTCACTTTCGAACGGCTGATGGATCCCCAGATCACCATCCCCAACAGGAGGTATTACCAGGACATTGAATCAGTAGAGGTTGCGGACAGCCACACCGTGAAGTTCAAATTGAAGAATATCAACTCCATGTTTCTCTTCAACCTGGCCAGGCCCGACTCCATCATCATCAACAAACAGACAGCGGACAGGCTGAAGACCGCACCGGTGGGGACAGGACCATTTAAACTTGTCGAATGGATTCGTGGAGATCGGGTCATCCTTGCAAAATTTGAGGAGTATCATCGGAAGGGGCTTCCTTATCTCGATAAAGTCACATTCAAATTCATCGGAGATCCGAGCGCCCAGATCGCCGGCCTCAAGGCGGGGGATGTTGATGTAATCGGTTACGACGTGAGTCCGGAGAATGCACTCCTTCTTGAGAAGGACCCGAAGTTCAAGGTTCTCAATGGCTATACAACCACAGAGGTCATTCTCTCGACCAACCAAACGAGGAAGCCTTTTGATGATGTGCGTGTCCGCAGGGCCATGGCCCATGCCATTGACCGAAGCGCCCTCATCAAAGGAGCCATGTCCGGTTATGGAACGCCAATCGGAAGCCACATGGATCCAGGCAATCCTTATTACATCGATCTTACCTCTGCCTATCCCTATCATCCAGAGAAAGCCAGGCAGCTTCTTACGGAGGCAGGATATCCTAATGGGTTCGAGGCGGTGATCAAGCTGCCGGAGCGTTTTATCTATGCCAGGCGGACAGGAGAGATCGCAGCCGATATGCTTTCCCAGGTAGGGATCAGGTTAAAGATCGAATTGACCGAATGGGGACAGTGGATCGATCGGGTCTTCAAGAATGCGGACTTCGATCTTACCGTGATCGGTCACTCGGAGCCGTTCGACATCGACATCTATGCCAATCCGAAATATTACTTCCGTTACGATAACCCGAAATTTCAGGAGACGCTGAAGAAGGCGGAGATGGAGCCTGATCCCAAACTCAGGAGGGATCTCTATGTCGCCCTTCAGAAAATGATCACCGAAGATGCGGTCAACGGATTCCTGTATGTTTTGCCCAGTATCCCCACGATGAAGAAAGAGGTGATGAACTGGTGGAAGGACTACCCCATGACCGCCCAGGATGTGACCGAGGTGTGGATACAGAAATGAACATTGCAGATTGCAAATTGCAAATTTCAAATTGAAAAATCTAACCAAATGTATCTGAAATTCCCCCTGATAATTCCCTCCCCTTTCGACGGGGGAGGGTGCGGGTGGGGGTGGACAAAATAGGGACCTTTTGGTCCCCCCTCTCTTTCATTCCCTCCCACCAGAGGATTTCCTTTTAAGACTTCAGGCTTTTTCTTTCAAAGATGACAACTTATTTACTCAAACGGACCCTCATCCTCTTTCTGACACTCCTTCTCGTCTCGATAGTTATCTTTGCTGTCCTCATGGTTATCCCGGGCGATCCGGCGCAGATTATCCTGGGCATTCAGGCCACGCCGGAAACACTTCAAGGGTTAAGACAGAAAATGGGAATGGATCAGCCCGTGATCATCCGTTATCTTCACTACATGAAACAATTAGCTCTGGGAGACCTGGGCCGTTCCATCACCTATGATGTCCCCATCCATTCGCTGATCCTCTCCCGTCTTCAGGTGACGATTCCGCTGGCGATCCTCTCCTTGATCTTTGCCGTTGTAATCTCCATTCCCATGGGAATTTACTCCTCACTGCATCGGAACAAGCCGGGAGACTATGGGATCATGGTTTTTTCCCAGGTCGGCCTGGCTGTGCCTGCCTTCTGGGCAGGGATCCTATTGATCCTCCTCTTTGCTGTCACGCTTCACTGGCTTCCGGCAGGAGGATTCAATTCCTGGGGAGAAAATCCATTCAAGGCATTGAAGTCGCTCCTCCTGCCCGCCCTTTCCCTCGGATTGGTCCGGGCCGCGGTGCTCACCCGGATGACGCGATCCTCCATGCTCGAAGTTCTTGGTGAAGATTATATCCGCACGGCCAGAAGCAAGGGGTTATCGAAGAGAATCATCGTTACCAAACATGCTTTCAGAAATGCGATCATCCCGATCGTGACGATTGTGGGGCTCCAGGCAGGCGACCTATTGGCCGGGGCGATCATTATTGAGAATGTTTTCCATCTTCCCGGAGTGGGGAGGCTGGTCTTTGAAGCGATCGGTCAGAGAGACCTTCCGGTGATTCAGGGAATTGTTCTTCTGATTGCCGTGATGATCGTATTGATCAATTTTGTCATTGATGTGGCCTACCGCTACCTCGACCCAAGGATACGGTATGAGTAACCCCCTCCATACCGTCCTCTGCCCCGTTGTCTATGGGGTAAAAAGGCCAAAGCGGAGAAACAATTCCCCTCTTTGGCAAAGAGGGGTAAGGGGAGATTTTCAAAATCATATCTGTTCAATGAAGGGCCTTTAATAAATTATCGTGGATAAGGCAAAATAATAATGACTTTCCGTCGTTCCTTTCGAAACATCAATTTCACAATCGGGTTTTTCATCACCCTGGCGATCCTTCTAACCGCCCTTCTCAGCACGGTCTTTACTCCCTACGATCCGAACCGGATGAACCTCTCCGAGCGATTTCAGGCTCCGAACCAGACCCACTGGTTGGGAACGGACCAGTATGGAAGGGATATCCTCAGCCGGGTGATGAAGGGATCGATCAATTCCATCGTGGTGGGCCTGGTTGCTGTTTCGATCGGGATGGGCTTTGGCATTCTCTTCGGCTCCGTGGCCGCCTTTAACAGAAGGTGGATGGATGAAGTCATCATGAGGGTCGCGGATGTGCTCTACGGGTTTCCGGCGGTACTGAGCGCCATTCTCATCACTTCGATTCTGGGGCCCGGAGCGATCAACAGCATGATCGCCATCGGGATCTTCAACATTCCCATCTTTGCGAGATTGACCCGCGCCACTTCCCTTTCCATCTGGGAGCGGGATTATGTGACCTCGGCCAGGGCGATCGGCAGAAGCGATGCAGGGGTCATCCGGAAATACATCCTTCCCAATATTCTTTCTTCTCTCATCGTTCAGGGAACGGTCCAGTTTGCCATCGCCATCCTGGCAGAGGCGGGCCTGAGCTATCTTGGCCTGGGAACCCAGCCTCCCCATGCGAGCTGGGGAAGGATGCTCAACGAGGCCCAGACCTTTATGGGCACCTCTCCCTATCTGGCCATCTTTCCGGGATGCGCCATTGCCCTGGCAGTATTAGGATTCAATCTCCTCGGAGATGGATTGAGAGATATGCTCGACCCGAAGCTCTCCAGATGGATAGGGCGGTAAGGAGATGGGGATAATAGAGTGCGGAATGCGGATTGCGGAATAATCCCCCTCTTTCCCCCTTTAGCAAACTGATCGTGTCCCATATCTCGGGAGGCTGAACACAAGGAGGGAACGTACGACTGGTGCAATCGAGGCTTTGGCATACCCCCACCCCTGCCTGCGCCGAGGCTTCGGCAGGCAGGCCAACCCTCCCCCCTGCCTTCGCCGAAGCGGCTTCGCGCAGGCAGGCTGAAGGGGAGGGTAATCGTCACGCGCTTCGCGTGATTCCTCCCCCTTCAAGGGGGAGGTCAGGCCGCCGGCTCGGAGAGCCTCTGGCTCGGAGAGAGGGGGATGGGGGATCTGTCGGAGTGCTCCTTGTGTCCAGCGCCCCTATTTATGGGTAAGGATCATTTTAGCAAAGGGGGATGAAGAGGGGATTTGGTAGTTTAAAGATTAAGGAGAAAACCATTGAAACTTGATCGTATCATCAAAGAAATCAAAAGAGAGGAATTGGTCCAACTTACTCAGGAGCTCATCCGGATTCCGAGCGTCAGGCGTCAGGACCATGGAGGAGAGGAGAGGGTTGCCCTCTTCATTGGACGTCTTCTCGAGGAGATGGGACTCGATATGGTGGTCGAGGAAGTCGAGCCTGGTTCTCCCAATGTGATCGGAGTGCTTCAGGGAAAGGAGGATGGCCCCTGCCTGATGTTCGAATGCCACACCGATGTCGTCACAGAGGGCGATGAATCGGAGTGGAAGTATGACCCCTATGAAGGAAGGTTGGTGGGAAATCGAATTTACGGAAGAGGGGCCTGTGATACGAAAGGGAACCTGGCGGCGGCGGTGAAGGCCGTCGAAGCGATCAGCCGTTCGGGCATCCCGTTCAAGGGTAAGATTCTTCTGGGCATTCTGGCCGATGAGGAAGGGCTGATGAGAGGGGTGAAGCATTTTATCCGCCATGGATGGGCGGACGGCGTGAAGGCGGCCATCATCTGCGAGCCGGTGGACAATCATCTCTGCATCACACAGAAGGGGGCCATGCGTGCGGAACTGATCACCACCGGAAAAATGAGCCACGGGGCCATGCCCCTGGCCGGTTTCAATCCCATCCCTCCGATGGTATCGATTCTGGAAAAGATGAAACATCTGGAGGAAGAGGAGATCGAAAGGCTGGGGAAAGATTCGTTCCTGGGATATCCCAGCATCACTCCCACCGTACTCCAGGCCCCTGTAAAGGGGGAGCCCCAGCTCAATGTCGTACCCTATCAGTGCAGGGCGCTGCTCGACATCCGGACCATTCCCGGACAGTCCCATGAGGCATTGAAGAAACAGTTAGAGGATATTGTCAAAGAGGAGGAGAGGGCGATCCGTGAAAGCCTCCAGTCCGGCCCCTTCCGGGAAATCAGAGAGAGCCTTGAGAAGGGACTCTCAAAAGGGATTCCCTTTCAGGTCCTGCTCAATATTTTTGAAGACCGTCCCTGGACGAAGACCTCACGAGAGGAGCCGATTGTTCAGGCTGTTTCGAGGGCCTATCGGTCTGTCACCGGAGAGGACCCGGTTTACGACGGCGTGCCCGGCGCAACGGATGGCACCTTTCTCACGGCATGGGCAGGAATTCCGATTGTCACCCTGGGCGCCGGAAAATGGACGATCCCCCATCAGAAGGATGAGTGGGTCTCCGTGGATGACCTCTGCCTGACAACAAAGCTCTATGCCGCGAGCGCCCTCGAATTTCTCACCAAAGGAAAAGAGATTTTATAGAAGGAGGAAGAATGAAAGCGCCCCAATTTAAAAATTTAAAAGAAGAAAGAAAATTTTTGGATACCCATGATTCAACGGATTATCACGATGACTTCAAGATAACTAAAAATGTGGTTTTTGTTCGGCCCAAGAAAGAAGTCATTTCATTAAAGGGTTTTTTTTGAAGGGTTGCTGCGCTCTAACTTGTGAATATTTTGAGCTATCTCTCCGCAGTCACACTAAGATATGCCTGCACAAATTCTCGTGGTTTCAGGATAGAGATCCCTCTAAATTTTAATAACTTCATTAAATGCTTATCTCCAGTCACGATGCAAGCCGCTTTTCCAGCAACTGCACATTCCAGAAATTTATCATCGGAGGGATCCAGTTGAATTACCGGAGGCAACAATGGGGGAAGAACAATTTCGGAGTGAACAATCAGAAAATCCAGAAGCGCTTCCACCTCGATCTCGGGAAATTGAGCAGCCAGGTCGCGCATGACGCGCTGATATTCTTCCAGAATTGCAGGCGAAATGATAAGCTGAAACTTACCGTCTCGCCAAGCTTCAAGGATCTTATGAGGCGGTCCGCCAAAGAAAACACCGGAAACCAAAACATTTGTGTCCAGCACGACCTTCACTTCAGGCCCCGAACCTTCGCTACCGCAGCTTTAAGGTCTGATCTTTTTAATCCTGCTCTGCGGGCTTGCTGCCGTGCCTGCCCAATCAAATTATTGAATTCCTCAACGGAAGGAGCGGAAATGGCTTTAAGGATCACTACGTCCCGATTGCCAACGACAACAAATTGTGTCCCAGCCTTTAACCCCAGTCGATCGCGAATCTCCTCAGGAATGACCACTTGCCCTTTAGAGGACATGCGAGTGGTCGCCAAACTTTCCATGAATACCTCCTTTCTTACTGGTAAGATTATAGGTTATTCCGGCAGGTCAGTCAATGGGCCCTCTAAGGCAGTCGCAGAAGTGATGCACAGCGATTGCTCCGGATTGGGTCCTGTGGCATGAAATGGCGGGCATGAGGGATGGGCGTCCCCTCAACATCGTTGTTTCCCTTTGCCCCGACGTCCTTCCCCGGCCTTGCACTACGTCACGTCAATTTCTTAAATAACTTAACTATTTCCCTAGGGGATTCCTGCAATCTAAAATAATTACGAAGTTAATCCTCTGTCTCTTCTGGTGACCCGGAGGCCCTCTCTTCTTCCATAGCCTCATCCACCATCTGGTCTACGTCTTCACCCATATCTTCGCCCATCTCCTTGCCCATCTTTTTCATCCATTTAGCCATGCTCTTCGGATCCTTTTCGTCGATGCCGCCCCATCTCGATGGATCGGCCAGACTCTCCATTCGGCTCTCCTCCGAGCGGATTACCCTCACCCTGGAGAGGACCCTCGACATCTTCTTACTTTTACACCGTTTGCATTGAGGAATAGAGGCCTCATCCGTTCTGATCACAAGAAACTCGGATATCTTTCCGCATTCTTCGCAACGATACTCATAGATGGGCATATCTTCCCCTCCCCTTGAGATTTCTGAAAAAGCCCATAAATCTCTGATTACATGGATTATGGGCCGATTACACGGATATGAAAGACATTGAAAAATAAGTGAAATCTATTTAATCCTCTTTTAAAATCTGTGTAATCAAGAGAGCGCATGGGATTTTCAGAGCTCTCTCTTTTTTCTGACGATGGCCAGGAAATAGAAGAGATTGAGGACTCCTGTGAAAGAGAGGCAG
>MGQQ01000017.1:2777-7372 GCA_001798855.1 Deltaproteobacteria bacterium RBG_16_49_23 | reverse complement strand
TCTCTTGAGGGAGGACCTGGATAATCTCTCCACCCCACAGAACAATCTTATCTTTATAAGCATTCGGATTCTGAAGAACCTCGCCGAAACTAACGGATGGGTCGACTTTAGCTCTTAGATCCTTTGAAATGCCATGAGCACACCCAGAAGTAATAACAAAAAGGGAAAACAAAATATATACATGGACTTTATTCGTGTCCTTCCGGTGAGCCTGCGTAGCGTGGACTTGGGACCCGTAGGTGCGGATCAAAGATGGGAGATCGGGCAACGGTACAGTCAGGCTGGATTCGTGGCCGCCTGCTGGTAATTCCACGGTAGCCAGCGTTTGGGATTCTTAAACAGCTCCGAGGTGTGTCTCTGAAGCGTTGTCAGGTAGTGGAATGGGTTGACGCGATTGAGAGTGCAGGTGTGAATGAGGCTCATGAACAGATCCCCGATGTAAGCCCCGTGTTCGGTCCGAAAGAACAGACTATTCTTGCGATGAAGGATGGCCCGTTTGAGGGCCTGCTCACAGAGGTTGTTGTCCAGGGGGGCTCCTGGAACTCGTAGAAAGAGGGTCAGCGGTTCCCAATGGTTTAGCATATAGGCGATAGCCTTTCCCATGGAGGAGTTTGGCTCAACCTTCCGTTGATCCAATTGTTTTTGTAGCCACTCGTTGAGCCTTTCCATGACCGGGCCGCTGCGATCCTGGTGGAACCGGAGGCGCTGGTCTGATGAGAGGCCTTGTTCTTTAGCCATCTTGTCATGATGATAGATCTCGGCGAGGGCTTCGATCACATAACGGCACTCCTCCGGGAAGTTCGGGACCAGATCCACAAAGTTTCGCCGGGCATGAGCAAGGCAGTTGGCTAGAAGGGTCTCAAACTCTTTGGACACATTGCGACTCGCGGCATCACACATCTGGATAGGTGGGCTCAGACCCGAGGCCCTTTGCTTGAGCAGTTTGGCCAGATTCTCTCCGGCATGGTTGGGGCCGGTAAAAAACAGAGCCATGGGGCGCTCGTCTCGCATGGCAAGAACCCCTGTGGTGAAACTGCCTTTTCGAGATCTCTCGTCCTCCGTCTCGATCTCTTTGAGGTTTGCGAGGATCTTCATGAGGGTGTCATCATGGTAGAAGAGGTTGCTTTGGGCGGCCTGCCGGATCAGTTCGTCATAGGCCGGATAGATTTTATCCGCGGTCTTTTCCGCCATTTCCCACTGTGTGGAAGCAGCAAGAGGGAGCCCGAGGCTGTCTTGCAGCTTCTCAAGACGGTTGAAGGGAAGACCGCTTCCGTACCTGAGAAGGGTCACCATAGCGCCAGCGGTCTCATCGTATTTGTCCTCTCCTGCTTCTTCGGGGACTGGGGCGGTAAAAACCTTGCCACAGAGGTTACAGCGCAATTTCTCCAGTTCATAGACGGTGGCATCCAGGGGCGCCCTGCCAACAATGCGTACCTCTACCCCGGGCTCTCCAAACGGATAAAGCTTCCCCTTGGGACAGAGTGGACACCGATCTCCAGCTTTGTAGCAAGAATGGGGAACACAGACTTTCTGAGCCCCTTCATAAGCAGAAGCCCCGTTTCGGCCATGCCCCTTCGGGCTTTCCCTGGAAGATTCGCCTTGAGTTTTCAATGAGGCTGGCAGGTCTTGCTCCGGAGAGCAACGCTTCAATACCTCTCTGGCCTTTTCCGTGCGACGGCCGAAGAACCGGTTTAGAAGGCGAAGGATAGCGTAGGATTTTTCCTGATGCGCATGATCGAGAGCAAAATAGTTCCGGATGATGGTGAGGACGATGGGGTAATCCTGCTCGGCGAAGCTTCGCTGCTCCCCCCGGTCGATGAGGGCTTGGACTTGTTGAACCGTCAGCTCGATCTGCAGTGGCTTATTGTGGGTCATCGGATTTGTCCGGTTTCCGGATCTCCAGCAACCGCCTGAGTTGGCCCTTCGAGGTGATCTTACCCTCCCAGTGCAGTTGCCTCACCCGGAAGGTCTTTTCGATCACCGCCTTGAGGATCTGCCCGTCGCCTTCCTTCAAGGACTGGGCTTCGACTCGCTCAAGCAGTGCCAAAAGCTCCTCCCGGCTCACAAGGTTGTCTTTTTTCACTCTCTTCTTCACTTCTTACCTCACAGAGTCGTTTTCTAAAATCCCGGCACAGCGGATACCCCCACACCGCCTTGATGGAACGATTGGGCTTATAGGTGTGATCGTTTTTGCCCCGTCCGGTGGTCTTACCTAGGTAGAGCCAGTTGGCTGCCTTGTAACAGGTCCCCTTGAACCACTCCAGGTCCACAAAGGTCTCCTGAAAGTAGACCGGGTGCTGATAGAGTCGCTGCCAGTCCGTGGATAATTCTTTGGCCATCCGTCCCAGAAGATGGGAGGCTAAGTGAGGCACCCTCACCCAGGGCAGAATCAAGAATCGACTTTGGTAGGCCATCAGGTGGATGTTTTGTCGGCGGACGTGGACGGGCCAGCCGATAAAACGGTCCCGGCAACCAATATGGCGGGGCGCTGAGCTATAGATCATACAACCCACAGGTCTTTGCCCGGCAAAGACCAGATACTTCAGGTGCTCTCCCACCGGCTGGCAATATCCCAGGTAGTGGTACTGCTCGATCAAACCGTTGCAGAGCTTCTCAAGGACCGTACGTCGTACCTGACGGATTTCAAGAGGCAGAATCGACGAAAGGGGACCCTCGATCGGGTCCGGGTCAATGAGCACGGGAACCGGTTTTTCTCTCTGGACCAGAGGATTGAGAGGATTCTTTCTCTTGACCGGAAGCTCAATATAACCGGCCCGCTCAAGCGCCAGCATCAAACCCCGGCAGACCATCTCGCGCAAGGCCCCATTGGCCTGTCGCCAGTTCCAGGCCTGACAGAGTTTCTGAGATAATCTCCAGCGCGAATCCCCGGGGTTTTGTGCGATGAGCCCGCGGATAAAGGTCACATCCTCTTGCGTGATCCTCTTGCCTCGATAGGTGAGCAGCGCCTCCATGCAAGAAGATATAGCACAAAAGGTTTCGGAACGCAAGAGGCAGCAAAGAAAAACATTAAAAAACCACTCCCTCAGATCCGACCCGAGAGTTCCTTCCACAAGGGCGCTACCTGCCCCCCGGCAGGATTGCCGTTCCAGATCAAAAGCTGAAGCTCATGGGCCATCAATATCTTCAGCTTCCCAACATGGTCGCTTGGCCACCACCGAAACCGCCCCTTGCTCAACCTCTTTTGACACAACCAATACCCTTGACCGTCATAAGTGATGATTTTGATGGCTGTGCCTCGTTTGTTACGAAATACAAACAGCAATCCCGAGAACGGATCCGCCTTCAACACTTCCCGGCATACCCTGGCCAAGCCATCAATGCCCCGGCGAAAGTCCACCGCTTCGACCGCCATCCAGATCTCCATCTGCGGAGTGACCTGGATCATTACCCCTGTCTCCAGAAGGCGCGGCTCAGTTCCAACGGATCAACTTCCCTCAGGACTCCCCTGAAGGACATCCTCATCTTTGAACCGTTTCGAGCCTCCATCTCCACCAGACATTCTGAAGGTGTGATTGGTGCTCCAAGATCGAGTTTTACAAAATTCAAATCAGGACCCTGCCCAACGGCAGGACTCCTGCCCCCGTCCCTCGTAACACGATTCTTCAGTCCATTGTAATTGAGACGCAATGATCGGGACACCTCACAAATAGAGTGCTCCCGGCACAGTCCTACTGCTGCTTGCCATAAGGCCTCTGGGATCTCGCCCCGACAACGTCTCCTTTTACGCCAGGTTCCAAATTGATGACGCACACTTTCAAGGCTGGGGCTTATCGCAGGTAGGGTGACGTAAGGAATGGTCTCTCTCATCGGCTGTCCTCCTCTTCTTTCTGGATATCCGATGATAACCCCTCGCCTCACTGGATTTCATGCAGGCTTACCGGAAAGACACTGGCGTTCTCAACCGCCTTCTGTTGGTAGTCCCATAACGCCTTGCTGCGAGAGAAGGATCCAATGTCAAATGCATTCCAGTTGACAGGGAGGCCGTCAAATGGAACATCGTCCAACATGTCTTGGAGGTGAATACGGCTCATGGCTTACGGTTGGCTTTTCAGAACCTTTTTAAGGAGTGGCTTGACTTGCGGAATCCTCTCCTTGATCGTTCGCCACACCAGATGGTAATCCACGCCAAAATAAGCATGAATGAGCCTGTCTCTCATTCCGGCCATCTCTCCCCAAGGTAATTCAGGATGCTTCCGGCGTATGTCATCTGGAATGTGCTTGGCTGCCTCACCGATAATTTCAAGTTTCCGGACAGCAGCGCTCGCAGTCTTGTCATCTGCAAAAAAAACCTCGAATGTCATCCCCTGCACGAATTCCTCGGCACGCTCCATAGCCTGAAGAATGTCTTCAAGGTAGTACCGGTAATCCCTCATATCGAGATCATCTCCTTGAGCACCTGACCCCGAATTTCCTTTCGCAGGGAACCTTTTGTGCCCAGATCCACTTTCCTGCCAAGGCGCTCCTCGAGGAATTGTCCTAGGGCCACCAAATCGTAGAGATCTGCCTTCTCCTCGAATTCGACGACAAGGTCAATGTCACTGGCGGAATTCTGCTCGCTTCGGACGAATGACCCA
>MGQQ01000017.1:1837-2463 GCA_001798855.1 Deltaproteobacteria bacterium RBG_16_49_23 | reverse complement strand
GCGCAGAAACACGTACTGGTTGTACGGGTCTCTGTTCGGGTCGTCGAACAAGTCGGCGTCACCATATTTGGCGCGGCGCAGGGCATCTTCGTATTGCTCTAGCTGGAAGTACTTTACAAATTGGGAAATCCCATCGCCTTCCTGTGCCTTTCCACCCTTCCAAGAGTCAGAGAACATCACCTTCTTGACACGAGGGAGAATCACGTCGTCAAAGTATTCAGCCATCTCAACAAGCAAGAACCTACGTTTACCCCCATCGTCCCTGTTCATGCTCAAGACCGCGTGAGCAGTTGTGCCCGAACCAGCAAAAAAGTCCAATACTGTCCCATTGTGCTCAAGATCAGCCACTTTCAGGCAATCCTCAACCAAATAGGGCGACTTCGGATATGGATTTATCGAGCATGCCTAACTTCAGCCATTCCTCAATTTGTGCCTTGAAGTTCTTGTGGGCAAGGAGTTTTTCGATTATGGCAAGAGATTCTTCGCTTCGCTCAGAATGACAAGCCTGTGCGATGCGGTCAAGCGTTATGACGTAATTGGAGTTGAGCACGAACTTAGGCTTGTTCCAGATTTTGACCAATTCGCTCTCAAACTGGCTGATGAAGGCGATGATCTTGTAAGCAATG
>MGQQ01000017.1:1475-1584 GCA_001798855.1 Deltaproteobacteria bacterium RBG_16_49_23 | reverse complement strand
TAATACCACGGAAAGTCATTCGCTTTTTTGCTTTCCGCAACACCATTTTGCCATGCTCGCTCGGGCAATCCATTCTTACCTCTTTCATTTTTTTTTGCCTGGTTTATCT
>MGQQ01000017.1:1101-1260 GCA_001798855.1 Deltaproteobacteria bacterium RBG_16_49_23 | reverse complement strand
TAAGAATCCCTTCAATCTATTTTTTAAATATCGCTTACCCATGCCTGACTTCAAATATTTCTCGCGAGCTAAAGCATCTTGTTCATTCAAACATACTTCATAATATACAAGCTCAAAGGGGTCTCTTTCTTTTGTTGAAGGCACTCTACCTGCATTGTG
>MGQQ01000017.1:589-866 GCA_001798855.1 Deltaproteobacteria bacterium RBG_16_49_23 | reverse complement strand
TGGGCATCATACTTCTTCTCCAAGGCATCAAGTTTGCGAGCCAATTCTGAATGGGATGCAAGTATTCTCCGAAGACGAACAAACGTCCGCATGATTTCGATATTAACCTGAATGGCACGTTTGCTATTCAAGACACTGGATAGCATTAGTATCCCATGCTCAGTGAAAGCATAGGGTCGGTACTTGATGTGTTGCCCCTTTTCTAAGGTCACAATTTGTGACCTTAAACGGACAGCCCTAACCTGTTCCCACCATACTCTTGCCTCCTCCATTGTCA
>MGQQ01000017.1:0-570 GCA_001798855.1 Deltaproteobacteria bacterium RBG_16_49_23 | reverse complement strand
CGGGAACCTATCTATGTGGCGTTTGACCGTCTGGTTTAGAACTTTTGTTGGAACGCCATAGAGATAAGCCAAATCGCGATCAAGCATCACCTTCTGACCGCGAATCAACAAGATGGAGCGTTCTATGCGCTCAACAGGAATCAAGGATCCAGCTGTTGCCATTTTATCATTCATTAACTCCCCTCACCTTTCAACTGTTCTGGAGTCCGTTACCATTATGTTCGTAAAACGGGGTTCGCACCATCAAATTTCATTTCACAGGTCTAAATTGCCTATGCTCTGCCAATAATAGGCTATTGATGAAGTCTTTTTATGGTACGAGTTTACCAGATTGGGATAAAAAATCAACAGGGAGAGAGTTTTAACTTAACATTTGGAGAGAATAACCCTTCTCTTGCAACCCCTTTTTAATCTCCCGGATGTGGTCTGGGCCACGGGTTTCTAAGACCAAGATTACTTTTGAGAAACCAATGGGGATGTCCCTGGTTGCTCGCTCGTGGATGATATGGAGAATATTGGCGTGGTGTTGAGCAACTAAATTGGAGAGTTTTGCCAGAGCCCCTGGAACAT
>MGQQ01000016.1 GCA_001798855.1 Deltaproteobacteria bacterium RBG_16_49_23 | reverse complement strand
GTCTGCATGGTGACCGCCACCAGCGCGCCGAACCAGACCAGGTTAAAATTGAGCGCCTGCACCACCGGGGCGAAGATCGGCAGGAACACCAGGATGATGGCGGGCCACTCGAACGGCCAGCCGAGCAGAAAAATCAACACCAGGACCAGCAGCAGCATCACCATCGGCGGCAGCGGCAGGGCCAGCAGCGATCTCGTGATCCATTGGGCCGTTCCCAGCCGCGCGAACACTGCGCCGAAAATATTCGAGGCCATCGCCAGGAACAGGACCATGCTCGAAGTGTTCATGGTGCTGATGCAGGCGCTCTTAATGCCCGCAAAAGTAAACTTCCGATAGGCGAGCGCAAGCACGAACGCGCCGAAACAACCAGCGGAGGCGGCTTCGGTCGGCGTGGCCAGTCCCAGCAGGATCGAACCCAGGGTGCAGGTAATCAGCATGCCGAGCGGAATCATGCCGAAGAACATCTCCTTGATCACGATTGCCCAGGACGTGGGCCGCTCGTCCAGCGGCACCGGAGGGCCGAGCTTGGGATTGAGAAAACTGCGCACCAGGGTGTACATGATGTACATGCCGGCGAGCAGGAATCCCGGGCCGAAAGCCGCGGCGTACAGGTCGGCAACCGACACGCCCAGCACAGGGCCCATGACAATCAGCATCACAGAGGGCGGAATCAGGATCCCGAGCGTGCCGCCCGCGGCGATCGAACCCGAAGCCATGCGCGAATCGTAACCGGCCTTGATCATGATTGGCGCGGCCATGATGCCGAGCACCGTGACCGCCGCGCCCACAATCCCGGTAGCCATGGCGAACACCGCCGCGGTCAGGATCACCCCGATGTAAAGCGCCCCGCGCACCGGTGCGAGCAGGTCGCGAAACGCGCGGAACAACCTCTCCATCAGACCCGCCTGTTCGGTGATATAACCCATTAATATGAACAACGGCACCGCAGCCAGCTCCTCCATTTTCATCAGGCCGATGGTCTGCAGATAGGCGAGGTCGAACACCATCTGGCCAAGACCCGCGTAGCCGAAGACCAGGGCCAGGATCAACAACGTGAACGAAATCGGGAAGCCGATGAAAATCACCCCGATCATTATAATCAGCATGATCAAGCCGAGACCTTCGAGGCCGCTCAAATCTCACCTCCGATCTTGTGCTCGAATTCCCTGCCGGTGCGCATCATGTACCAGCTTTTCAGAATTTCCGACACGCCCTGGATCATCAGCAGCAGCGCGGTCAGCGGCACCACCGATTTGAGCGGCCACAAGTACGGGCGCCAGGGCGTCTGCTCGGACAGCTCGCCAAACCTAAAGGCATGCCAGGCATCATCGATACTGGTGGCGAACAACAGGATCATGCCCGGGAAAAAGAACAGGATGTAGGCGTAGAGATCGATCTTGCCTTTGGTGGCTTCGGAGAATTTCTCCCACAGCATGTCGGTGCGGATGTGGGCGCCGCGGCGCAGCGCAAAGGCTGCGCCGAGCATGAACAGCGCGCCGTACAGCATGTAGGACAGGTCATAGGCCCAGATCGTCGGGGCGTCGAAGAAATAGCGCGACACGACCTCGTAGAAGACGACGATTGCCAGCGGGATGCATAGCCAGGCGAAGACATTGCCGGTCCGCTCGCTAAACGTGTCGATCACTTTGATCGTCTTATAGTAGCCTGGTGAAAAATCGGCCATCGTCACCTCTTGCGGCGGAAACGCTATCTGGATAATGATAAGAATTCGCTCTGGGATGAGCCGAATATAACTAAAGAGAGGAAAGTGTGTCAAGAAAAAAAAACCACAAAATAGGGGGGGCTTTTTTCGCCGTCCGGGGAAGAGCGTGACAAGAAGCTTTTGCGTTGGGATAGTGGAAACTGGAGAGAAGATCTCAATTATTCACCGTCACCGGGGACGTCCCCATTGTCAGGAAATGATACGCTATTTACTCTTTGCCTGTTGCTTAAAGAATTTTTTATTTGAGTTTCGGGTCATTTGTGGGGTCACCCACAATTTGACCTTCATTGAAGCCAGGCCGTTCTTGTGGTCGCACAGGAAAAACTCGGAAAAAAGAATGACGATCTGATCAAGGCTCTGGACCCCTTCGGCGGGGGATTGGGTGGTCACGGAGAAGTGTGCGGTGCTGTCATAGGAGGTCTTGCAGCCATCGGATTGTTTTTTGGGCGAAACAAAGTCGGGGAAGAGGCCGACATGAAAATGTGGAAATATTCCTGGGAATTCTTGAAACACTTTGGAAATGAAATTGCCGGGGGCTCCATTCTCTGCCGCGACATTGTTCAAGTGAACTGGCTGGACCCGGCTCAGGTGAAGGAGTATGGCCAGGGAGAAAAATTTTTCAAATGCAAAACCCTGGTTGGCAAGACAGCCGAACTCATCGGAGAACTCATAGAACGTGCGAAGGCTTGACTTTTTATGCGCCCGGACAGAACCGCCATGCATGTTAACCGAATTACCGTTGCCTGACGCCCAGGTATTTTTTATATATTCCTCTTATCAATATTAGGGATACCCCACTGATTGAACGAGGGTAGCATACTGCTCTGGTCGGAGCTTCATCTTTTTCTCCAAGGCCGGTTTGGCAAACCAATTACGCACAACAGTCACCAATCCTTCAGAAGCACAATACAGATAAGCGTTCTGGCTGATAAATCCTGTTAGGCTAAAGGCGAGACATAAATTTAACTCATCTGAGTATCGAGGGTTCTTTAAACCGTCCCATACATAGATGAGATTGACAGGGGCCTCCCCCACGGGTCCGCCATACATGCCCGGAGGTGGATACTGTTGACCGGAAAAATTACGGACATCTTCTGCCACCACCGGATTCAATACATTTTCCTTAGCCTCATAGAAGAACACCCCGTCAGCGGTGGCTACATAAATGTCAATGCCCCCACTACTCAATCTCTGGGGTGCAGTGCGCAATCCAATGTGAGGTCGATTAACACCAACGGCGGCCCACAACAGGGTGGAGAGGACCTGTAAAGGAATCTCTTTTTTGGAGTACCAACGTGTAGACCTTCTATCCTTTAACGCCTGCATAAGGGGCCTACCCCCGTCAAGTTGTGGTGCTAAAAGTTGGATTGGTTTTAGTTCTTGTGCGAAAGCTGGAGAAAGACCTCCTGTCATCAAAACTGCACCTGTTGCAGCCGATGCCTTCATAAATTCCCTTCGATTCATCTCCTTCGACATAAACCTCCCCTCCTTTTTTTGTAATATTTTTATTAAAGGTTTCTTAGCGGGCGCGGAACCTATTGGGGTGCAACTATTTTTATGACCTCCCGACAGATTCCACGAATCGTCCCCTGGGGAAATGATTTCGGATACTGTAAGGTATATTCCATAGTACCTTGCCATCCGATGTATTTGCCGGTCCCTTCGATTAGTCTCCCCGGGGAACTGGAAGCGCCAGAGGGGGTGTCCAGAAGCTCCCAGATCACTTTATCTCCATCCTTATCTATCCAAGTCTCATATGCCCTGAATCCGTTGTAACCTTTGCTTCTATACGCAACCCCCACAATGTGTACTGACGCTCCATGGAAAGGGCCATCGCCACTGTCATTCACCCTTACCCCAAAGAGTTCCAAGTAGCTGATTGACCGCTCTAAATCGACTTGAACGGCTTTCGGCGTACTTGACCAATAATGCGTCCCAGAAAATGCAACTTCTTTCTTGGCTTGGGCAAAACCCTCGCCTTCCCAAGCAATAGCCGAAACCAAACTCATTACCAATATCAATAGATACTTTTTCATGGTCCGCCTCCTTTTATAGTTATGGCAATTTAGAATCTTAATCCCAGTGACCACTACTCACGATAAGGCCACTCTTGGTCCTTCTAACGTAGGCGTGTCTCTTCCCGCGCCAATTGAAAGATACCCAAAGTCCTTCAGTTGTTGCTTTTGAAAGAGCATCAAAAATTTCCTTGTCCCATTCTTGAAGCCGTGTATAAATAGGATGCACTATAAACCTTCCGTCTGACTCCATTATGGATACATAGTAGGGTTCTTTCTTAGTCCAGTCTTTAAAATCCTCTGCTTTTTTACCGCTGTTAATTGCCTCGACAACCCCGTCAACCAATTTTTTATTTTCTTCAATTTCGTGTGCCAAAATAACATCCTTAAGCATCAATCCTAACAATAAAACCAAACCAATATATAGAATCTTTTTCATATCAATCTCCTTAATATTTAAAATAGAAAGATGTTAATTTAATAAAGGTAGTTTGAGTATACCGGGAAAGCACCTCCAGAGAAATATGGGATTTCCCCTGGAGGCTTCATCGGGGTATCTTCTGATAATTCCATTTGCTATCCATTGAGTGATCCGCCTTGTTGAATTGCATACGTAAAAATCCTTTTTTGGATTGACCTCATTTTAAACATCTGATATTGTATGTAATGGTATATACCGTTACATTTTTTTGATTATTTCCGGTTCTCGTTAAAGTTTCCTTTTCTTTCAATGAGTTAGGGGCCGCTAAAAATGACGGGAAATGCCAGAGTTCACCCCATCACAATAGACCTCAACCAGTTCAAGCTCCATATTGAACTCAAACATAGGATTGAACTGACCCTTCATTTCAACTCGCCTTCCCGAAGGTTTTACCTCTCCGTGATTGCCTTTGTCGTTAACGAGATGAAAAGACATGGGAAGATTACGTCTATTCCCCTGGAAAAACACCATGATTTTCTTGCTTTACTGAATGAAACGATCGGAGGTTCTGCTGGGTCGTCAGAAACAGAGAACTTGCTGACAAGGATTTACATGAAATGGCAGCATGCCCTGCCCAATCTGGAAGAGGCTCCGCTTTTCAAGGTCCTTGGAAGAAAAAAAGAATATGAGCAAGGGATCGGCAAAACGTATCCCTTCACCGAAACTGAAAAAGATATTTGGGCTAATCTTTTTGAATACAAAGGGAGCCATGAGAATGTGAGGCTAAAGTTTGCTATAGATAGAATAGGAGTCAGTTTGGACGAAACTTCGATCACCTTCGGCGATTCTCAGGACGCTGATGCGTGGGATCAATTCATTTCCAGCCTAAAAAGGGATGGGAAAGAAGAATCTGAGCCCGTTGAAGAAACTGTTGTTCCCGAACCACCCGTGGTTCCTTCTTCTCCCCAAGGCCGAAAACCCTTCTGGCTGTCCGGACATCGCTGGGTCATGCTAGTCGTGGTTGGAATAATTGCTGCTCTTGTTATCTGGAAACTATATAGTCCTTCCGCTCCACAACCAGAAGTTGTTCCAAAAGAGAAAATCGCCGTTTCTCAACCAGAAATGACGCAAACGACTGTGACTCCTCCAGTAGAAGTGATATCCAAAGAAAAGGATACCCCCGCTTTACCCGAAAAGATATCAAAAAAGGTGACTCCTCCACCCCCCGATGAGGAGGTTGCCTCCAGGGAAAAGATGGCTTTCCCGCTACCAGACCTGCCTTCGATCGCCGTGCTGCCTTTCGTGAACTTGAGCGGTGATCCAAAACAGGAATTTTTCTGCGACAGCGTGACCGAGGAGATTATCTCCGCCCTCTCCAAAGTTCAATATTTATTCGTTATATCAAGACAGTCAACCTTCTTCTATAAGGGCAAACCTGTGAAGGTTAAACAGGTGAGCGAAGAGTTAGGTGTCCGGTATGTGCTGGAGGGAGGTGTTCAAAAATCCGGTGATCACATTCGGATCACAGCCCAATTGATCGATGCACTCACAGGGCGTCACATCTGGGCTGAACGGTACAATCGTAATCTAACAGATCTATTTGCACTGCAGGATGAGATCACTCTGAGAGTCTTAACAGCTGTCCGGGTGAAGTTGACAGATGGAGAACAAGCTTCTCTGAAGCAAAAATCTTTCGATAGATTTTGCAAAGGGAAGCAAACTCTTGATTGTTATTTAAAGTTTATGGAAGTGATCAGATACCATCGAGGTCATAATGTCGAGGACGCCAAGGTGGCTCGGCGGATTGCTGAGGAAGTGATTGAGATGTGCCCGGAGAGTCCATTGGCTTATCTTGCGATTGGCTGGGTCCACCAGATGGAGTATGTGCTGCGCATTGGGAGGTCTCCTCAAGAGTCTATTGAGAAAGGGATTGAGATGGCTCAAAAAGTCCTTACCATAGATGATTCCATTGCCTCGGCCCACGGTTTATTGTGTCTCCTCTATTCCTATAAAAGGGAGTATGACAAGTCGATTGCTGAAGCGGAACGGGCTGTGGCCCTCGACCCGGGCGGGTCTATGGCCAACATGCATTATGCCATGGCTCTGAACTACGCGGGCAGATCGGAAGAGGCTATTCCATTCTTCCAAAAAGCGATCCGGCTCGATCCCGTCGGTACGACCAGTATTTATTTACATTACGGAGGTGCCCTCCGGATCACCGGCCGGTTTGAGGAGGCGGTTTCAGCATATAAAAAATCTCTTCAGCGTGAGCCTAATAACATCTTCGCTCATGTCGGGCTGGCTGGAACCTACAGTATGATGGGCCGAGAAAAGGAGGCCCGTGCTGCGGCCGAAGAAATCCTCAGGCTAAATCCTAATTTCTCCCTGGCCAGCTATTCAAAGATATTATCTATGTTTAAGGATCAATTGGAAATGGATAAATTCATTCAGGCATTGAGCAAAGCGGGATTAAAATAGCCAAATGCCAAATGACAAATGACCTTGTCCCATACCCGTTAGATTCTACACACATTAAAGACAAAGAGGAAAAAAGGGGACGTTCCTGCAGAGCGTGCTTAGTGAATGCCCATCTTCCAAAGAAGATGGAAAAGGTTTGTTGACACCGAGAACTGAGAAAGGAAAGTTGAGTTCAAAACAACTTGACATCGGTCGGTCATTTTTGAAGAAGCGGCAAATGGGAATATGCCTTCCAGCATAGAGCATAGCGCACAATAAATGCGGATTGCGCCTGCCTGCCGGTAGGCAGGGGATAGGAATACAGGGTCTGCCCTTGACATAGGACAAAAATGGAGAGACCAATAAAATATGGCTCATGACGAATTATTGTGAAGGTTTATCCAGGGATTAAACTCTCTCATCCAGGGAGTACA
>MGQQ01000015.1:11303-32645 GCA_001798855.1 Deltaproteobacteria bacterium RBG_16_49_23 | reverse complement strand
GGATTCTGGCTCTCAGCGGGTCTGGCGATTATTCTTTCGGGTCTTTTCGATCTTCTGGACGGGGTCATTGCAAGGAATTTAGGAAAGGTGACGATCTTCGGAAGCTTCTTCGATTCAGTGATGGATAGATATTCGGACCTTCTCCTCCTTCTGGCCTTAAGCATCCATTACCTGAGAGAGGGGAACTCCGGTCTGGTCATTCTCACCTCTGTGGTTGCCATCGGGACAGTCCTCATTCCCTATGTTCGGGCAAAGGCGGAGGCCCTCCGGATCTCCTGCCATATCGGGCTGATGGAGAGAGCGGAGAGAATCATCCTTCTCTCCCTGGGAACTCTTTTTAACTGGATGGAACCGGTCCTCTGGATCCTGGCCATCCTCACCCACTTCACCGTTCTTCACCGGATTTACGCTGTTTGGAAGGAACTCCGTGGAAACGAGGAACGATAAACAATGAACGATGAACAACAAACCGTCCAACGTTTTAAGATAACCTAAAAAAATCTCCCCTCCCCTGGGAGGCTGTTTCGTAATGTGGGAATTGGGATGTTTGTCATTCTGAACGAAGTGAAGAATCTAATGATTTCAACTGAATCGATCATAGAGATTCTTCGGCTATCCCCTCAGAATGACATTACGACACAGTCTCTGGCGGGAGGGGATAAAGGGGAGGGGGAACCAAAATAAGACCAATTTGTCCACCCCCACCCTCACCCTCCCCCGTCAAAAGGGGGAGGGAATTTTAGGTGAATTTCAAATATTTTTTACTTAATGTTTATTGTTCCTCGTTCATAGTTCATAGTTCATCGTTTGTCCCTTGCCATTTCATGGATTTCACTCAGGAGGACGGGCACGAACTCTGATTCTTTCACCTTTCTTACCACTTTTCCCTTTTTGAAGAGCAACCCTGTCCCTTTGCCTCCGGCGATCCCGATGTCCGCCTCTTTCGCCTCGCCTGGGCCATTGACCACGCACCCCATGATGGCAAGGGTCATGGGAAAAGTTATCTTTCGAACCTCTTTCTCTACTTTCCCTAAAAGACGGCTGAGGTCAATTTCACATCGGCCGCAGGTCGGGCAGGAGATGATTTCAACACCCCTCTCCCGAACCTTTAAAGCCCTCAATATCTCATACCCTACACGGACCTCTTCAACGGGATCTCCGGTCAATGAGACCCGGAGCGTGTCTCCGATCCCCTCATTGAGAAGAAGTCCGATCCCGATGGCGGATTTAACCACTGCTCCCGAGCCCCTTCCCGCCTCCGTAATTCCGAGATGGAGCGGATAATCGGATTTCCGGGAGAATAACCGGCAGGCTTCCACTGTTTTCAAGACATGGGATGCCTTTAAAGAGACTTTGATAAGATTAAAATCGAGATCTTCCATATATTCAATTGCCCGGAGGGCGCTTAATACCATGGCCTCAGAGGTTGGCCCTCCGAAACGCTTCAGAAGATCTTTTCCAAGGGAACCGGCATTCACTCCGATCCGGATCGGGATCGAACGGCTCTTCGCCTCCTCGACGACTGCCTTCAAGCGGTCCCTTCCTCCGATATTTCCGGGATTGATGCGAAGTCCGTCCGCTCCATGTTCCATGGATATCAGAGCCAGCCGATAGTTGAAGTGGATATCTGCAATAAGGGGAATTTTTATTCTTTTCTTGATCCGGGCGATGGCCCGGGCCGCCTCCTCATCCGGGACTGCCACCCGGATGATTTCACAGCCTGCCTCCTCAAGGCGCCGGATCTGATTCACCGTCTTTGGGATATTCCGCGTATCGGTCTTTGTCATCGACTGGACGGAGACAGGCGCCTCCCCTCCAACTTGAACGGAGCCAATCGATATCTGGCAGGTCTTTCGACGTTGAATCATAAGATAAAAAAGTGGTCAAGGGTTCCAGGATTCAAGGATTCAAGTATCAGAAAAGAATTTATCTTGAACTATTGTACCCCTCGACCCCTTGGACCCTGGAATCCTGGAACCCTTTTTTCCTGCTTCTCCGCTCCTCCGCAATAAAATAGAGTGTGGGAATGAAGACCAGCGTAAGAAACATCGAGACCATGAGGCCGCCGATCACGGCAATGGCCAGAGAGGCGTTCGTCTCAGCGCCCTCTCCGAATCCAAGGGCCATCGGGGCCAGCCCGAAGACCGTTGTGAGAGAGGTCATCAGGATCGGCCTGAGCCTCACCCTGCCGCCCTGCAGGACGGCCTCCATTAATTCCATTCCCTCTTCCTTTCGGAGCCGGTTGATGTAGTCGATCAGGATAATCGCATTACTGACAACAATACCGACCATCATGATAATCCCGATGAAGGAGATCACGCTCAAGGTGTTTCCAGTCAGAAAGAGAGCCCAGATGACGCCGATAATTCCCAGGGGCACAGAAAACATAATCAGAAAGGGATGGAGCAGAGAGGCAAATTGTGAGGCCAAAACCATATAGACCAGAAGGATAGCAAGTCCCAAAGCAAAGAAGAGAGTCCGGAAGGCATCCTTCTGCTCCTGCCGGGCTCCTTTGAGCTGAATGGAGAAACCCTCCGGGATCTTCATCTGCGAGATCTTTTTCTCAATCTCCGCAGCGATCGAGCCGAGGTCTCTTCCGCTCGTATTGGCCGTCACAAAAACAATCCTTTGCTGATATTTCCTCTCTAATTGCGCGGGGGAAGTGGTCTTCACCACATCAGCCACATTCCCCAGAGGCACCACCTTTCCGCCTGATACGGGAAGGGGAATACGATGGAGATCTTCCGGATGGAGCCTGTCCTCCTCGCGGAGCCGGACTCTCACCTGATGCTCCCGGCCTGTCTTGGGATCGACAAAGATGGATGCCTCAATGCCCTCGATCGCTCCTCTTACGTTCTCAGCGACCTGAAACGTGGTGAGTCCCAGGCTGGATAGGCGGTCCTGCCGAAACTTAATCTGATATTCCGGCAGTCCCTCCTCCCGACCGATCTGGATGTCGGTCACTCCCCGGACCTCCCTGAGAATTCCATCCACTTCTCTGGCCAAACGGTTTCCTGAGGCCAGATCAAAGCCAAGGATCTCCACGCTGATCGGTTCATCGGCGCCAAAGCTAATCACACGGGAGACGATCCCTCCAGGAAAGACGGTGATGATGGTTCCGGGAATGTTTCTGACCTTCTCCCTGAGAGAGCGGGCAATAACCTCCGAAGATCTCTCTCTTTCCGACTGATCGAGGAGCATGAGCGAGGCGTTTGCAGTATGGGGTCCGGCAAACCTTCCGCTGAAGATCACCGACCTTCCCCTGCCTGAGCCTGCCCTTGCCCAGAGAGATTTCAATTCAGGAACCTCTGAGAAGACGATCTCCTCCACTTCCCCGACCACCTTTTTGGTCTCTTCGAGAGAAGATCCCACGGCAAGTCTCATCGACATCCTCACCTGGCCTTCGTCCGAAGTCGGAAAAAATTCAGTCCCGATGAGGGGAATCAGGAAGAGTGATCCTGCAAAAACAACCACCACACCCGAGACGACCAGTTTGCGATGGGACAGGGCAAATTGGAGAGTATTCTGATAGAGCTCATCCAGCCATAGAAAGAGGGGCTGGGTCTTGAGTAGAATCCTCTGACTCCATGAAGGCTTCTCCCTCGGTTTCTTCGGCCGAAGAAATTTTGCGGTGAGAAGCGGGATGAGAGTCAGTGAATCGAAAAGGGAGGCGAGGAGAGAGAAGGCAACCGTATAAGCCATCTGAACGAATAACAACGCCGCAATCCCCTTCACAAAAGCCAGGGGGAGAAAGACGATGATGCTCGTAAGGGTGGCCGCAATCACCGGTTTACTCACTTCGGAGGCTCCTTTGTAGGATGCCTCCTCCGGAGATTCACCCCGCTCAAGATGCCGGTTGATATTCTCCAGGACGACAATGGCATCATCCACCAGCCGGCCAACGCCCAGGGCCAGTCCTCCCAGAGTCATGATGTTGAGGGTGAACTTTCCGAAATGGAGCATTACAAAGGTGGCAATAATTGAGATGGGGATGGAATGGGCAATGATCACAGTGCTTGTCACATTTCTGAGGAAGAGGAGGATGATGACCACGGCGAGAAGGGCTCCCATCATGGCCTCTTTCTGAAGGTTCTGGATCGATTTCCTGATGAAGGTGGACTGGTCCGACACAACCTCAAGAGAGACCCCCTTGGGAAGTTCCTTCTTGATCTGAGGTATAGCCTTGAGGACTTGATCCACGACAGAGACGGTATTGCCACCGATCTGCTTCTGAACTCCGATGACGACCCCTTTTACGCCATTGACATGGACCTCTGACTGTATGTCCTCGTATCCTTCCTTCACTTTTCCGATGTCCCTCAACCTGATCGGATTCCCGTTTTGATGAGAAACGACGATCTCCTCCAGATCCCTGACTTCCGCAGAACGGCCAAGGGTGCGGACGCTGTATTCCCTCTTCCCGGTATTGAGACTTCCTCCTGGCCGGTCCATATAGCCTGCCTTGACTGCCTGAGCCACTCTGTCCAGGGGAAGGTTCAATCTCTCCAGTTTCGACCGTTCCACCTCCACCTGGATCTCTCTCACCTGCCCGCCGAAGACATTGGCTGAGGCTACCCCCTTCAGATTCTCCAGCCTCGGGGCGATAAAATCTTCTCCCAGTTCACGCAACTGGTAATCCTCCAGGGGACCGGTGACAGCGAGGACGATGACCGAAATCTGGGAAGGATCGAACTTGATGATGATGGGCTGTTTCGCTTCTTCCGGAAAGACGTCTAAAATTTCATTGATGTTTCGCTGGATATCCGTGGACGCAATATCGAGATCTGTTCCCCAGTAGAATTCAACGGTGACGACAGAAAACCCTTCCCTTGAACGGGAGGAGACATGGCGGACATTCTGGATGCGGCTGACCCTCTTTTCGATGGGTCGTGTGAGGGTGATCTCCACATCCTCTGGACTTGCCCCGGGATAGTCGGTCACCACGGAGACAACAGGATAGGAGATTTCCGGGAAAAGATCAATGGCAAGGTCGGAGAAGGCGATGATCCCGAGCAGGATGATCCCGATGGCTGCCATGAAACGGGCGACAGGATTCTTGAGGGAACCCCGGATGATGTCCATATAATTTCAACTCCCTTCGATCACCCGGACCGTGGAGCGGTCTTTGATCAACTCCTGCCCTTTCACAATCACTTGATCTCCTTCGGAGGCCCCTTCAAGAATCTCGATATATTGATCCTGTTCATATCCGGTGACCACCGGCCTCCGTATGGCCTGATTTCCATTCAGGATGAAGATGACTTTCGATCCGCCCTCCATTACGACCGCATATCTCGGAATGACAAGGGCGCGGGGTTTTTCGAGGAGGACCACCTCGATCCGTGCATACATACTGGGTTTGAGCAGCCGGCCAGGATTGGGAACCTCAATCTCCGCCTGAAGGGTCCGGGTTGCGGGTTCCAGGGCGCTGGAAATCCGTGCGATTCTCCCCTCGAAGATCTTCCCGGGGAAGGCTTCGGTCCTGATCTTTGCTTTCATCCCCGTTTTGAGGAGAGGGATGTCCTTTTCCATGACATGAGCGACCACCTTTAATGTATCGGTGTGGATGAGGCATACAATGGGGGTGGAAGGTGAGACGAGGGCGCCTGTGTCCATGTACTTCCGGCTGATCTCGCCCGAAAAGGGAGCGACGATCTGTGTATGCTGAAGCCGGATCTTCTCCTGAGCCAGGATCGCCTCGGTCTCCTTTAATTTCGCCTGAGTCGCCTCCCTCACTTCCTGTCTGGCCCCTTCCCTTAGCAATTTCAGATGCTCCCGGCTCGAAGCGAGCTGTGATTCGGCAACCGTAAATTCCATCTCCGAGGTATCCCACTCCTTCTTTGAGATGACTTGCCTCTTATAGAGGGCTTCCATTCGCTCCCTGTGAAGCCTTGCGTTTTCGAAACGGGACTGGGCCCCTTTGACCGCCTCTTCGGCCTGACGCAGATCCTCAGTCCTTGCTCCTGCTTCGATCTCGGTAAGCTGAGCCTTTGCCTGGGCCGCCCGGGCCTCCATCTCCCTCACTTTCTGGAGGTAATCGGTACGGTCTATCTGTGCGATTGTCTGCCCCTGCCTGACGGAATCTCCAAGATGGACATGGATCCGCTCCAGATATCCGGAGACCCTTGGAAAAAGATCGACCTGCATCAATGGGGTGACATCCCCGGTCATCGAGATGGAATAGATGAGCGGCCTGGAGAGGACAGCAGAGACCTGGACGGGAATCTCTCCCCGCTTCGTCCTCTGAGGCGCAGCCTTCTTCTGTGTCAGCGCCCATCCCCGAAAGAGGGCAAACCCCACAACAAGGAGGATGAGAGCGAGCAGAAACCATCTCCATCTTTTATTGATCTTGTTCATGTCCCTTGCTCCCATGAGGCCAAATAGCGGTCCTGCTCTTCCGTGAGCCGGTCTATTTCGATGCCCATCGAAAGGAGTTTCATCCGGGCGATCTCCTGATCAATCGATTCCGGAACCGGATAGACCCTTCGCTCCAGGGTCTGGTGATGTTTGACCAGATATTCGGCTGAAAGAGCCTGGTTGGCAAAACTCATGTCCATCACGCTGGAGGGATGGCCTTCTGCGGAGGCAAGGTTGATCAGCCTTCCCTCTCCCAGGAGATAGACCCTCCGGCCATTCTCGAGATGAAACTCTTCGACAAAGTCACGGATCTCTTTTTTCGAAACCGTGATCTCGCCGAGCCCGATCAGATCGAGTTCTACATTGAAGTGGCCCGAATTGGCGACAATGGCCCCATCTTTCATCTTCAGAAAGTGCTCCTTCCGTATTACGCCCACATTTCCTGAAACCGTGCAGAAAATATCTCCCGTCTCAGCAGCTCCGGCAATGGTCATAACGCGAAAACCATCCATCACGGCTTCCAGGGCTCTCAGGGGACTGACCTCTGTGACGATCACGTTCGCTCCCATTCCTTTGGCCCTCATGGCCAGGCCTTTTCCGCACCACCCGTAACCTGAAATGACAAAGTTCGACCCTGCTATCAACCGGTTGGTCGCCCGGAGAATGCCATCGATCGTGGACTGTCCAGTTCCATACCGGTTATCGAAGAAGTGCTTCGTCTCCGCATCATTGACGGCAATCACGGGAAATCTCAAAACCCCGTTGCGCTCCATGGAGCGAAGCCGGATCACACCGGTCGTTGTCTCCTCGGTTCCGCCGAGCAATCCTCTGATCATCTCTTCCCTTCTGGCTGCCGGAAGCCCTTTTACCCAGCTCCGCAATGAGGGAATGAGGTCGTTCCATTTTTCGAGGGCAATGAAGTGAAGGGAGGAGACGAGGTCCGCCCCATCATCCATGGTGAGATTGGGAAAGAAAGCCAGCGCCTGCCGGATGTGTTCGTAATAGGTTTCGCTGTTCTCGCCTTTGATGGCAAAAACAGGAATATTTAACTCCTTGACCAGGTAGGCGGCCACATCATCCTGCGTGCTTAACGGATTGGAAGCGCAGAGGCTAAGCTCCGCTCCGCCGGCCAGCAAGGTCCTCATCAGAGCCGCTGTCTCCGTTGTCACATGGAGGCAGGCGGAGAGCCGGATTCCCCTGAGGGGCTTCTCCTTCTCAAAGCGGCTTCTGATCAGCTTCAAAACAGGCATGGCCATCTCCGCCCATTCCATCCGGAGACGGCCCTTCTCCGCCAATGAAATATCCTTGATGTCGTAATTCATGGTTTCCTCATCAAATCGATACGATCGTTAAGCTTCTGTAATATATTCGCCCCCTGGATTTTTCACCCTATCTCCTCATCACCCTATCTCCCTATCACCCCATCTTGTTTTATTCTACAGTTTTGCTGCTTTTTTCAATTCGTCTGCCCGGTGGGCCTTCTCCCATGTGAATCCGGGTTCGTTTCGACCGAAGTGGCCATAACATGCGGTCCGTTTGTAAATGGGCTTGAGAAGGTCGAGATATTGAATGATGGCCTTGGGTCTCAGGTCGAAGAGCTCCATGGCAATCCTGGCGATCTCATCCGGGGGAATCTTATAGGTCCCGGAGGTATCGATCATGAAGGAGACGGGTTTTGCCTTTCCGATGGTGTAGGCAATCTGAACCTCGCATTTTTCAGCCATCCCCGCGGCCACGATGCTCTTCGCAACGTGTCTGGCCATATAGGAGGCGCCCCGGTCCATCTTCGATGGGTCTTTCCCTGAGAAACAGCCTCCTCCGTGGCTTCCCACACCACCGTAAGTATCGACGATGATCTTTCTGCCGGTCAGGCCGCAGTCCGCTTTGGGGCCTCCCTGGACGAACCGCCCGGTGGTATTGATATAATACTTTGTGTTCTTATCCAGCAGTTCCGGAGGAATCGTTTTAAGGATCACCTCTTCGAGGATTCCCTCTTCCAGCGTCTTGTAGGTCACCTTATCCGAATGCTGGGCTGCAATGACGACGGAATTCACCCGGACCGGTTTATTATTGATATATTGAATGGTTACCTGAGATTTTCCGTCCGGTCTTAAAAAATCAAGGATCTTCTTCTTTCTCACTTCTGCCAGCCGTCGGGTCAGACGATGAGCATAGATGATGGGCATGGGCATCAATTCCGGGGTCTCGTTGCAGGCATATCCGAACATCAATCCCTGATCCCCTGCTCCCTGCTCATGGTCCTTTGTCTCTTCGACCCCCAGGGTGATGTCGGGCGACTGCTCATCGATCGAGGTAAGGACGGCGCAGGTCTCCCAGTCAAACCCCATGGCAGAGTCATTATATCCGATCTCTTTGATCGTTTCGCGGACGATGGCGGGCATATGAACATAACAGGAAGTCGAAATCTCGCCTGCGATGATGGCCATTCCTGTGGTCACCATTGTCTCGCAGGCAACCCGCGCCTGAGGATCCTGTGCGATGATGGCATCCAGGATGGCGTCGGAGATTTGATCCGCCACCTTATCCGGATGCCCCTCGGTGACGGATTCAGAAGTGAATAAGAAGTCTGTCATTGACATAACGTTTTCCTCCTTGTGGGTTTACCCCGTTAGAAGGCCCCAGCCTTTCTAACGGGGTTTATGTTTTTAACTCTTCTGCGATCGATCTGCCGAAATCCTCCGAAAATCTTTCGGCCATCCATCGCCGGACATGCCGTTTGATTTCCGTTGCCGTGGCGCATTGGAACAATCTTTCCGCCAGGGATCTCGTCTCCTCTGCCTCCACCATGCGAAGGACCTTCTTCACCTTTGGAATGGCAACCGGATTCATACTGAACTCCTCCAGCCCCAGCCCCAATAAAACTAACACATAGGCAGGCTCAGCGGCCATCTCCCCGCAAATGGCCACGGGAATGCCCACACGTCGGGCGGACAGGACCACGCTCCGGACGATTCTTAAGATGGCAGGGTGAAGGGGCTCGAAGAGATAGGAGACATGCTCATTGATACGGTCAACGGCCAAAGCGTACTGAATGAGATCATTCGTCCCGATGCTGAAGAAATCGACCTCGCGAGCCAGAATATCGGCGGTGACCGAGGCGGAGGGAATCTCAATCATCGCTCCGACCTTGATTCCCCGGTCAAAAGGAACCTTTGCCCGGATCAACCCCTTCCTGACCTCTTCGAGGATGGCTTTCGCCCTCCGGATCTCTTCAATCCCGGAGATCATCGGAAAGAGGATCCTCAGTTTCCCGTGAGCGCTGGCGCGCAGAATTCCGTTCAGCTGGGCTTTAAAGATGTCGGTCTCCTTGAAGCTGAACCGGATGGCCCTCAGTCCCATGGCGGGATTCATCTCATTGTTCTTTGAATAACCATCAAGAAATTTATCTCCCCCGATGTCCAGTGTGCGGATCGTGGCGACACCGGGAGAGATGTTTTCCACGATCTTCCGATAGGTTTGATAATGTTCATCCTCGGTGGGCAGATCTTTCCGGTTGAGGTAGAGAACCTCGGTCCGGTAGAGACCGATTCCTTCCGCGCCGTGGCTTTTGGCAGAAGGGATCTCTTCCACCATTTCGATATTGGCCTGAAGATGAATGCGGACCCCATCCCTCGTCTCCGCCGGCAGGGAGGCGTATTTCAGGACCTCCCGTTCCAGTAATTTGACCCGCTTCCTCCTCTCCAAAAAGGATTCGGAGATCTCTTCGGTCGGATTGATGACCACCTTTCCCGCTTCCCCGTCGATGATCAACAGATCCCCTCCATTGATGAGGGAGGTGGCCGCCTCCAATCCCACCACAGCGGGAATGCCCAGGGAGCGGGCAAGGATGGCGGTATGAGAAACCCTTCCGCCAATATCCGTGACAAAGCCGGCCACATGGTTCAATCGCATCTGGAGGGTATCGGCGGGGGAGAGATCATGCGCCACCACGATCACCTTTCCTTTGATCTTGGTGATGTCATCATGCTTCCTTCCCATGAGGTTCCGGAAGATCCTCGCTGCGACATGGTGGAGGTCGCTCCTCCGTTCCCTCAAATATTCGTCTTCAATCGCATTAAAGACGGCATCCAGTTTTCCAAGGGTGAGATCCAGGGCCCATTCCGAATTGATCTTTCTCTTCCGGATATTCTCGACCGTGTTCTGGATGAGCATCTCATCGTCCAGGATCATCATGTGGACATCGAGGATAAAAGCGTGCTGCCTCACCATCGGGTCCAGAATCTTCTCCTTGACCTCCTGCAACTGTTCCCTGGCTTCCTCAATTGCCTTATAAAACCTTTCCACCTCTCCATCCACATGGGAGGGATGGATCCTCTTCTGGGGAAGACGGACCTTGAATCGTTCAACCAGATAGGCCCTTCCGGTGATGATTCCCGAAGAAGCGCCAATGCCATGGATGACTTTGTTAATCTGCTGTTGAATGGCCATCCTTATTCCTCACCGAACTTATTTTCAAACAATTTGCCCAGAATATGAACTGCCTGTTCCGCATCTTTTCCTTCAACCTTCAGCGTGATCCTGGTTCCCTTGGCAGCCGCTAACATCAGAATCCCCATAATGGACTTTCCGTTCACTTCCAACCCGTCCTTCTCAATACTCACATCCGAAACAAACCGATTGGCCGTTTTCACCAGAAGGGCGGCCGCCCTCGCATGAAGCCCCAGCTTATTCCTAATGGTGAAGGTCCGAACTCCCATCTCCCCGTTTCCACCCTTTCCACATGCCCTTGTCCGCACAGGGAACGGTTTTAAACCGTTCCCTACTTCTTCTCCACCCTTTTTTTAAGCACCTCGCTGGCCAGGTTGATATTTCTCTGGCCGTAATCGGTAATGAAAGCGGCCAGCGATTCGAGGTCCATATTGTCCTGGTAGGTCGCCAGTTTCAACAACATGGGCAGGTTGACCCCTGTGATCACCTCAATCCTCTTCTCTTCCAGGAAAGAGAGGCTGATGTTGGACGGGGTTCCTCCATACATATCGGTCAGGATCAATATCCCTCCTCTTCCCTCCACCCTCCGTATGGCGGCGATGATCTTGTTCCGGATCTCCTCCGATCCTTCCCTGGGATCGATCGATACGGATTGAAACTGCTTCAGCTCTTCTCCCACCACCAGCTTGGCGGCAGCGATCAACTCCTCTCCCAGACGGCAATGTGTAACCACGATGACTCCCACCATCTCTCTCACCCTCTCTCTGCGTCGCGGTGACGCACGGATAAAAGCACGCCTTCCTTCGCCATTTCATCCCGCAGCATCTCAACCAGCCGGTTGACAATGACGATGGACCGATGCCTTCCGCCTGTGCATCCCACGCCGACCGTCAAATGGGTTCTCCTCTCCCGGAGATAGAAGGGAAGGAGGAACCGGATGAACTCCCGGGTTCGTTTGAGAAACTCCTTTGACTCCTCCCACTGTAAAATATACTCGGCCACTCTGGGATCATCCCCTCTTAACCGTTTCAGTTCTTCCACGAAATAGGGGTTGGGCAAAAAACGGACATCGAACAGCAGATCCGCCTCGTAGGGGACCCCGAAACTATATCCGAAAGAGAGAAGAGTCACGGTCAGTTGTCCTCCCTGCGATCCCTCCTGGGCATACTGCTGGATCTTCTCTTTCAGTTCGTGGACATTGAACTGCGAGGTATCGATGATCTGATTGGCCATATCCCTTATCCCCCCGAGCCGCTCTCTTTCGACACGAATCCCTTCCAGGATCGAACCTCCTAAAGCCAGAGGATGCTGACGCCGTGTTTCACTGAAACGTCTCATCAGGATGGGATCGGAGGAGTCCAAGAAGAGAATCTCAATAGAGTAACCCGATTTCCGGAGGTCTTCAATGATCTTCCTTGAATCCTCAAAGAAATCGATCCCCTCCGGTCCGGAGGCCGGATGGGAGTCCGCTCCCCGGATATCCTCCACCACAGCCACTCTGGAAATTTTTCCGCCGGACTGCCCGCAAAGTTCGAGAAACTTGGGTAAAAGAAGGATGGGAAGGTTGTCCACGCAATAGAAGCCAATATCCTCTAAGGCCTTAATGGCCGTTGTTTTCCCCGATCCGGAAAGACCGCTGATGAGAATAACCCGGAGGCTCTTCACTCCACCTCGCCTTCGACTTCAAGTTTATTGACCCCTTTCTCCTCCATCCTTCGAAGGAGTTTTTTCTCAAATTCCAGCGCTGAATCGTATCCCATCACTTTGAGAAGGTGATTGCGGGCAGCCACTTCGATGATGGTCGTTAAATTCCGGGCGGGTGTGACCGGGATTCTCAACATCGGAAGTTCAACCCCCAGTACCGTATATTTCTCCTCCTCAAATCCAAGACGGTCATATTCCTGCCGCGTATCCCATTCGACCAGCTCCACGACTAACTCGACTTTCTTCTGTTCCCGGATCGCCTCCACGCCGAAAAGGCTCCGGATATTGATAATCCCGAGTCCCCGAATTTCCATATGGTGTTTGATGACCTCAAAGCCGCTTCCGATCAGAGTGTTGGGGGGCCGTTTCTGAATAGAGACCATATCATCCGCCACCAGCCGGTGGCCCCGGAGAATGAGATCAAGGGCGCATTCACTCTTTCCGATGCCGCTCTTACCGAGGATAAGGACACCGACCCCGAAGACATCCATGAGCACGCCATGAAGGTTCTGTGTCGAAGCCAGTCTCTCCTCTAAAAACTTGGTGACCCGGTCGATGAAATCGGTAGAGTTGAGGCTGGTTCGGAAAAGTGGAATGCCCTTCTCATCGGCTTCCCTGAGAAGAATTTCGGGAATCTCAAGGTTGCATGTCACCACCAGGCAAGACAGAAGGAGGTTGCCTATCTGCCGGATGATTTCCTTCTGGAGGTCGGGAGCAAGCGTCTGGAAGTAACCCGCCTCGGTATTTCCAAAGACCTGAAGTCGCTCGGGATTGATAAATCGGGTGAAACCGGCCATGGCCAATCCCATCTTTTGAATCTGGGGGTGAGTAATCCTTTTCTTCAATCCCTTTCGTCCCGCCATCAGGGTCAAACCGAGGCGAAACTCTCCATCCTGTTCCAACTCTTGAACCACAAGATCGCTCATGCCCTATCCCCAAGGTTAGATTTCAAAATTTCGGCATATCCCCAACCTGTCCTTAACGGACCTCAACTGCCTTCTGATTTTCTGATTCCCCGATACCCTGATTTATAAGTGACTAATACCTTTCATCCTCATCGGAGATGATCTGGAAAATCTCTTTCTGAGTTTTGGCTCCCATCAGTTTTTTCTTGAAAGAAGGGTCTTTCAGCAGCCTGGCAATCCGGCCGAGAAGGTTAAGGTTCTCCACGGCCGAATTCTCCGGAGCCATCACCATAAAGAAAATCTGGCAGGGTCGATGATCGATGGCATCGAAGTCCATCCCGTGCGTCGAACGTCCAAAGGAGACGAAGAAATGTTTCAACCTCTTCAAACGCCCATGCGGAATCGCCACCCCTTCCCCTATTCCGGTGGATCCCAGCCTCTCCCTCTCAAGAAGAACCTGCATGAGTTCCCCGGAGGAAGTCACGCCGCATGGTTTGATCAGGACTTCGGACAGCTCTCTTAAAACGGAGAGTTTATCCGTTCCATTGAGTTCCGGGATGACCCACTCCTCTTTTAAAAAGTCCAGAAGTTTCATGCCTTCCTCTTCGCTTTCCCCTATTCGGGAGAAGGCTCAATCCATTCGTAGTCGCCGTTTTTCCAATGGAGGGCATTCATCTCGCCGGAGTGGGAATTGATAAAGAAGAGGTAGGTTTTTCCTGAAAGTTTCAACTGGGCCATCGCTTCTTCGAGAGACATGGGTTTGGCAGGGATGCGTCTTCTTCGGATAAGGGAAGAGACACCTTCCTCCCGGATCCTTCCGGTTGATAGCCCTCTCCCACGGGGAGCCAGTTCCGGGGAGGGGAGGGCCCCTCTTTTCTTCTTCACCTTTTCCCGTCGCTCGCGGATCTGACGATCCATCTTATCAACCATTTGATCGATGGCCGCATAGAGATCCCGATCTCTCCCCTCGCTATTGATGGGCAGGCCGTCTCCTGCGATGGTAAGCTCCGCGGAATGGCGGAATTTTTCAACAGAGAGAACGACATGAGCTTCTCTTGGATTCTCAGCGAATTTCTCCAGCCTCTGGACTTTTTCCTTCACATAGTCCTTTACCCCTTGATCGGCTTCCATATGTCTGAATGTCACGGAAATCTGCATCGGCACTCTCCTTTACCCCGTTAGAAATAATCCCCTGCTCGGTTTCGAGTCTCAACGACTGGGGTTTCTAACGGGGTTTATCGTTCATCGTTCATCCTGCATCTTGTATCTTCCAACTTCATAACTCCCCCTCGCCCCCGTCATAACTCCCCCTTCCCCCTCTTATCTTAAGAGGGGGAAGATGGATGTGGGCGTTAGATTGAGGGGGTTGGGGGGTGTTATTATTCTGGATTCATTGTTCATCGTCCATCGTTCATTGTTTAACTATCAAACCACTCTCCTCCGTTCGCTTGAGGAAAGGATCTTCATCATCTCACGATATTTCGAAATCGTCCTCCGGGCAATATGGATGTTTCTCTCCTTCAGCATCTGGACCAGTTTCTCATCGCTGTAGGGCTTCTTCGGATCTTCCCTGACAATGATCTCCCGCAGCAGGCTCTTGACGCTTTCGGAAGCCATGGCCTCCCCTTGCATGGAGGGAATGCCGGCATTGAAGAAGTATTTTAATTCATAAATTCCCTGAGGGGTATGCATATATTTGTTGTTGGTCACCCGGCTGACGGTGGATTCATGCATCTGAATATCTTCCGCTACATCCCGCAGGACGAGAGGCTTGAGATACTGAATCCCCTGATCCAGGAAGTCCTTTTGAAATTTGACGATGCTTTTGGCCACCTTGTAGATCGTTCTCTGGCGTTGATCAATGCTCCGGATCAGCCAGAGGGCGGAGCGAAGCTTCTCCTGAATATATTTCCGGTCATTCTGTTGGGCGTCACGGCCCTCGGCGAGGATACGGCGGTAATAAGAATTGACTCTTAATCGGGGGACCCCTTCATCGTTGAGGGAAATCACATACTCCCCTTCCACCTTATAGACATAGACATCGGGAATGATCTCCTGGGCGACTTCGCTTCCATAGGCCCTTCCGGGTTTGGGCTCCAATCTCGAGATGAGGGAGGCGGCCCGATTTACCCGCTCGAGGGAGAGGCCCATGCGCTTGGCAATCGCCGGATAGTTCCGATTCTTCAACAGGGCGAGATGCTCCAGAATGATCTTTTCTGCAATGGGATCCCGATTGGATAACTGGTTTAGCTGAATGAGGAGACATTCCTTCAAATCCCTGGCGGCTACTCCGGCCGGATCGAACTGCTGTATCTTGCGAAGGGCCCCTTCTACCACCTCAGATGGAAGACCCACTTCAGCGGTGATCTCTTCCAGGGGCATCTTCAAATATCCGTCCTCATCCAGGTTTCCGATGATCCATGTCCCTGCATGTTGTTCCTCTTCGGTTAAATGGGAGAGTTGGAGTTGCCAGCGGAGGTGGTCGAAAAGCGTTGCGCTCTTGGTTAGGAAGTTTTCAAAAGAGGGCCTCTCGTCGCTGTCCCCCTCCTTCTGTCTGGTCAGAGAGGTGAGGTTGGAATTCTCAAGATAATTTTCCCAGTCGAATTCATCGGCCCCCTCTCCTTCTCCTTTTACTTCAGCGGTATGCTCCGGGGTGGATACCGGTTCTTCGACCTTTTCACTTGTGCCCTGCTCTTCTTCATCAAAGGACTCTTTTCCTTCCTCAAGCTCTTCAAGAAGAGGATTCTCCTCCATCTCCTGGCTGATCATGTCCACCAGTTCCAGCCGCGTCAACTGAAGAAGTCGTATCGCCTGCTGGAGCTGGGGAGTGATCACCAGTTGCTGGACGAGTTTAGGTGCCAACTTGAGTTCTAAGACCATCTCATTCGAATAAAGGGCCCGGGCTTTTCTCCCCGGCCTCTTTTATCTCCTCTGCCTTAATCCGGTGCCTTTCGTCTAATCGAAACCCATCTCCCAGATAGATCTTTTTTGCTTTGGGGCTTCGGGCAATCTCCTCCGGGGTCCCTGACTCTAACAGGTTGCCTTCGTTCAGGATATAGGCGCGATCGCAAACCCCCAATGTTTCTCGAACACTATGATCTGTAATTATAATTCCGATATCCTTCGATTTCAATTGACGGACAATGGCCTGAATATCCAGGACTGCAATGGGATCGATCCCGGCAAAGGGTTCATCCAGAAGGATGAAAGAGGGGGATAACACCAGCGCCCGTGTAATCTCCACTCTTCTCCGCTCTCCTCCTGAAAGGCTATAGGCTTTCTGTTTTCGAAGGGGAGAGAGACCCAACTCATCCAAAAGCTCCTCCAACCGGTCCCGCTTCTCCTCTTTTAAGAGGGGCAGGGTCTCCAGGATCGCCATCAGATTTCCTTCCACGGTCAGCTTTCTGAAAACGGATGGCTCCTGTGGAAGGTAACCGATTCCCTTTCTCGCCCGCAAATACATGGGAAGGGCGGTGATCTCCTCCCCGTTGAGATAGATCTTGCCTCCACTGGGAGTAAGAAGTCCGACGATCATATAGAAGATGGTGGTCTTTCCTGCGCCATTGGGCCCCAGCAGGCCCACCACTTCGCCTCCATCGATCTCAATGCTGACCCGATCCACCACCTTCCGGCGATGAAATGATTTAGTTAACTGTTCACATACGAGATGGGACATCCTTATGACCTATCAATGTGTAGTGACCAATGACCAATAACCATTCATTAACACAATTTGAAAAATGACAATTGCCCATTGCCCATTGGACATTGATTATTGCTTCTTCCTCTCTTCTTTTGAGGAAGGGACGATGGTCGTGGTGACCCGGCTTCCCTTTCCTCCTTCCACATAACTTCGTTCTTCGTCAACCAGGTAGATGACCCGCTCCCCCCGGACAATATTATCTCCCTCGCGAATCACGGCTTCCCCGTCGAGGACGATCTTATTCTCATTCTGGAAAAAGGTGGCCTTCTGGCAGGTCGCCCTTCGATCCAGTTGCACGATCCTGACATTTCCTGTGGCAACGATCTCTTTGATCTTTTTCATTTCCGTATCGTAGTGGACGACCACGAGGTTGGCGTAAAGGGTGGCTTCCTCCTGTTTGGCGACGACATTTCCTTTAAAGGCGACCCGGTTCTGTTTCTGATCTCCTTCGACGGTGTCAGAGGTAATTTCAATGGGAGAGCGGGAAGTCATAAACCCGAATCCCTTGGCAGAACCGGCCTTCTTCTCCTGGGCCCCTCCGGGTGTGAAAAAGAGAATGAGAAAGAGAAAGACGCAGAAAAGTCCAACCCCTTTGCCCGTCTTCATCCCTTTCGCCCCCCTTTCCACTGGGTCCTGGCCTGGCTGAGGACCTTAAAGGTCTTTGCTTCCATATCGACCAGCATCCCTTTTCCCGTCAGGCGGATTTGCTCTCCTTCGAACTCGACCGGATCGGAAGTGGCCGCCTGTTTGCTTGAATGTTGATAGGACATCGATTCTGTCTTTAGCCGGTATCCATCGGTTGAGATGAGAAGCACATTGCCGACCAGTTCCATATTTTTTGAATCCTGATGGACTTTGCCCCGGTTTCCGGAAATGGTGATGGACCGTCCATCCTTCAGATAATAGATCACTTTCACATCCTCTAAGAGAAGGATGTTCTCCCCCTGATACTGAGAGATGGCCTTCGCCTCCAGTTCCCATGTCTTTCTGCCGTGTTTCTCCTCCACAAAACGGATCTTCTCCAGCCGTTGATCCGCACCCTCCGTCGAGATCTTGGGAATCTTCTCCGCTTCTTCCAGAGCCTTTTTTCTATCCTGGAGGTTGACCCAGAGGCTGACCAGAACAATCCCCCCAATCAACAAAATCGAAAGCAGAATAGCTATTTTAAGTCTTTTCATAATCTCAACACAATGGATTGTTCATAAATCCCGAAATCCGCAATCCGCAATCTGAATTCGTTTCAGACGACTCCCGCCTTCAGGAGATCGTGAAGATGGATGATCCCGACCGGCGTCCTATCTCCAGCCTGGTTCAACACAAAAAGAGAGGTGATCGAATATTCCTCCATCTTCTGCACTGCCTTCGCCGCGAGTCCATCCTTCTCAATCCACTTTGGGTTTCTGGTCATCACCTCCGAGGCGGTTCGCTGAAGGAGGTCCGGGTGCTTCTCGAGGGCCCGTCTCAGGTCTCCGTCCGTAACCACACCGACGAGATGGCCTTTCTCATCGCAAACCGAAGCGACCCCTAATCGTTTTGATGTGATTTCAAAAATGACATCCTTCATCAATGTCTTTTCGGATACTCTTGGAAAGGATTCTCCGGAATGCATCAACTCCTCCACCCGCAGGAGAAGTCTCTTCCCCAACGCCCCTCCTGGGTGGAGGATTGCAAAATCTTCTTCTTTGAACCCCTTCTTGACCATCAGGGCAACGGCCAGCGCATCTCCGAGAGCAAGAGTGGCTGTCGTGCTGGCAGTAGGCGCTAAACCTAACGGACAGGCCTCTTCCTTGACATGAATGTCAAGCGAGATATCCCCTGCCCTGGCCAGGGTGGATCTCCTGTTGCCGGTGAGGGCAATCAATGAATTTCCGTACCGCTTGATGAGAGGCAGGACTTCCAAGAGCTCCCTTGTCTCTCCGCTGTTGGAAATGCCGATGACCACATCCTCTTTGGCCAGCATCCCGAAATCTCCATTCAAACCTTCTGCGGGATGGAGAAAGAAGGCAGGAGTGCCGGTGCTTGCAAAGGTAGAGGCGATCTTTCTTCCAACCAGTCCGGACTTCCCCATTCCCATGAGGACAACCCTTCCTTTGCAATGATAGAGTATTTCTACGGCCTGAGAAAAATGGTCATCAATTCTCTCCACAAGATCGAGAATCGACTGCGCCTCAATCCTCAATACCCGTTTTCCCTCTTCAACGACATTGAAATCCGCCATGACTCCCTCAACCCCTTTTTTAACAATCTCATAATAATGAAGACACTGTTTTATAAAATCCCTCCTCACCGTCCGGCGCCAAAGTCCTAATGCTTTGGTTGGCCTGAGTTGTGCGGCTCTGGACGGCGGCGCCTCCCTTTGCCAAAGGGAGGGAAATTACCCCTCTTTTGCAAAGAGGGGTTAGGGGAGATTTTCTAATGCATTTCAATTCAATTTTTAGACCCGATCTTAAACCTTCCTGTTTTTATGCTTCGCTCTTCTCCCCCGTTTCAGGGTCGCTTGGACGAACTCTCTGAAAAGGGGATGCGCATCCATAGGCTTCGATTTGAATTCCGGATGGAACTGGCATCCCAGAAACCAGGGATGCCCCTTCAATTCAACAATCTCCACCAGTTCGTTATCCGGTGAAATCCCGCTGAATTTCAAACCCGCCTTTCCTAATGCTTTCAGATAGGCGTTATTAAATTCATACCGGTGACGGTGGCGCTCGGAGATCAATTTCTTACCGTAGGCCTCCAGGGCCAGGCTCCCATCTTCGAGCCGGCAGGGATAAGCTCCCAATCTCATCGTCCCTCCCTTCGATGTATGGGTATCCCTTTTTTGAACCACCTGATTCCGATCTGTCCATTCCTCTAAGAGATAGATCATAGGGTGGCGGGTATGGGGATTGAATTCTGTGCTATTGGCCCCCTTCAAGCCTGCGCAGTGCCTGGCAATCTCGATGACTGCGCACTGCATCCCCAGACAAATTCCAAAAAAGGGGATTTTCTTCTCTCTTGCAAATTGGATGGATCTGATCTTTCCTTCGATTCCTCTCGTTCCGAATCCTCCAGGCACAAGAACGCCATCCGCTCCCTGCAGTAAATGCTCCAGGCCTTCCTTTTCCACTTGCTCTGAATCGACATATCTCAGATTGACCTTTGCATCGTTGGCAATGCCGCCATGGATCAACGCTTCGGTTAAGCTCTTATACGATTCAACAAGGCCTACATACTTTCCCACAATGGCAATGGTCGTCTCGAAACGGGGTTGTTTGATTCTTTTGACGATATGCTCCCACTCTTTTAGATGAGGCCGTCCTGTCCAGATATTTAATTTTTCAGCGATTTTCTCATCCAAACCCTCTTGATGGAAAACGATTGGGACTTCATAGACCGTTTCCACATTTTTTGCCGTGATCACGGCATCCTTATCCACATCGCAAAAGAGGGCGATCTTCGCTTTGATATTGGGTGAAAGCAACCGGTCGGTTCGGCAGAGAAGAATATCCGGCTGGATGCCGATCTCCCGGAGTTCCTTCACGCTGTGTTGGGTTGGCTTGGTCTTCAGTTCTCCGGCGGTTTCGATGAAGGGGACCAGAGTGAGATGAATATAGAGTGAATTCTCCCTGCCCACATCTCCGCGGATCTGCCGGATCGCCTCTAAGAAAGGGAGGCTCTCGATATCGCCTACGGTCCCGCCCACCTCGACGATAACGATATCCACATCTTGGGCCAGGTCGAAGATCTTCGATTTAATCTCGTCCGTAATATGAGGAATCACCTGAACGGTGGCCCCCAGATATTCTCCCTTTCGCTCTTTGGAAATGACGGAATCATAAATCTGCCCGGTGGTGAAATTATTCTTCCTCGAGGTCTTGACTTGGGTGTAACGCTCATAGTGGCCTAAGTCGAGGTCAGCCTCCGCCCCATCGTCAGTCACATAGACTTCGCCATGCTGAAAGGGATTCATCGTCCCGGGATCAACATTAATATACGGATCAAATTTTATGAAGGAGACCTTCAACCCTCTCAATTCAAGAAGGGCTCCGATGGAGGAGCATGCCAATCCTTTTCCCAGAGAGGAGAGGACCCCCCCCGTCATAAAAATATATTTTGTCCTCTTATTCGACAAAGCCATCCTCCCGATAAGGAACCCAGGAATCCAGGAAAAGTTCTAATCCCGGAATTTCTAATTCTATTATTTTTGGATTAATTCGTGGCTTCATGGGTTCCTGATAAAGACCT
>MGQQ01000015.1:0-11272 GCA_001798855.1 Deltaproteobacteria bacterium RBG_16_49_23 | reverse complement strand
TGGATTAATTCGTGGCTTCATGGGTTCCTGATAAAGACCTCCCGATAAGGAAGCCAGGAATCCAGGAAAAGTTCTAATCCCGGAATTTCTAATTCTTTTATTTTTGGATTAATTCGTGGCTTCATGGGTTCCTGATAAGGATATTCCTAAAAATCGTTCGATGAGCTCGTACCCGTTTTCAATAAAGATTCCACTCCTCTTGGCTGAAACCTCGTCGAAGGTTTCGATGGAACCGCTCTCTCTTTTTTCTTCACTCGAATAGATCACAAAGGGAACGGGATCCGCCGTATGGGTTCTGACGCTGAGTGGGGTGGGATGATCCGGCAGGACCATCACCTTAACCTTCTCAAATCGGGGTATCCCTTTCAGGATCGTGCCCACAACTTTTTCATCGAATGCCTCAATGGCTTCGATCTTCAGCCGTAGGTCTCCCATATGGCCGGCTTCATCAGGAGCCTCTACATGGACATAGACCAAATCTTTCTTCTCCATGCCTCTCAGCGCATATTGCCCTTTTCCTTCATAGTCTGTGTCAAAATATCCGGTAATGCCCGGAACATCCATAACCTCCAGGCCGGCAAGGAGTCCGATCCCTTTGATCAGGTGGACGGCTGAAATCACATAGCCATCGATTCCGAACCGTTCCTTCAGAGTAACCATCTGCGGAGACCGGCCCTGGCCCCAGAGCCAGACAGAGTTGGCAGGCCGGAGTCCCCCGGCCACCCTGGCAAGATTGACCGGGTGTTCTTTGAGAAATTGCTGAGACTCAGCCATCAGGGAGAGAACCCGATTTCCGGAACCTCCCTTGGAAGGAAGAAAGGGGGTGATCTCTTGGCCGATGATATCATGGGGAGGAGTGAGTTCGAGTCTTTCCAGATCGGAACAGGTCGAGGCTCCGTTTTTCATCATCATCAGATGGCGGTAACTCACGCCGGAGTAAAAGCGAATCTCCTCCGTCCCGATTGCTTTATCCAGATCAACGATGATCTCACTTGCCTCTGCATCCGAGATGTGCCCGGCAGTAAAATCCTCCATAATGGCTTTCGATCCCTGGGAATGAAGAGTGACGAGGTTGCATCGGAAGGCGAGGTCATCCTTTTTTAATTTGACGCCCAGGCTGGCCGCCTCTAACGGGCCTCTCCCCGTATAGTATCGGAGAGGATTATAGCCGAAGATGGAAAGGTTGGCAATTTCACTTCCGGGATTGAAACCGCCGGGGACGGTCCTGACCAGGCCCATGCTGCCATGGTTCGCCAGCCAGTCCATGTTCGGTTTTTTTGCCGCCATTAACGGGGTCTTTCCTTCGATGCTCTCAATCGGATAGTCGGCCATTCCATCTCCGACAATCACCACATATTTTATTCCTTGAGCCATTTCATCCGATTCCTAAAACCTAAATATACTAAAAAGTTAGAAATGTCAAACGAAAATCGAGAAATGAAAGCAAAAGATATGCCAATTTTAAGAGAACTTTCAGCCATAGTCAACCCTCCGACCCACCTCAATTCTCCTGCTTCAAAACCGGGATTCGGCTGAGACCAGACCGGCTTGGCTGGGCTTCTTGAGTAGCCTGCTGCAGGTTGGGTTTTTCATGCTAAAGGAGGCCCTTTTGCACAGGCAGATAATATTTCTCCTATAAAATCAACCCTTTTCATTCCAACTCCTTGAAATACCTTTTCCCGATAATTAGATTTTGGTAAAAGCAATGGGAAGGAGATAGACATTTTAATCGTTTTAAAAAAAGAGTTGCTGTATGGATATTCGGAGGTGAACCAAATGAAAAAAATAATAAGTCAATTAAGCTTGGGCTTGTTAATCCTTACGCTCATCAGTTGCGCGCCAACCAGTCATTATACCTATCAAGGCGCAGGAGCAGGAGCGCTTGTGGGGGGAGTAGCCGGCGCCCTTCTCGACAGACATAATCCCTGGCGCGGTGGACTCATCGGCGGCGCCCTCGGTTTAGTGGCAGGAGCCACCTTAACCGAAATATCCGCAAGGGCAGCCCGTGAAGCGGCCATACATAAGGAGCCGGTTGAATACAGAACAGAGGATGGAAGGGGAGTCTATCGAGCAGAACCGAGAGATTACAATTCATCAACACGATGCAGCAAAATCCACGAGCGGGTATGGCAGGACGGACAATTGGTAAAGGACCAGATTAAAGAAGTTTGTGAAGGAACAAAATATGAAAGAAGATACTGATCGGATACTGTCTTGGCATATGATCCGATGTGGCGGGCTTCGAATAAGAACAAATTCAGGCCGTTGTTCCTTCGGGTATCGGGGGGGAGATTATTTAAAGGAAAGGAGGAAATTAAAATGGAAAAGGTAAAACGAAATCGTCTTCATGTGGGAATAGTGTTGTTAGTTACTTTAACGGCAGGGTTATTCTTCTTCTCCTATGCACCTGCTATTGCAGGGGATAGGGAACGGGACCGGATACAGGGCCTTGTGAACAGTGCAAGGGTCACCCTTAAGGAGTTCATAGGGAACCCCGATTATGCCTGGTTTAACGCAAACCTCGATCATGCTAAGGGCGTGTTGATCTTCCCGCGGGTCCTCAAGGGAGGTTTTATATTCGGTGGCTCCGGTGGAACCGGCGTCTTGCTGGTCAAGGATGAGAAGACAGGGAAATGGGGAGAGCCTGCATACTATACGCTCGGTTCACTGACGTTCGGCTTTCAGATCGGCGGCGAAGCGACAGAGATAGTGATGCTGGCAATGACCCAGAGAGCCATCGACTCACTTCTTTCATCCTCTTTTAAATTAGGGGGAGATGTCTCTATTGCAGCGGGACCGAGGGGTATCGGCACCAAGGCAAGCATGGGTTTCCCAAGTGTGACAGTTGATTTTTATTCCTTCGCGAAGTCTAAAGGCCTCTATGCCGGACTGAACCTTGAAGGGTCTGTTATTTCGGTGAGAGACAGCCTGAATAGGATCTACTATGGCAAAGATGTAACGCCTGCAGACATTATTGTGAGGAAGGATGTCAGAAATATCAAGTCGGCTGAAATCCGTGAAACCCTGCAGTGCAAGTGTTAGGGGTGGCCCTGGGGCGCACCGAACCCTCTTCAAATTAAAATGAGGAGTGAGGAACGCCCCCCACTATTTCAGAAGTCGAGATATTCTAACACCTGTTCTTTTTTAGGAGGGAGGGAGGTGGGTTTTTGAGAGACCCGGATAGCAATGTCCGGGTCCTTCAAACCATGACCGGTGATTGTTAAGACGATGATATCGTCCTTCTTAAAAAAACCCCTACGATCCAGTTTTATGACACCGGCGAGAGAGGCGGCTGAGGCAGGTTCGCAGAAGATTCCTTCCAGGCTCGCCAGCATCTGATAGGCTTGCAGAATTTCGTCATCGCTAACCATATCGATCAGCCCGCCCGATTCATCACGAGCCGCTTCTGCCTGTTTCCAGCTCGCGGGATTGCCGATCCGGATAGCGGTCGCAATCGTCTCAGGTTTCTCCACCACTCTCCCCCTCACAATGGGCGCCGCTCCCTCAGCCTGAAATCCTAACATCTTCGGAAGCGTTTCAACCCTGCCCTTCTCCCAATATTCTTTATACCCTTTCCAGTAAGCCGTGATATTTCCGGCATTTCCTACGGGAAGGCAGTGATAGGCCGGCGCGAACCCAAGATGATCGATCACCTCAAAGGCAGCCGTCTTCTGTCCTTCGATCCGGAAAGGGTTGAGGGAGTTGACCAGGGTGATCGGTTCTGTCTCGGAGATCTCCCTCACAAGGTGGAGAGCCTCATCAAAATTCCCTTCGATCTGAATCACCCGGGCCCCATGGGCCATGGCCTGGGACAACTTCCCGAGAGCGATCTTTCCCTGCGGGATGAGGACATAAGATTTCATTCCTGCCCGGGTTGCGTAGGCTGCGGCTGAGGCGGAGGTATTCCCGGTGGAGGCGCAGATGACCGCCTTTGAACCATTCTCCTTTGCCATGGAGACTGCAACGGTCATCCCCCGGTCCTTGAACGAGCCGGTCGGGTTTAGCCCTTCATACTTGAAATAGAGTTTGACTCCGGAAAGGATTTCTTTGCTGATCAGGGATGATGGAATGAGCGGAGTGTTTCCCTCCATCAGGGTGATCATGCTTTCTTCTTTCATAACCGGCAAAAAATCCAGATACTCCCGGATGACTCCACGCCACATGCTTTCCCCCCAATTTTCCATTTCGGAATTCGGATTTCGGAATTTAATTCCGCACTCCGCATTCCGAAATTACTCCAGCTCATTCTCCACGCGGATGAAGACTGTCTTTCCCAGAATCACTCCCAACCGGTCAATCTCTCTGAGCGCCTGATGGACGCTCTTCTCTCTGGCCTCATGGGTCATCATCACCACGGGCACAGCGCCATTGACCTGCCTTCCCTTCTGTATGACCGCGGAGATGCTGATGCCATTCCTTCCCAGGATCCCCGATATCCTGGAGAGCACTCTGGGACGGTCCAATGCGGAAAACCGCATATAGAACGGCATCACCACATCATCCATTTCCTTCAGGGCGATCTTCCCGATGGCCGATTCCTGATACGAGAGGAGAGGGACCCGCCGCCCGGCTGCGTGGACGAGAAGGTTCCTTCCCAGCTCCACCAGATCTCCCACGACGGCGCTTCCGGTGGGCATCTGTCCGGCTCCCTGCCCATAAAAGAGGGTGGGACCCACTGCATCCCCTTTGATATAGATCGCATTGAAGACCCCGCCTACGGTCGAGAGAAGATGATCCTCAGGAATCATCGTGGGATGAACCCTGGCCTCTATCTTCCCGCTGTCGATTTTTGCAATGGCCAGAAGTTTGATCCGGTATCCGAACTCCTTGCCGAATTGAATATCGAGAGGCGTAATCTCAGAGATCCCGCCAATAAAAATGTCTTTAAACCGGATGGGCGTTCCAAAGGCCAGGCGGATGAGAATGGCCAGTTTGTGTGCGGCGTCGATTCCTTCGACATCATAAGTCGGATCCGCCTCGGCATATCCCTTCTCCTGGGCTTCTTTTAAAACTTCTTTAAACCCTCTCCCCTCATCCGTCATCTTGGTGAGGATGTAGTTGGATGTTCCGTTGAGAATCCCAAAGATCGACTGGATCCGGTTGGCGACCAGCCCTTCTTTAATCGATCGGATCAGAGGAATCCCTCCGCCGACCGAAGCCTCAAAGTTGACATCCACTCCAAACCGTTGGGCCGCCCTGAAAATCTCATCGCCGTGAAGAGCAAGAAGGGCCTTGTTGGCGGTAACGACATGTTTCCGGTTGCGGATCGCCTGCAGGATGAAGGTCTTGGCCGGCTCGATGCCGCCGATGAGCTCCATGACGATATCGATTCCAGAGTCCTTGATCACCTCTTCTGCTTTCCGTGTAAGGACCCCGTGTTTTAATCTCACCCCTCGATTCGTCTCCAGGTCCACATCGGCGATCCGCTTCAGGACAATCTTTGCGCCCATTCTGTTCTCGATCAGTTTTGAATTTTTCTGGAGTATCTTTGCGACACCCGAGCCCACCGTTCCGAAGCCAATCATTCCCACCTTAATCTCTCTCATACCTTCTCCCTTGCATGACGCTTTCTGCAATTTGAATATACCCCTCCTGCATGCATCAATCTCCGTGGAATGCTGGAAAAATGGAATGATGACTTATAACAATGAAGTCTTTAACCTTTTTTTATAAACCCATTCTTCCAATCTTCCATTTTTCCATCATTCCAGCTTTTATTATTTCAATGCTTTCTGTATTCCTTTGACCGCCTGCTTGATCCGGGCTTCATTCTCCACCAGGGCAAACCTGACAAACCCTTCTCCGTACTCCCCGAAACCGATCCCCGGAGAGACAGCCACTTTCCCCTCTCCCAAGAGATATTTTGTAAAATCGAGGGATCCCATCTTCTGAAATTCCTTCGGAATCTCTGCCCAGACGAACATCGTTCCCTTGGGTTTTTCAATCTCCCAGCCTACCCGTTTCAGGCCATGGATGAGGGTATCCCTCCTTCCCTGGTAAATCTCTGAAGTTTCTCGGACACAGGTCTGATCTTCGTTGAGTGCGATGATGGCTGCAATCTGAACGGGTTGAAAGACCCCGTAGTCAAAGTAGCTCTTCAGCCTGGCTAATGCGGTTAGCATCTCGGGGTTTCCTACGGCAAAGCCGACCCGCCAGCCGGCCATATTGTAACTCTTCGAGAGAGAGAATATTTCCACTCCGACATCCTTGGCCCCTTTGACCTGAAGAAGGCTCGGCGCCCGGTATCCATCAAAGACAATATCCGCATAGGCCAGATCATGAACAACCATCAGTCGATGATCTTTTGCGAAATCCACCAGCCTTTCGAAGAAATCGAGATTGACGACCTTCGTCGTCGGGTTGTGGGGAAAACTGACAATCAGCATCTTGGGATGGGGCCAGGTCTGTTTTGTCGCGGTCAACAGCCTTTCAAAGAAGTCCCCCTCGCCTGTCATGGGAACCGAGCGAAGATCCCCTCCAGCGATCACCACCGAGTAAGCATGGATCGGATAGGTTGGATCGGGAACGAGGACCACATCCCCCGGGCCCAGGGTCGCCAGGACCAGATGGCCGATCCCCTCCTTAGCGCCAATCGTGACCACGGCCTCGGAGTCCGGGTCGAGATCCACATCATAGCGGTTCCGGTACCAATCGGTAATGGCCAGTCTAAGTTTATAAATTCCCTTCGAGGCGGAGTACCTGTGGTTTCTCGGATTCTTAACCGCTTCGATCAATTTATTGACGATATGTTTGGGAGTCGGCAGATCGGGATTTCCCATGCCGAGATCGATGATATCCTCTCCCCTTCTCCGGGCCTCCATCTTCAGCTGGTTGACGATGCCGAAGATATAGGGGGGCAATCTCATCATCCGGTGAAAACCCGAACCCTCCGGGTGAAATGCCATGTTTTACTCCTTTAAGTCGAAGTTAAATCTAAACAAAGATATTTGAAATTTCCAAAATAATTCCCTCCCCCTTTGGAAAAGGGGGAGGGGGATTTTCCTGAGTCTCAAATCCCCCCTCGCCCCCCTTTGCTAAAGGGGGGTAATTCGGTGGGGAATGTATCGACATTATTTTGTCCATATCACTAAGAACCTAATAATATTTAGGCTGAGGCTTATATTATGGGGTATTCTTTCAACCTCAACCTTGACTTTATCCTTGGCCTATATTTTCTCAATGGTCATTGGTTAACACACTTTGTAACCCTTTTCAATTCCGTCGCGTTGTCAACGCTTAGCCCCTCGGTTAAATATACGAAAAAGGGTTGGGGAGGTCTTCTGGAAAAACTTTGAAGCGAAACCTCTATCCATTGAACTGCGTAGGTTCGTTTCCTAAAATCATCATCCAAATGGCGAGAAGGCTGGTTTGCATTACCTTATATGACCGCTTTGCAAAGTTTTGGAGGAAGATTTCCCCAACCCTTTTTTGGTCAAGTGCCCTCATAACCGAAGCATTACCCTTCAATCTCGCCGGGTTAGGGGTCAACCGATGGCGGCTAACTCTAACCTTCCTTTCCACCGCCTCATTAGCGCCTCTTTCAATGCCAGGTGGGAAAGTTCCACCAGATCTGGATCTTCCTGAACCAACCGAAAGGCTTCCTTTCTCGCCTCAATCAAAATGGGAGTATCCCGGAGGATATGAGCCACTCTGAAATCAGGCAGCCCGGACTGCCGTATGCCAAAAAAATCCCCCGGTCCCCTCAATTCCAGATCCTGCTCGGCAATTTTAAATCCGTCGTTCGTCCTCTCCATGGCCTGAAGCCGGACCTTCGCTTCTTCGGAAGAACGATATTGAGCAAGCAAAATACACGTTGAGGGATAGCGTCCCCGGCCAATCCTTCCCCTTAACTGATGGAGCTGTGAGAGTCCGAATCGCTCGGCATGCTCCACGACCATGACCGAGGCATTGGGTATATCAATCCCTACTTCAATGACCGTTGTGGCCACCAGAATCTGGATCTTGCCCTCCTTGAACGCCATCATGATCGCTTCTTTTTCATCGCTCTTCATCCGGCCGTGCAGAAGCCCGATCCGGAATGCCGGGAAAACATCTTTTTTCAGGTGTTCGGCCATCCGGGTGGCATCCCTGAGGTCCAGCTTCTCAGACTCCTCCACCAGGGGATAGACGATGAAGACCTGCCGCCCTTTCTTCACTTCCTCTTCAACAATTCCATAGGCTCTGTTCCTCGCAGATTCCGGAAAGACTCTTGTCTCTACAGGCATCCTTCCGGGAGGCATCTCGTCGATCAGCGAGATGTCCAGATCTCCATAAATGGTCATCGCAAGGGTCCGGGGAATAGGGGTGGCGGTCATCACCAGCACATCCGGGTTTCCCCCTTTCTTCTTCAATAATCCCCTTTGAACCACCCCGAACTTATGCTGCTCATCGATAATGGCCAGGCCCAGGCGATAGAATTCGACCTGTTCCTGGATCACTGCATGGGTTCCGATCACGATCTGAACCTCTCCCCTCCGGATGCGATCATAAATCTCTTCTCTCTCCGATCCCTTGATGTTGCTCGTCAGCAAGGCGACACGGACTCCCAGGGGTTCCACCCACCGGCGGATATTGAGATAGTGTTGTTCGGTCAGCACCTCGGTGGGCGCCATGATGGCGGCCTGGCAGCCGCATTCCACGACCCGCAAACCGGCCAGGACGGCCACGATCGTCTTTCCGCTTCCCACATCTCCCTGAATCAGACGGTTCATGGGATGGGGCTTCTCCATATCCTCAATGATCTCGGCCAGGGCTTTCTCCTGCGCGCGAGTCAATCGAAAGGAGAGTTGATTGAGGAGTTTTTGTGAAAGCGCGCCTTCTGCTCTGAAAGAGATGCCTGTCTCGAGAGCCACCCCCTTCTTCTTCAATGCGAGTCCCAGTTCCAAGAAAAAAAACTCATCGAAGATGATCCTCCGGTGCCCGTCGGAACGTTGAAGATTCAGCTTTTCCAGCGATTCCCCTTCGGGAGGGAAATGGACTCTCCGGAAGGCCTCGGAAAAATCAATCAGGTCCTGCCGCTCCACGATTTCCTCAGGGATGGGGCTCGAAAGTTCATCCGAATACCCATCCACAATGGTCTTCATCAGACGGCGCAATGTTCTCTGATAGAGGCCCTCTGTTTCGGAATAGATGGGAACGATCCGTTTAAAGTTGAGGTAATCCTCCTCGATTTCCCCCTCCACGATCTCTACATCGGGATGATGGATCTCTTTCTGGTAATTAAACCACCTGACCTCTCCGGAAAAGATCAATCTTCGCCCTTTTTTAAACCTCTCTTTCAGATAATGCTCATTTCCATGAAACCACTTTAAGGTGAGGGTGCCGCTCCCGTCACCCACGACGGCCTCAAAGACTCTTCTCTTCCTGTTCTGATAAAAGGCCGTTCCTGAAAGCAGGATCTCACCGAAGCCAGTCTCTTTTTTTCCTGCCTTGAGTTCGGATATCTTCTGCAGATGTCTCCGGTCTTCATAGCACCGGGGAAGAAAGTAGAGGCCATCTTCAACGGTCTGTATACCCTTCTTCTCAAAGAGTTTGGCCAGCCTTGGCCCCACCCCTTTCACATACTGGATCGGAGTGAGAAGACGATTCCGAAAATGCTGTGGCTGGGATCGGTTCATCTACTTTTATTTCTCTTTTCTTTTGCAGGTAAATATCCTAGAAATTCCCCTCCCCCTCTGACGGGGGAGGGTGAGGGTGGGGGTGATCCATCAGAAACTATCTTAATATATTTCTTTTTACATAAGGGACATTCGATCTCATTCTCCCCTTTTTTCAATTTAATATTCTCATAGGAGATCACCCTTTCACAATAAGGACACCGGTGCGGAAGCTCCTGAACGATCCGCTCTTCTAACCTCTTTTTCATAAGATTATTCTTCCCCATCCATTTAAGACCTATTCTTCTGCTTTCTATTTTGTCCTTTGTTCATTGTACATCGTTTATCGTTCATCGTCCTAATGACTGCTTTCCGCATAGGGACTATACTAAAACTCCTCCGAAGAATCAACCCATTCCATTCCTTGGTCCATTCCTCGAAGAAAATGTGTGAAAAAATTTGGCTTGACAGCATAAATTATTCTGATATAAATATCTCATCTGAATTGTATTTTAAGAACGCCATCTGCCGGAACATTTTAATCAACAATTCCTGAATCTTTTTTCTCTGACTAAAGCTCTTCTCCCCTCCCCCTTGGTGGAACAGGCTTCCAGCCTGTCATAACGGGTAAGATGCCCGTCCCACTCTGGGAGGAGGGAGGTCGGGGGTAGACGATGTGAGGAGAGATTTGGGGGGACGGCAATGGATTCAAATAACATTAATAGGGAAGAGAGAAAAACGATTTTGATTATTGATGATGAACGGGGAATGCTGGATTCCCTTGAAGAGCTTTTTAGTGACAGCTTTGACGTACTAAAGGCAGAGGACGGAAAAGAGGGACTGAGCCTATTTGGAAGTCTCCGGGTAGACCTTGTCCTGCTGGACCTGAAATTGCCGGGGATGGATGGTGTCGAAGTATTGAAAAAAATTCGGGAGATTTCAAAAACAATTCCTATACTTGTAATGACAGCCCACAGCACAATCGAAAGAGCCGAAAGGTGCGCTGATTTGATGGTCCAGGGTTACATAAGAAAACCTTTTGACCCCTTTGATTTACTTGAAAGGGTGAGAGCCACATTCAAGGAAGACAGTTGGATTGAGGGTTTTACGGAAAATCGTTTAAAATGCTGTCCCATGGACAGGCCAAGTGTTCCGGTCAGAGAATCAATAAAAATGATTGGCAGTCATTACAAAGAACCTATTCGGCCCAGGGATGTTGCAGCCGAGGTCCGCATTTCAAGAGAGTACATGGGTAAACTGTTCAAGAAGGAAATGGGATGCAGTATGGATGAACAAATTAATAGGTTAAGAATTGAAAAGGCCAAACTCCTCCTTAAGAAAAGGAACATGAATCTATCCAAAATAGCGAGAGAAGTAGGATTTACCAGCGACTCCTATTTTTGTAGAAGGTTCAAGAAACAAACCGGCATGACCCCAACCGAATTCAAGAAAACTTTCTCATAGTTGAAAAAGGAGGAATCTTTACTTCGACCACCTTTTCGGGTCTTGCTCCGCCAATTTCTTATATCAGAATCAGCCACCAACCTTAAGGAGTTCAACCTGTCAACCTGGGGTCCCAACCTGGGGTCCCAACCTGGGGTCGGGGTCCCAACCTGGGGTCGGGCTTGCAATATTGCAAATTAAGAGAAGGTGTCTAATAATTTTCCAACCTTTTC
>MGQQ01000014.1:5111-5365 GCA_001798855.1 Deltaproteobacteria bacterium RBG_16_49_23 | reverse complement strand
CCGATTGGAAAAGAAAGGGGATATCTGGTGAACATTTTATTCGATTCAGCCTCTGGTCTGGATCGAAGTGCAGAAGTCAGGGTGGCTGGCGTCCATGTGGGGAACGTCGAGAAAGTGATATTGGAAAAGGGAAGGGCGAAGGTCACGTTTCGGGTTCCACCTCATGTCGTTCTTTATAAAGATTCAAAGGCCTACCTTAAATCGGAAGGATTCCTGGGAGAGAAGTACGTCGAAATTTCTCCTGGGACACCTGT
>MGQQ01000014.1:4795-4991 GCA_001798855.1 Deltaproteobacteria bacterium RBG_16_49_23 | reverse complement strand
AGGCGATCTATTAAAGTCCGTAGATCCGAAGAAAGTAGAGAGGATGGTTGACAACCTCAATACATTTTCAAGTCAGTTGACGGGCATGAGCAAGGATGCAAAAGAGACGATCCAGAAGGCCAAAGATGCCTTCTCCAGGGTTGAAGAGATTGGAGATAAGGTGAAAAAAGGGGAGGGCACCCTGGGAAAACTGATT
>MGQQ01000014.1:4440-4571 GCA_001798855.1 Deltaproteobacteria bacterium RBG_16_49_23 | reverse complement strand
AAAACTGGTCAGTGATGATCAGTTGATGAAAGAAGCAGAGAAGACGATGAAGAAGATTCAAAAAGCTGCTGAGAGTATTGAAGAGCAAACGCCCATCACCGTCTTGGGGACCCTCATCGGGATTTTCTTTT
>MGQQ01000014.1:3933-4216 GCA_001798855.1 Deltaproteobacteria bacterium RBG_16_49_23 | reverse complement strand
GGGTTTCGTCCCTTTTTTTACTGGACGAGGGATGAGGGCGAGGGTCTGAAGAGATTAGAGTTTCTTTATCCATTCGGAAAATATCAAATCAAGGGCGATGATGAAAAGGGATACCTCTTCCCGATTTCTTCCTACAGGGATCAGACGTTCGATGGAAAGGAGAAATGGGATTTTCAATTCTTCCCTTTCTTTATCGGAGAGACGGAAGAGGGAGAAGATTATTTCGGTCTCTTCCCCCTGTTCGGTACGCTTCTGAAACGATATGCGAAGGACGAAATCCATT
>MGQQ01000014.1:0-3880 GCA_001798855.1 Deltaproteobacteria bacterium RBG_16_49_23 | reverse complement strand
AACTTCCTTTGGCCCTTTTTCTCCTTCACGAGCGGCGAGAAAAAGAAGGGGTACCGAATCTGGCCCATTTACGGAAGAAAGGAGGAGGTTGGGGTCTCAACACAAGCCTTTCTCTTGTGGCCCATCTTCGTGAAAAAGACAAAGGGATTGGATACGGATGATCCGATGGATGAATGGATGGTCTTTCCCTTTTATATTTCAAAGGAATCCAAATATTTCAGCAGCAAGACTATTCTCTGGCCACTCTTCTCCCATGCCAGAGAGGAGCGCACAGGTTTCGAGCAGTGGGACCTCCCCTGGCCTCTTTTTCGGACCTTCAAAGGGGAAAACCTCTACGGGAAGAGATTCTTCCTTTTTTATGGTTATAAAGTGAGAGAAGGACAGTCGAAGAGGGTCTTCATCCTCTTTCCCTTCTATCGATATGAGGAGGACTGGCTGCCAGATTTTCATGAGACGACCTATCGCATCTTTTTCAGTCGCATACGAATGGGCGAGGGTCCTCAGGGAAGGGAGAAAGGGGAATCCATCCGAATCTGGCCCATCTATGATTATGAGAGGGAAGAAGGGGGCCACGAGACCCTCAACGTTTTCTATCTTTTCCCCTTCAAGGAGGAAGGGCTCGAAAGAAATTTCTTCCCCCTGTTTCGAGTCTACCGCTGGGAGAAGGATCCTCTGGGAGGGATCTCCATCAATCTCTTCTGGGGATTGTATAAAAAGATGGAGAAAGAGACATTGGACTACTGGGAGGTAGCTCACCTGATCGGTGTCAAAAAATGGAATGGAGTGAAGAGCGTCTCTCTTCTTAAAGGGCTGTTTTTGTATCGGAGGGATGGGGAGTCTTCTGATCTCAGGATTTTCTACCTGCCCTTTCATCTCCGATGGTCTGGTAAAAGGGAAAGCGACTTAAAATCTTTTCACAAGGAGTCGGCAGATGGGGGATAGGAGGATCGGGATATTAGGAACGGGTTCATTTCTTCCGGAAAGAATCCTCTCGAATTTCGATCTGGAGAAGATCCTGAATACGAATGACGAATGGATTTATAAACGGACCGGAATTAAGGAGAGGAGGATCGCAGCGCCGAATGTGAACGCTTCCGATCTTGCGAAGGAAGCTTCTTTGCGGGCCATGGAGATGGCGGGGATTTCGGCCAAGGATCTCGACCTCATCGTCATGGCCACGATGACTCCGGATACCGCCTGTCCTGCGGGATCGAACTGGCTAGAAGCAAAATTAGGAGCAGAGAAGGCGGTTTCCTTCGATGTGACTGCAGCTTGTTGTGGATTTATTTTTGGCCTTTCTGTGGCAGAGCAGTATCTCAAATGTGGAACATTCAAAACGGCACTGGTCGTTGCTGTCGAGATCATGAGTCGAACGCTCGACTGGACAGATCGGGAGAGTTGTATCCTCTGGGGGGATGGGTCAGGGGCAGCTGTGCTTCAAGCCTTTGATTCATCCGGAAAGAATCGCTCGTTGCAACCTAAGGGAAAGGAGGTCAGCGAGATCCTTTCCGTCCACATCCATACGGACGGCGCAAATGGTGAAAATCTCCTCCTCCCCGGGGGTGGATCAAAGACCACACCCATTAGTTATGAAAGCGTGGATAAGAGACTTCATACTTTGAGAATGGTCAAAGCCAATGAATCGGTTCGCGTGGCTGTCAAGCGATTTGCAGAGGCTGCCGAAGAAGCTGCTTCTCATAACCACATCCATCTTTCCGATGTGAAATGGGTGATTCCCCATCAGGCCAATCTACGTATGCTTCAGCAGGTGGCGAAGCGACTGAATGTCCCCTTTGGAAAAGTCTACCTTACCATCGAAAAATACGCCAACATCTCATCAGCCACCGTTCCGATCGCGCTGGATGAGGCCGTGCGGAACGGATCCATTCACAAAGGAGACCTGATCATCCTCACCGCTTTTGGTGGAGGCCTCACCTGGGGAAGCAGCCTGATCAAATGGTAAAAAAGTCTAAAGTTAAAAATTAAAAGTTAAAAACTGCAAACCCAAAAATTCATGAGTTGTGGTCATAGGCAATGAATGGGGTGATCGATCAAGCCATCAGCATTCTCCGAAGGAAGCCCATCGATGGGTATGAGATTTATCTCGATCAGTCCTCCCATTTTGATGTGGAATCGAAGGAAGGTAGGATCGATACCTTCCAGGTTTCCCATTCCCGGGGAATGGCCTTTCGTATTCTGAACCGTCAGCGTATTGGATTTTCCTACACGACTTTTTCAGGCGTCTCTCAGGTTCAATCACAGAATCCTTTGGGCGAATTGGAACAGATCATTGATGACGCGATTGCCAGCGCTGAGGACACCGCCTCTGACCCCTGTTATGACTTTGCTCCTCCTCTGAAGGAGGCCCCTCCTTCACTTCCGATCTTTGATGAAACATTGGAAGGGACTTCAGAAAAAGTAAAGATCGAAAAAGCAAAGGAGCTGGAGAAAGCGGCTCGATCCGTTGATCCGGAAAGGATTCAAAAGGTGAGAAAGGCATCCTATCAGGAGGCCATTGCTCATCGAACATTGATCAATTCCAATGGACTTCACTTTTCCTATCCCTCCACCTTCTGCTCCCTCAGTGTGACTGCAGTGGCCGAGGAGGCGGGAGAAGCAGAAGTGGGATGGGATTTTGATGCCAGCCATTTTGGGAGCAACCTCGATGTAAAAAGCGTAGGAAAGGAGGCTAGCCGGAGGGCGCTGGAGAGTCTAGGGGGGAGAAAAATTCCCTCTGGAGTCTATCCTGTGCTTATCCACCATAGCGTCGCTTCGGAATTTTTATCTCTTCTTGCCCATTCCCTCAAAAGTGACCAGATTCAGAAAGGGAAATCCCCCCTGAAAGGAAAAAAAGGGGAGCGATGTTTCTCTCCCTTGATCACGATTGAAGATAATGGACTTCACCCCAAAGGGATTTTCACTGCCCCGATAGACGGAGAAGGGACGCGGAGTCAACGGACACCTTTAGTCGTCCAAGGAGAGTTATCCGGTTATCTATATGACCGATACTGGGCCATTCGGGAAAGGACCTCTTCAGGATCAACCGCTAGATCCACAGGAAATAGTCGAAGATCAGGTATCAAGTCGCCCCCGGGAATAGGAACTTCGAACTTCCTCATCGAGCCGGGGACGCTCGCCTTTTCCGCTCTACTGAGCGACCTTCATCAAGGAGTGTTGCTGGAGGAGGTGATGGGCCTTCATACCGTCGACCCTATCTCAGGGGACTTCTCCCTCGGCTGTTCGGGGAAATGGGTCGATAAGGGGAAGGTGGTCCATCCGGTCAAATCGGTGGCGGTGGCTGGGAATCTTTTCCAACTCTTTCAGGATGTGGTAGGGATAGGGGAAGATTTTCGATTCATGGGGGGAATTGGCTCTCCAAGCCTTCTTGTGAGAAGGTTGAAAATTAGCGGAATTTAATGAACATTTTTGACCGTCGTAGGTGAAAATTTGTCCAATTAGTCTGAAAATTTTTAATAAAATTACCGAAATCATATTTCCAGATTTAACAGCTGTTCTCTCTTTTTTCCTTGAAATATTAATAACTTTATTCGTTTTGACCAGTCTTAAAAGACAATTGGTATAATAATTGCTCAGTAAGTAGGTCTGTAAAAAAAGCTTGACAGAAAAACCCTGATTTTGTTATCTAGGGAATGTTAATTTGGGTTATTTTACCTTAAGAAAAGGGAGGAGCGACCTTGGATAAGGAATACTTTAATATTCTTATCTTTGGCCACAAGGCTGCAAAGACCCGCCATCTTAAGATACGGAAAAAGACCGTAAAGATCTCATTTTATCTGATTGGTTTTGCCCTTCTCTCCAGTACATTCTTCTTTTGCGATTACATTCAGGTTAAAAAGAAGGCCTTTGAATTGAGCCGCCT
>MGQQ01000013.1 GCA_001798855.1 Deltaproteobacteria bacterium RBG_16_49_23 | reverse complement strand
CAGCGGGGAATTGTTTTTTCAATAGGTTGGAAATTGAGCCGAAGGGTTCTCAAGTGATCTGAATTTGATGTGGCTTAAATATTTTTAATTTTATTTAAATCAAAGGTTCAGGATAAGACACCGATGAAATGAATGTTACGTTTTTCTCAATAGACGCATGGAGTTTAAAATAACCAGGAGGGAGCTGGCTTGATGCATTACGGCTCCCAGGATCATGGTCACCCATCCCTGGGCGGAGAGAAGAACCAGCACTGCATTAAAGACAAGGGCAAAGGCGATATTCTCCTTAATCACCCGAAGGGCCTTGCGAGAGAGGCGGATAGTGGTTGAGATCTTTTCAAGTTCATCGGTCATCAGGGCAATATCGGCCGTCTCGACGGCCACATCCGTTCCTGCTCCACCCATGGCGATGCCGACATCCGCAGCAGCCAGTGCGGGCGCATCGTTGACCCCGTCACCGACCATAGCCACCGTCTGGCCCTGTTTTTTCCACTCCTTCACCCTCAACACTTTCTCCTCAGGAAGAAGGCCTGCTTCATACCGGATCCCTAATTCTTTTCCAATCCGGTTGGCGACCGATTCACTATCGCCTGTGAGCATCCATATCTCTGACAGCCCTTCTCGCCTGATCCTATCGATGGTGGCCTTTGCCTTCTCCCTCAATGTATCCGCAATGGAAATGGTCCCTATGATTCGATGATCCAGGGTGATAAGCAGGGAGGTCGTGCCTTCCGATTCTTTCGAGATCAGTATCTTTTTAACAGAATCCGGAACTTCAATTCCACCTTCTCTGAGGAAAAGAGGGTTTCCCACCAGGATTTTTCTGCCATCCCATTGAACCCTTACCCCCTTGCCCCTGAAGTTCTCAAAGGACTCCGGGTGAGGGATGTTAAGACCGATCTCTTCTGCCCTGCCCATGACAGCCCTGGCCAGAGGATGTTCGGAGCGTTTTTCAGCAATGGCTGCCCAGTAGAGGACCTCTTTTTCATCCTTCCCATTGAGTCCCTTCACCTCCACCACCTTGGGCCTTCCATAAGTGAGTGTTCCGGTCTTATCCATCAAAAGGGCCTTCAATTTTCCCATCTGTTCGAGGTAGACTCCCCCTTTGATGAGGATTCCCTGTCTGGCCGCATTCCCAATAGCCGCCACCACGGCGGTGGGCGTTCCCAGGACCAGGGCGCAGGGACAGGCAACAATGAGGACGGTGATCGCCCGGATGGGATCTCCTGTCACGAGAAAAACTGCGAGAGCAATGAGAAGAATGGCCGGAATGAAGTATCGGGTAAAGCGGTCCATCACCCTCTGTGTGGGCGATTTCTCGCTTTGAGCTTCCAGAATGAGACGCTTGATCTGGGCCAGCTTCGTATCTTCAGCGACCTGGGTGGTCTCAATCTCACAAGAACCGGCTTCGTTAATGGTCCCACAGTAGACCCTGTCGCCCGCTCCCTTCTCGATAGGAATCGACTCCCCGGTTAACATGGACTGGTTGATCGAACCACATCCGGAGATGATCTTCCCATCCACAGGAATCCTCTCCCCGGGCTTGACGATAACGATCTCTTTGGCCTTCACCTCCTCAATCGGAACCGAAACCTCTCCTTCCTCCCGTCTCACCCATGCTGTCTTCGGAGCAAGCTGGATCAGGGAGGAGATCGCCTTCCTTGTCTTTCCAACGGTGAGATGTTCTAAGAATTCGCCAAGAAGCATGATGAAGATGACCGTTGCCGCCTCCTGATAGGCGCCGACCGACGTTGCGGCGATGGCGGCAATGGAGACGAGGGTATCCACATTTAAATCGGGGATGAAGAGGGCCTTGATGGCGCTCTTCAGAATGGGGTAGCCCCCGAGAATCAAAGAGACGATGGCAAAGGCCGTTGGCAGGTAGGCCGGTCCAAGATGAAGCCAACCTGAGATATAGGATAGAGCCAGTGTCATTCCGGAGGAGGCCATGAAGAGGAAGGGCCTCATCTCGCTCCAGAAGGCGCGAGTCCTCTGGGCGAGCGTCTCCGTGATTACATAACCGGGCTTGGTGATGGCCTTCTTGATCTTCTCCTCTTCCACCCGATGCGGGTCGAAGTAGACTGTGGCCGCCGAGAGGACATAGCTCACCTCTGCGGAGAGAACCCCGGAAAGATGCTCCACCGAGCGTTCGATATTGAGGGCGCAATCCGCACAGTGAATCCCATCGATATTGACGATGATCTTAGATTTGCCTTCGAACTTTTTTTCTTCCATGGTATTCCATTTCAAATTTCAGATTTCAAATCGCAAATTGAAAAACCTTCAATCTGAAATCTTAAATCTGCAATCTGAAATCCATTTGGTCTGCCATCCTCTCTCGATACTCCGCAATCCGCATTCCGAATTCCGCAATGGAATCAGTCCCCCCAGCTCCAGATGCCTGTGTTATGGAGGCTGTAATATTGATCATTCAGCAACTTCTCATGGAGATCCTCTTCGCCGGCCAACCGTTTGTACATATCTTTCCCCCGGGGATCTTTTGTCATCTCCGCCATCGAACGGTAATAGGCCTGGGCCTTCTTCTCCGCCCGGATGGCGATCTTAAGAGCGTCCAGATCGGTGAGCTGTTCCTGGCCCTTCGGTTTTTCAGCCTTCAGAGGAATCTTCTTCTTTTTTAAGCTTGTCCCTTCGTAGAGAATCCATTCCCCTTTCTCCTCGAGCGATTGAAGAAGGGCTTTCAGTCTCTGATAATGGTTCACTTCGAATTCGGAGAGCTGTTGAAACATATCCTTCCCTTTGGGATTTTTCGTCATCTTGGCAGCCTTCGAATAGGCCTGGTAAGCATCCTTCTCCGCCTCCATGGCCACTTTGATTGCCTTGATCTCCTCCCGAGCTGACCATGGGACCTCTTCTCCGCAGGCCTTGCAGCGGAGCCCCTTCCCCCTCTTTATGACATCCTCGACGCTTTCAAAGCCTTCAAGGGTCATATCTGCCTCGGCGCCGCAACTCCGGCATGCAAACGTTTCACCGGGATGCTTATCTATCTCCACCTCTTTTCCACACGCTTTACATATCCCCTTCCCCCTCTTTATGACATCCTCGACGCTTTCAAAGCCTTCAAGGGTAATGTCGGCTTCGGCGCCGCAATGCTGACAGGCAAAAGTCTCTTTTGTACTCATGGGATCCCCCTCTTTTTTGAAATATTATTTGGCTAAAGCCTCAACGATCTCCCTGCAGAAAGCCGGAAGATCATCAGGCTTTCTCGAGGTGATAAGGTTTCCATCCCTCACCACTTCGGCATCGACATAGTTTGCTCCGGCATGGACCAAGTCATCTTTGATCGCAAAAAACCCTGTCACCTTCTTTCCCTTCAGGATTCCTGCAGAGGCAAGCATCCAGCCCGCATGGCAGATCGCGGCAACCACTTTTCCCTTTTCGTAAGCCTCCTTAACAATCCTGACCATCTCCGGGTACCGCCTCATCATGTCCGGTGCATATCCACCCGGGATGACGACCCCGTCGTATTTGGACACGTCAATCTCTTTAGCCTCCTTATCCACTTCGACAGGATATCCAAATTTGCTTGTGTAGGATCGAGAACTTCCGGATCCGGTGACCGTGACCTCTGCCCCTTCTTCTTTCAACCGGTAGTAAGGAACCCAGAGCTCCATGTCCTGATATTGGTTCTCCGCAAGGAGCAGAACCTTTTTGCCTTTGAGACGCATAGCCCAATATCCCCCTTTCTTTAATTCATAATTTAATCACTGCTCATTGCTTCTTCCATATTTTTTGATACTTACACCAGAAACTCTGAGATTTTATCTCTAATCCCGCGAAGCGCGGGGTAACGTCTACCTAAAAATCTCCCCTCCACACGGCGGGAGGGGAATAAGGGGAGGGGGGACCAATCGGTCTCTGTTTTGTCCACCCCTCTCTGAGCCGGTGGCCACCCTCACCCTCCCCCATCGAAAGGGGGAGGGAATTGGGGGAAAATTTCAAATATTTTTTATTTAGGATTCATTATTCATTGACGGGTTTATCCTTCTTGCCCATCAGCCTGGGATCAATATTCCCTGGCCCGCCGCAATCCGGGATGTAACAGGTCACATCGCTGAAGGTGCAGGCCTGCTTGCAGGAAGGGCACCGTTCAGGCACAGTTTCCGTTCCAAAAGTATAACCGCAATTTGAACATTTCCACTGCGTCATTGGGTCACCTCCCTTCGAAAATGCGGAGTGCGGAATAAAAATATTTCTTTAATTCCGCATTCCGAAATCCGAATTCCGAAATTGAGTTAGTCTTCGTACAGATTAAGGTCATAGCCTGTCTGGATGGCTTTTAAGTTCTCTTTGACATAGGTTCGGGGGAGTAGCTTCTCCAGTTCCAGGTGGCCGATATCGATATCGATAAGTCGAAAGAGCCGTCCTAGGGCGATCATATTCCCGAAGATCGCCTGGCCGAACTTCTCGATCCCCATCATCCCGAAAGGAACTTCCTCGTCGGTGCAGAGTCCGGTATCGCAGATCGTCTTCTGAGCGACGAGTTGATCCCCTTTTTGATGGAGCCGGATGAGAACATCCGCCTCATCGATCATGGGATTTTCAATCGGCTTCTGACCATAGGTGAGATAGGCAGAGATTCTCTGATTCCGGATAGAAGAGTCGTAATCCAAGAGAAGGGTTACCTCATAATCCAATTCCTTCAGCGCCATTGCCAGAATACGTGAGACGGCTCTGACCGATTGACCTCCCACTCCCGTAAAGACGATACGTTTCATAATAACCTTTCTCACAAAAGCTAAAGGTTGAGGCTAAGGTCAAGGTTGAGAAAAAAATTATTTTTCAGCCTCAGCCTTAACCTTCAACCTGCCTACCATTGGAAAATGATAGACGAGGTCTTCGCCATGGGGAGCCGTCTCGATATCCCTGGTCAGGTCTTTTCCTGCAATGTGGCATCGCATTCTTTTCTCTCCCTGAAAGAGAGGGCTTGCAGAGATATCATAGACGTTCCCCTTATAACCGATATAGATGGGCTTTCCATTAGTGCCATCAAAATGTTTGAGTTCCTCGAGCGTAAGTAACTTTAGACCCTCTATCAGAACCTCTAGTTTTCCCTCAACCTCAGTCTTAGCCTCAGCCTTCACCTCAACCTCGGCCTCTTTTTTTACGATTCCCAGCTCATCATTCTCCAGGTGATCTCTCACTCCTTCGACAATATGGAACCGCTCATCAAACCACTTGAACATCTGATGGGCTGTTTTAAAGCCGAGCCTCCTTCCATTCAACTCAATGCAATCGCTGATGATGTCCACAAAACTGAACCCCTTATAGAGCAAGGCTTCCCGGATACAGGTTTTGAAATGGTTGACGTGATAGACGGTGGTGCGGGCATAGAAGCAGGGAGACTTCGCCGTGAGGATGCGATTTAATCGAAGGGGCTGGTGATGTTCTCCCCGCGGCGAGGTGATGGTCTTCGTTCCCTCCGGCGTGGTGGGTCCGGCCTGACCTCCGGTCAATCCATAGATCTCGTTGTCGTTACAGAAGACAGTGATGTCCGGATTTCTTCTAAAGGTATGGAGGAGGTGATTTCCGCCAATGGATCCGAGATCCCCATCCCCGGACAAAACGATAACATTCAAATCGGGCCGCACGGTCTTAATCGCTTCAGCAGCTGTCAGAGCTCTGCCATGGGGGGTATGGACGGCATCGAGGTTCATATACCCTGCCATTCTTCCTGAGCAGCCAATTCCAGAGACTACGGTTGTGTTCTGTTCATTCCATCCGAGTTCCTTCAGGCCGATGGCCACATTCTTCAGAACAGCGCCGATGCCGCAACCCGGACACCAGGTGTGGGGAAAACGGTTCAGCTTCAAAAGCTTCTTGTAAGAACGGTCGATCATCGCACTTCCCCCAGACGGGCTTCAATCTGGCTTCGAATCCACTGGAGCTTGAATCCCCCTCCCAGGCAGGGAACTCTCATCACCTTTCGGCCAGTTGCCCACTCGACCCATGAGGCATACTGGCCATCATTGCCTTCAATGACAATGATGTGGCGATAGGACGAGGCAATCTCCCTTAGCTCCTTCTCCAGAACAGGATAGATGCGGATCGGCCTGAAAACGGAGAATTGTTCTTTCAAGGGAGAAATGATCCTTGAAGTGATGCCAAAGGCGATGAGGAGGATTTCGGAATTCTTTCCGGGAAAGTACTCAAAGAGGGGATACTTTTCAGCGACTCCCAAATGACGATCTTTCAGATCATTGAGCCAGTCCCGGTAGGCCTCCGGGTCATTGGTCTTCACATTTCCCATCCGGTCATGGGCTGTGCCGGTAAAAAGCCTGCGACTTCTGCCAAGGGGTTCTTTGGCGCGCGGGACCACTTCCGCTTCAATGGCATTGAGATCGACGACCTCGTAAAGATGGGAGAGAAAGGCATCGGCAAGGAGGATGACAGGCGAGAGAGATTCCTCCGCTGCATTGAAGGCCGTGATGGTGAGGCGAAAAGACTCCTCGACGGAATTCGGATAGAAGGCAATGGGATAGTAATCCCCTGCACTTCCTGCTTTGATCTGAAGAAGGTCAGATTGGGCGGGCTGGGTGGGCATGCCTGTGGAAGGTCCCACCCTCATCGAATTGATGAAGACACAAGGAGCCTCCACGGCATGACCCCATCCGAGGGCCTCCTGCATCAGAGTGAATCCCGGTCCGGAGGTGGCGGTAAAGGTTTTGGCGCCGGCCAGAGAGGCGGAAATCGTGGCAATGGCCGCTGCAATCTCATCCTCCGCCTGAAGAAACTTAAACTCAGGATCTTCCTCTGCATGGGTTGCCGCCTGCTGTAAGATCTCTGAGATAGGGGTGATGGGATAGCCGGTGAAGTACCTTGCCCCTGCCCGGAGAGCTCCCTGAAAGATGGCCTCATTTCCGGAGACAAGCTGTTTCATCTCTTCTCCTCATCCATGACCTCGATGGCGATGTCAGGGCAGTAGCGTTCGCACTGGTAGCACCGGATGCACCCCGGCCTCTCAACGATCTCATCCCTCTCAAAGGCGAGCGCCTGAACCGGACAGACCTCCACGCAGATGATACATCGCTTGCAGTAGATTTCGTTCCAGATCACATTCAATCTTGGCTTCATATACATGACGACTTAGGTGTTAAATGCCATGACATCGTGGACAAAATAATGTGCCACGACATCGTGGACACCGTTCCCTGACAATCGAATAGCCAC
>MGQQ01000012.1 GCA_001798855.1 Deltaproteobacteria bacterium RBG_16_49_23 | reverse complement strand
TTACAATACTAAGGAACAGCAATTCAATATTTGATTCGATAAGAAAATCGGGGATGGGTCACATTAGCGGCTAACCATCACACTTCGGGAGAACATGGATGCCTCGTGGTTAAGACTGGCGGGGACGTACTTAAGTTGTTTAAGAATATTGCCTCCGAATTGTATCGCCGCCCGACTTCACAATTGAAGAGCATGCGACAATGGGACCGATCGGGGGGCAGGTCAATAGATGAATGAGCGGATTCAACAACTTGACCACTGGATGCGGGCAAGAGAAGATGAGCATCTTGAGTTCAAAGAGGCCAAGCAAGACTTCGATTTCGAGTAAGGCGTAGATGGTAAGTCTTAAAATATGAATTTATAGGGAAAGGTTTTGGCATTGGATAGTGCCCCCACTACCTTGAAGTCGTCCACCTCATTGAAGAGGAAACCACGGGGACGTACTTAAGTTGTTTAAGAAACTTTCAATGATGTTGAGGCTTTCCAATTTTTAGGAGAAAGAGATTTTGATTACACTGACAGAGATTATAGATTACAATTGATTAGTAAGGAGACGGAACCTCTAAGAAGAAATCGGTAGAGTATTTTCAATAGGAGGTCAATTATGGATGAGAACAAACTCCTGGAACGCATCACTGTGAATCCCAAGATCTTTAACGGCAAACCAATCATCCGGGGTCGGCGGCTTGCTGTGGAGCATGTGTTAGGGATGCTTGCCGCAGGCGATACCCCAGAAACGATTCTACAAGGCTATCCCTGGCTCGAGATGGATGATATAAAAGCCTGTTTGGTTTATGCCCGAAGATTAGTCAGCCATGAGCGTGTGGAACCCTTCTTACTGGAGACAGGGACATGAAACTCTTGCTGGATACATGTGTTTGGGGCGGTGCCCTTAAGGAATTGCAGAATAATGGGCATGACGTTTTTTGGGCAGGAGAATGGCCAACAGATCCGGGAGACGACGAAATCCTTGATCATGCCTATCACGAAAACCGGATACTGGTTACTCTCGATAAGGATTTTGGGGAACTGGCTATCGTCCGTGGGGTGCCACATGCGGGGATCATACGTCTGGTCAATCTCAGGGCAAGGCAGCAGGCTGATGCCTGCCTCCGGGTAATTGGGCTTCACGGAGATGATCTGATGGCTGGGGCAATTATTACTGTCGAACCCAACCGAATGAGAATCCGTTTAAGTACTGGTCGGGAGGAGTAAGAAAGTCCTAAAGTCTTTTATAAAATCTTCCCCAAGGACTTGGGATCAAATTGTTAATCTTGATAAAGATGGCTGGAGGAGAGGGATGGTCTATGGGTTCGCCTTGAAAATAATCCGGAAGAAGTTCAGTCAAAGATAAAGATTTACTTCCATTCTCCTATAAAAGAGGCAGAAGGGGTCAGGTCTCAACAATCAACAAGATAGTTATTACATAAAAAGAGATTACAATACTAAGGAACAGCAATTCAATATTTGATTCGATAAGAAAATCGGGGATGGGTCACATTAGCGGCTAACCATCACACTTCGGGAGAACATGGATGCCTCGTGGTTAAGACTGGCGGGGACGCACTTAAGTTGTTTAAGAATATTGCCTCCGAATTGTATCGCCGCCCGACTTCACAATTGAAGAGCATGCGACAATGGGACCGATCGGGGGGCAGGTCAATAGATGAATGAGCGGATTCAACAACTTGACCACTGGATGCGGGCAAGAGAAGATGAGCCTCTTGAGTTCAAGGAGGCAAAACAAAACTTCGATTTCGAGTAAGTCGTAGATGGTAAATCTTAAAATATGAATTTATAGGGAAGGGTTTTGGCATTGGATAGTGCCTCCACTACCTTGAAGTCGTCCACCTCATCGAAGAGGAAACCACGGGGACGTACTTAAGTTGTTTAAAAAGTCTTAAATACATATGAGGCCCTTTCAATTTTAAAAGGAGAAGTCCAAATTCCAAACTCCCTCTGTGCCAGCCATCGGTCATTTGGTATTTGATGTGATAAGGCTCTGAAACGGGTAATTGCGGAATTGCTTTCCGACCAAACGGAATTTTTCAAACAATTCAGCGACAACAAGGCATTTGGGATGTCAGCGATTCAGTATGTGCAAAATTTGCACATACTGAAATCTAAAATCGGGGATGGGTTCAGATTATAAAATCTCCCCTGCCCCCTCTTTGCTAAAGAGGGGGGAAAAGAAGGAGGAGTATGAAAATATTCCAACCAGGGACGTTCATAAATACAGGCAAGTGAAAATCAGGGGTGGGTTCACATTAGGGGTTTAATCATCACACTCGGGGTAAATATTCTGGGTTGATCGGGTTGAATTTGTAGCTTTTTTTACTGCAAGTGTAGTATTATTTACTGCAATCCTTTTGAGGGTATTCTCCGTTATGATGGAAAGACTCTTCAGGTCTAAGTTGAGAGCGAAAATTCTGGGGTGGTTTTTTACTCACGTCGACGAACGTTTTTTTGTCAGACAACTGCAATCTTTATTGACTGAAGATTCGACAAACCTGAGCAGGGAGTTGGCCCGGCTGGAGTCTCTGAAGATCCTTATTTCCGAAACGGAGGGCAGACAAAAATATTTCAAGGTGAACAAGGATTGTCCTTTCTACGAAGAAATGAAAGGGCTGGTTTTTAAGACCATCGGCGTCGTTGGAACTATCAAGAAATCATTGGAGAAAGTTCCTGGGATAAAATATGCGTTCATCTATGGCTCTTTTGCAAAAAACCAGGAGCATATGGAAAGCGACATTGATCTCATGGTAATTGGAAAAGGGAATCTGGACGAAATGGAAGAGATGATTTCTCAAGCCGAGAATCAATTGAGAAGAACAATTAGCATCACTTCATATTCATTAAAGGAGTTTCGGGAAAAAGCAGGGTTGAAAGACCCTTTTATATTGAACGTTCTCAAGGAACCTAAAGTCATGCTCATTGGAAATAAAGATGAAATTAGAAGACCTTGAATCCTCAGGACTCATCGATAGAATAAACACTAATATCGATAAGGTAAATAGGGCCTTTGGAAGGGTAGGGAAAGACTTAATGACTGCCAAGGCGATCTTAAGAAATGACGAGGAATGGGCTTTCACGATTTCATACCATGCTATGCTTCGGGCAGGAAGAGCCTTCATGCTCTCTCTTGGATACCGACCGAAAGGGAAAGACCAACACAAAACAGCTGGAGGCTTGAGGGACCCACCTGCCCTACGAAAAAATTGTTAGAAATTCTGATTCGCTGGGGATCATTCTTCCATTATTCCACCATTCCGGCCTTTATCATCTGGAAAAGATCTTTCTGTTTGGCGGCCATCTCGCGGGCTTCTTTCTTTGTTCCTTCATGCTCATATCCGAGAAGGTGAAGGGTGCCATGGATCAGGAGAAGGGTGAGCATCTCCATCTCATTCAGACCCGATTGTTTCGATTGGCGCTTGGCCGTTTCAATGGAGATGACGAGATCGCCAAGGAGGTTAGGGTGGAGTGATGAAAATTCCCCTTCTCTCATGGAGAAGGCAAGGACATTGGTGGGTTTGTCCCGGCCGAGAAAGCGGTGGTTCAGTTCCCGGATCTGTCTGTCATCAACCAGCAGAAGGCTGAGTTCGGCCTCAGGAAGTCCCAGACTGGCCAATATCCGTTGAACCACTCTTCTTATCTTTTTTGAGTCTAAAGGGATAGGTTTTTGGCGATTTTGAATCCAGATCTTCATGGGTCTTCTTTCTATTGGACTCCAAAGAGGGGAGCATTGGATAGTCGATCCTCTGATGAAAGATGGCGGTCAGGATCCGGCTGAAATTCTCTTCGATCTTTTGAAGATCTTTTAACGTCAATTCACATTCCTCCAGCTGCCCATCCAGAAAGATGCTGTTGATGATTCGCTGAACCAATCCTTTGATTCTTGAAGGGGTAGGCTCGGAGAGGGTGCGGGTGGCGGCCTCCACAGCATCGGCCAGCATGACGATCCCCGCCTCTTTGGTCTGGGGTTTGGGGCCGGAATAACGGAAATCCTTTTCATCGATCGAATCCATGTCCGGATTCTCTTTTTCTTTTGCTTTCTGATAAAAGTAGGAGATCAGGCTTGTCCCGTGATGTTGCCGGATGATATGGACGATCCGTTCTCCGAGGCGGTTATCGCGGGCCAGTTCTACCCCATCCTTCACATGGGAGGTGAGGATGAGGCTGGACATGGTGGGGGTGAGGTGATCATGTTTATTTTCCATGCCTCCTGCATTCTCGATGAAGTAGAGGGGCTTTTTCAACTTCCCGATGTCATGGTAATAGGCGCTGACTCTGGAAAGCAAAGGATTGGCGGCAATCGATTTGGCGCCTGCCTCCACCAGGCTTCCGACAATGATGCTGTGGTGGTAGGTGCCGGGCGCCTGGAGGATGAGGTCCTTGAGGAGGGGATTGTCCAGATTGGCAAGCTCAAGCAGTTTGATGTCGGTGGTATAGCCGAAAAGGCTTTCAATCATGGGAGCAATCGCAAGAACCATGACAGAGGCGAGGAGCCCGCCCAGAAAACCCATCACCACATCCGAAAGGAGGGTCATCTTCAGGAAGGTTCCGTAGATTAAATTATAAGACAGAATCATTAAGACATTTGCCCCTCCAACGGTAACCCCTGCCTTGATGAGGATCGATCTTTGTTCACATTGTGCGACCTTATGGGCTCCGATCAAGCTTCCGACAAAGTTGAAGATGAAGAGAAAGAGCTGGTTTCCCATCATGGAAGCGGCAAAATAACTGACCAGACTTGCAAATACAATCGCGGCCTCCGAATTAATGACGATTCGAATCAGCATGGCCCCGGCAGCAATGGGGAAAAGGTAAGTGTAGGATGAAAACGGGATGGCGAGAAATTCTCCCCCCAGGATATCCGTGATGAGCTGAAAGACTTTAAGGAGGGCAACGACTCCGAGAAGCGTGCTGCAGCAAAAGAGGAGGTCTGTGGTGGAAAGCATGACCTTACGGATATTTTTCGTCGAGAATTCATACAGGCTGGCAAGGATGAGAAAAGTCAAGAGGGCGAGGCCGATCAGGATGGAGAGGATGTGGCTTCTCTCCTGGGCTTTTTTCAAAGCGTCGATTTTAAGGAGATGCTCCTCCTTGACGCGCTCCCCGCCCCTCAGGACAACCTCCCCTCTTTTGATTTGATAAAAGACCGGACTCACCCTGGCTCTTGCCTCCATCTTCCGCGCCTCGGTTTCATCCTTGTTAAAAGTGAGATTGGGTCTCAAGGATTGTTCCGAGATTTTCAACACCAGGGAAATCACGTCTCTCCCCAGACCGGGGGAAAGGCGGTCCGCATCAGCCCGGAGCCGGGCTTTCGCCTCCTTCAAGTCGACGAAGTTTAAAGGGGGAACATCCTTCCTCTCCTCACGGGTCTGAATGTTGCGGATGGACACTCCTTTCGGCGCATCGGGGTCGAGAAGGTCCTTATCAGTGACGATTCCTCTCCTTAATAAAAAAGCGAGCAGGTTTAAGGAGGCTTCTCCGATGGAGGGATTAAATTTCTCCTTCTCCAGGAGATGCCATTCTCTCTGTGAGAGAGAGAAGCGAAGGGAGGATTCCCAATCCGCTTTTTTCATGGAGAGGGGAGTGGAGGAAAAGGCCGCCCGGAGACGGTTTTCCGCATCGATCAGAATTCCCGGATCGTAGTCATAGACGGAGAGGACAGACCTTTCAGCTTCGGTCCGTTTTTCAAGGGTCGATCTCTGATCTTCCACTAAGATGTCCTGGGTTGATTTAATCTCCTTTGTGGCGATGTCTCCGGGCTTATAACTTTTGAGGGGAAGCTTGAGAGAAGGGGAGAGGAGAAGGGTGAGGAGAAGAGCGGTCCCTATGCCAATGAACCACTTTTGATAAACGGGATCTTTTATTTTCTTGATCCATAAACTGCCTTTTGAGCCATGGGTTGGGGTGGGTGCGTAAAATCGTTGGAATAATTCTTTAAAAAGTTTTTTTATCATATTTTTTCAGAAGAGGATTGTTGCTTGGATCGCTGACGCCTCTCTTCCGCCCTTTCATAAGCCTTGATGATATCCTGAACAAGGGGATGCCTGACTACATCCCTGTCCGAAAAGTAGACGAATTCGATCCCCTCAATCCCTTTGAGGATCCCCTGGATTTCGATCAATCCTGAGGCCTTATTTTCCGGAAGATCCACCTGGGTGATGTCTCCGGTGATCACGGCTTTGGAACTGAAACCCAATCGGGTCAGAAACATCTTCATCTGCTCCGGCCCTGTATTCTGGGCTTCATCGAGGATGACAAACGAGTCGTTGAGCGTCCTTCCCCTCATAAAGGCCAAAGGGGCGACTTCGATCACCCCTTTCTCAATAAGCCGGGAAGCCCGGTCAAATTCCATCATATCGTGGAGGGCGTCGTAGAGGGGACGAAGATAAGGGTTGACCTTTTCGTATAAGTTGCCGGGAAGAAAACCCAGTTTTTCGCCCGCTTCCACTGCAGGACGGGTCAGAACAATCCTTTCCACCTCCTGCTTCATGAGTGAGGCAACGGCCATGGCCATGGCCAGATAGGTCTTTCCCGTTCCTGCGGGACCGATGCCGATCACCAGATCGTATTTCCGGATGGCATCGATATAATGCTTCTGGGCAAGGCTTTTCGGGGTAATGATCCTCTTCCTGGCGGAGATATAGACGGTATCGAGAAAGATATCCTCGAGGTTGACAGACTGGTTATCCGAGATCATCCGGATGGCATAGTCGATATCATTGGGAAAGAGGGGATAGCCTTTTTTCAGAAGGCCGTAGAGATCGGTGAGGACCCGCTTGGAGAGGGTGACATCCAGGTCGTCCCCCTGGATGGTGATGGCATTGCCTTTGGCGCTGATCTTCGCGCCGATCGTCCTGGCAATGCGTCTTAAGTTTTCGCTATGAACGCCGAAAAGGTTGTTGGCAAGCTGGAGATCATCAAAGATGACCTTTTCGACAGTCTCTTCCGCTGTTTCTTTCAAATAAGAACCTTCACCCCGTTAGAAATAATGCCCCGCTGCTCCCTCCGGGCCAGCTTCCGGCTCGGAGAGTCCTCCAGCTCGGAGAGAGGCCCTCCCTCCGGGGCAGAAACCCTTCTGGGGCGGAGCCTGGGCCGGAGGGAGCAGCGGCACAACATTTTAGAATAATTCCAACGGGGTTAAATGCCCCGATAGAATTTCTAACGGGGTAAACCCCTTCATCGCCTGTCTGCTTCAGCCGTTTGGCAGGCCTGCAGGGCCCATCCTTTTTCCTTCCGAATAGAGCTTATAGACAGGTCTTACTGAAAGGAGCGCCTTAACTACTAAAATCATATCATCTTAAATTGATGATTGCAATATTCCTACTTCCCCCTCACCCTTACCCTCTCCCCTTTGAGGAGAGGGGTGAATGGAGGGGACTCCTGCGCTTCACCTCTTCAACAATGGCAGGAATGATCTTTCCTGCAGAACCGGAAATCAGGTAGTCCGATATCTGTCCTGTCAGAGGGGTGGGCTCCATATTGATCTCGATGACCGTGGCTCCTTCCTCTTTCGCCATCATGGGGATAGAGGCGGCCGGATAGACGACGGCAGACGTTCCGATGACAAGCACGGCCTTACAGGATCTGGATTCCCTGAAGGAATAGGTCTGTGCTTTCGGGGGGATAGGTTCGCCGAAAAAGACGACATCGGGCTTGAGAAGGGATGAGCATTGGGGGCAGCGGGCCGGGAGGTCTTCGATTTTGAGTGATGCGCCGTCGAGGGTGGTGGAGCACTTGAAGCAGGAGAGGGTTCGATGACTTCCGTGGAATTCGATCACGTTCCTGCTTCCGGCTGCCTGGTGAAGCCCATCCACGTTCTGTGTTATGACCGAGGAGAGCAAGCCCATCCGCTCCAGTTCGGCTAACCCGATATGGGCAGGGTTGGGTTTGGCTGTCATAACAAGAGTGAACATATCCTTGAGCATCAACCAGACCTTATCCGGGTTGGAATAGAAGGCATGGATGTGGGCGTATTCTTCGGGATCATATTTCTGCCAGAGGCCCTCCGCGCTTCTGAAGTCAGGAATTCCGCTTTCCACGGAGATGCCTGCGCCGGTAAAGGCAATCGTCTTTGGGGACCTGAGAATGTCCTCGGCAGCTCTCTGAATCAGTTGCTGGTTTATGGTTTTTCCTCCCCCTCACCCGGGTTGTGAGTCAAAGCGACCCCCCTCTCTCTCTATGTATGTGGATCATAACAAGAGGTCAAAGGGGTGTCAATCGTATCCACTTCATTTATTTTTTATTGCGTTGTTTTTTATTTCTTGATAGTATTTATGACAATCGAGGAAAACCCGGACTTTAATTTTTTCAAAACCTTTTTAACCTGGATCCTATGATCCAATTCAGAATCGAAAGGAAAGGAGGAGTTTCAATGGACAGAATTTTAAGGGTAAACATGAGCAATCTTAGGGTTTCCGAGGAGAAGATCGGTGGTGATTATGTCGGCCTTGGGGGCCGGGGGCTGACATCCGTGGTGGTGAACAAGGAAGTCCCGGCCACATGCCACCCCATTGGTCAACATAATAAGCTGGTCATCGCTCCAGGGCTTTTGACAGGGACGGCCGCTGCCAATTCGGGGAGGCTTTCCATTGGCGCCAAAAGCCCTTTGACGGGAGGGATCAAGGAGAGCAATGTGGGAGGCACGGCGGCAACCAAATTGGCGCGATTGGGCATTGCTGCCATCATTATCGAAGGGAAACCGGGGAAAGGAAAGATTTACGGCCTGGCTGTTAGTAAGGACGGGGCAAAGCTTTTTCCAGCAGATGATTTGAAAGGGCTGGGGAACTATGAATTGACAGAGAAACTTCAGGCCAAATATGACAAGAAGGCAGGCATTATTTCGATCGGGCCTGCCGGGGAGATGAAGATGGCGATGGCCAGTATTGCTGTCACCAGCACCAATGGGACTCCTTCCCGTCATGCAGGAAGAGGAGGGTTGGGAGCGGTGATGGGATCGAAGGGTTTAAAAGCGATTGTCGTAGATGATACAGGGGGCGAGAAGGTCGTCATCAAAAATCCAGAGGCTTTTAAGGAGGCTTCTCAAAAGTTTGTGAAGGCATTGCGGGAACATCCCGTGACCAGCCAGGGGCTCCCGACATATGGCACCAATGTTCTGGCCGCGATCATCAATGAGGCGGGGGGGTATCCGACACGGAACTTCTCCTCTGGACGATTTGAGGGGACCGACAAGATCAGCGGAGAAACGATGCATGACATTATTTCGAAGAGGGGAGGAAAGACGACCCATTCCGGATGCACCACCTGTATCATTCAGTGTTCCAATGAATACGTAGATGAAAAAGGCAAATACATCACCTCAGGCTTTGAATACGAGACTATCTGGGCTAATGGGGCCAACTGCGGGATTGATGATCTGGATGCGATTGCCCGTATCGACCGCCTCTGCGACGATTATGGATTTGATACGATTGAGATGGGATGCACGATAGGGGT
>MGQQ01000011.1 GCA_001798855.1 Deltaproteobacteria bacterium RBG_16_49_23 | reverse complement strand
AATTTTTCTGGACAAATCGGTGTTTTGATGGATAATTATAGAAATAGGAAATAGAAAATGGGAAATAAGAATTGGACATTGAGAATGGGCTCCTTGCTTATGATTGCGATCATTTTATGGTTCGGATCGTCAGCCTATGGGGGAGGGCAGGGGCCGGCTTCCGACCCGGAGAATGGATCAGAAAAGGCCTTCCATTACACAGCCAAGAAGCTTGGCATTCCTATCCTCAAGGCGATCATCAGAATCGGAAACGGATATTCGGAACAGGGAAAGAATCTCTATAAGATTGAAGCTCAGGTGATCTCCCTCAAAGTCCCCGGGTTTATGTTCCGGATGAATAACCGCTTCACTTCTTTTATGGAGATGGATCCCTTCTCTCCGCTCCGATATGTGAAGGAGATCGATCAGGAGGGCCTTTTCATAGAGAGAAAAAATTATTTACAGACCATCACTTTCGATTCCATCCATCATAAGGCCATCGTGGAGAAGAAAGAGGCAGGAGAAAAAAGGGAAGTCCTCCTTCCCTCTCACACTTACGATCCCCTTACGATGTTTGCTCGGTACCATTTAAAGGAGGGCCTTCCTCCCGACCAGGAGATCCGGATATCGATCTTCGACGGGGTCAAGTGCCGCCAGATGGTCTTCCAATTAAAGAAATCGAGAATTAGATCGAAGATCCTCGGAGAGGTGGATGCCTTCTGTCTTGCATCGACCACTGCCTTCTCAAGCTTCGGAGAAAAAGAAGGAAACATTCGGATCTGGTATACGGTGAATGGAAAAAAAATCCCCGTCTCTCTGGAATTAGACCTTCCCATCGGTGTGGTGCGATTTGAGTTGGATCAATTAAAGGAGGGTTAATCTTTTAATAAAGGAGGAAGCCATGGCACAGAAGAAAGCAGCAAAGAAAGCGCTCAAAAAAGTTGTCAAGAAGGGTGTGAAGAAGGGCGATGCCTACAAATGCGGTGTTTGCGGTCTCGCAGTCACAGTGGATGAGGTCTGCGGATGTATGGAGGTCTGCGATATCGTCTGCTGTGAAAAGCCAATGAAACCGAAGAAGGCTTAATCCAATGAAAGCGCCCTATCGGGTTGAAGTCAGAGTCATCCGGCAGAGCGGTGAGTGTGGTTTCGGGCACCGGGTGGGAGATCTGGTTAAGTTCGATGGAGAAGGAATGGAAGGGAAGATTTGCTGGCACTCCCTCTGCAGCATGATGTACAAGGTTCATGGAATGCTCTATGGAGCGAGCTATCCGTGGCTGGGCGATAAGGATGTTGCGAGTCATCCCTGTCCGGATTTCAAGAACCCGGTCCTCTACGAGATTCGACGGTTCAAGCTTTAATCATCAATTTATTAACATCATTTTCTATCATCCATGGAAATTCTCTCCACGGATATCCTTGTGGTCGGCAGCGGTCTGGCGGGCATGGTTTCTGCCCTGGAGGCTGAGAAGGCAGGCCTCCATATCCTGATCACGGGTAAATTTACGATCGGATCGGGAACGAACACCAGCCTGTCGAACGGGGCCTTTTCCGTGGCCAACTCTCTCTTCTCCAAAGAGGAACATCTGAAGGAGACCTTCAACTCAGGAAAAGGATTGAACCATCCCGGAATGGTAAAAACGATGATCGAGAGAGGACCCGATGCCATGGAGACATTGAAAGGCTACGGGGTTTCGCTCGTTGAGAATAGAATGGGATATTTCGTGGAGAGGCGCGAAGGTTCAGCCTCGTTGCCGGGAGTTCTTCTGGCGAATCCATTAAAAGAAAGGGTGCAAAACAGTTCCGTCAGGCTCCTTCCCGGTCTGGTCATTTTCGATCTGATCGTAGAAGAGGGGGAAATGCGCGGGGCTTTCGGTTTTTTTAAAGACGGAAGACCCTGCCTCATTCAATCAAAAGCGGTTATCCTGGCGGCAGGCGGAGCAGGCGCCATCTACCGTAGAAATGATAATCAAAGGAGCGCCCTCGGGGACGGATATGCCCTGGCCCTTCGGGCGGGCCTTTCCCTTCTGGATATCGAATTTATCCAATTCTATCCCTTCGTGATGGCAGAGCCAAGGCTTCATACCTTCATCCTCTACCCTCCCTACCCAAAGGAGACCCGGTTGCTCGATGAGAAAGGTGAAGATCTTTTAGAGAGATTAAATTTTGGAGAAGATTTGAACCGGGCGATCATTACCCGGAGAGACTCTCTCTCCTTTACTCTCTTTGAAGCTTCCCGAAAAGGAGACATCTACTTTGACCTGAGACGGGTTCCGGAGGAAACGTGGGAACATTATCCTCTCAATTTCCTCAGGCGATCGAAATTCCCTTTCCGGGATCGTCCCTTTCTGGTCGCGCCGGCGGTCCATTTCTGTATGGGAGGAGTTGAGAGTGATGAGAACGGAAGAACGGCTCTCCCGGGACTCTTTGCGGCCGGAGAGGCCGTCTGGGGAGTCCATGGAGCCAATCGTCTTGGAGGAAATGCCCTGACCGAATGTGCGGTCTTCGGGATACTGGCCGGTCAATCCGCCTCAGAATATGCAAGAGGAAGAGAACCCAATCTTTTTTCCGAACCATCCAGGAGAAGATGGGAGAGGAAAGCAGAAGGTTATCTGAGAAAGAGCAGAGGGGCCTTTGACCCTCCGATACAGATTCTCAAAGATCTGAAGGCGCTGTCCTGGAGACATGCAGGGCCGGTTCGGGAAGAGAGTTTACTGAAAGAAGGGATCGAGGAGTTAACGTCCATTGAAAGAAGGATTGAAAAAGTTTATCCCTCGACCTTGAAGGATCTGTTCAGGAAGAGAGATCTGGAGAATGCAGCCCTCATTTTAAAGGCTATCCTGAGGGGGAGTCTGGCCCGGCAAGAGAGCCGTGGCTCCTTCTTTCGTCAAGATTTTCCGGATCAGAATGACCGGGAGTGGCTGAGACATACCTGTTGCCGTTTTGAGAAGGGAGAACTCCAAATCACCCACCGGCCCGTCTTGGAAACATGAGGTTCTTATTCCAATCTCTTGACATTGAGGGCAGGTCTAATATAAATTTAAGCCAACATTGATACTGAAAGGAGGTATTTCATGAAACGGTTCATCATCTTTGGAATCATCGCTTTGTTCATGTTTGGGTCTTCCACTGTATGGGCCCAGAAGACAGTTCGCCTCTCCATTGCCACCGGAGGAACGGGAGGGGTCTATTATCCGCTGGGCGGCGGAATGGCCAATATCATATCGAAACATATCCCCTATACCGAGGCAACAGCAGAAGTGACCACTGCCTCTGTAGATAACTGCCGTCTGGTGGGTGCGGGAAAGGCAGAATTAGCCCTGATCATGGCAGATACAGGGTGGGATGCTTATCAGGGGAAGGCCCAGTTTAAGGAGAAGGTTCCTTTGAGGACCATAGCGGTTCTTTACCCCAACAATATGCATATTGTGACTGCAGAGGGTAAAGGCATTGAGAAAGTGACCGATCTCAAGGGGAAAAGGGTTTCGACCGGAGCTCCGGGAAGCGGAACAGAGGTCATGGCCCTGAGGGTCATTGAAGCTTATGGATTGGATCCGACTAAGGATATGACACGGGACAAACTGGGCGTTTCCGAATCAGCCGGGGCGCTCAAGGACCGAAAGATTGATGCCTTCTTCTGGGTGGGAGGCCTTCCCACTGCAGCCGTAACGGACTTTGGGGCCACTCCCGGGGTAAAAATAAAACTCATTAGCCATGTGGATGCGGTTCCAAAGATGAGGGAGACCTATGGGCCTATCTATGTGAAAGGGGTCATTCCTACCAAGACCTATCCGGGGCAGGATGTGGATGTTCCGATTTCTATCGTATGGAATCTGCTGGTCTGTAATGAGAATATGAAAGGCGATGTCGCCTATGATATCGTGAAGACCCTTTTCGACCGCAAACCGGAGCTGGTCAATGTTCATAGGGAGGCAAGATGGCTCTCACTGGAACCCCAGGCGACCGGTGGTTCCCCGATTCCATTTCATCCCGGTGCCATTCGTTACTTCAAAGAGAAAGGGATAACAGTTAAATAATTGAACAAGAAGAACTGGCCCCTCCTGACAATGATTGGGCTTTTAATCGTGTTAGGAGGGGTCTTTCTTTTTAAGAAGATCACTCTCCTCCAGCTTGAGAACCTGGACCGGCGGAAGGCCCTCCACATACGGGTCAACCCTTCCGAATCCTTCTCCATCTTCTATGTCCATTCCATCTATCTCGAGCCTGTCATCGAAGAATTCCGGATCGAAGAGGAAGCCATTCTCCTTGAAGGGGTAAGGACGAAGAGCCCTGCGGTGATGGAATATTACGGATTTGAGGATACGAAAGAATTCCATCCCGTCACCCGGAGATTGGGCGCCATCTATTTTAAATGGGGAAGCGGGGAAGGGCAGGGATTGATCGTCAGGGAGAGGAAGATCTATTTAAGTGAGATTGGAGAGAGAGGGGAGCGGATTCGATTGAGAGTCGTTTCTCTTCCCCTGGGGGAATATCTCTATAGGTCTGTTTTTGAGGGGTTGTCATAACGGTATGGGCAACCCCCTTCGACCTGTCTGCCAGGCACAGGCAGGCAGGCCAGGGTGAACGGTGATAGCCTGAATTAAGAGCATTGGGGTTAGAGGATATTTTAGGAAATATATGTCTTATCAATTATGGACTCCTTAGTAACATCTCTATTTGTCAGGTAAAAGGTTATCGTCTGTCTATTGAACCTTAAAGGAGAGAGTGATGGAGGAGGAGAAAAGAAAAGAGAATCAAGAAGAATTGATTACGGAGGAGGCTCTTCGGGAGGCGGAGAAGTATATCGAAGAGGAGGAGGGTCCCTCCCGAAGGCTCACGGGAAAGATGGAAATCTTTATCACGGCTGTGGCCGTGATCATGTCTCTGGTCCATCTTTACGCAGCCATCGGCATCATCATGACGCATGTCCTGAGGGGAATCCATGTCATGTTTGTCCTCTTTCTATCCTTTCTGGTCTTTCCCTCCTTCAAACGATATAAGAACCGGATCGTCTGGTATGATTATATCCTCGCCCTGCTTGGGGTCGCAGTCATTCTCTATATGCTGATCGACTTCGATCAGTTCATTTACCGCTCTGTCGTTCCAAATCCCTGGGATATTGTTTTCGGAATCATTCTGATCTTTCTGGTCTTAGAGGCGACCCGGCGAACAACGGGCTGGATCATGCCCGCGGTGGTCATTGCTTTCATTATTTATGCCTTCATCGGGCCGGAGCTTCCAAAGCCCTGGACCCACCGGGGTTATGACATTGATCGCCTGGTGGGCCACATGTATATGACCCTTGAGGGGATCTTCGGCGTTCCGATTGACGTCTCCTCCACGTTCATTATCCTCTTCACCATTTACGGCGCTTTTCTCGAATTCTCCGGAGCCGGGAAGTTCTTTATCGACTTTTCCTTTGCAGCCATGGGAGGAAAACCAACCGGCGCAGGGAGAACCGTAACCCTGGCCTCTTTCCTTTTAGGGGGACCCTCCGGAAGCGGTGTGGCAACCACGGTCACCCTGGGTTCAGTGGCTTATCCCATGCTGGCCAGGGCGGGCTACAGCAAGGAGGCCGCAGGAGGTCTTCTCTCTGCGGGAGGAATAGGAGCCATCCTCTCGCCCCCTGTGCTTGGAGCCGCGGCTTTTCTTATCGCTGAGTTCTTGAAGATCTCCTATCTCGATGTAATCATCATGGCATGCATCCCCACCTGCCTCTATTACTGGTCGATCTATTTGATGGTGGAAATTGACGCAAAGAAATTCGGGGTTAAAGATATTGCCGTGGACAAGACCTATAGCCTGTGGCAGCTTACCTATCTTTATGGGTTTCACTTTATTTCCCTGATCGCTATTGTAGCGATCATGGCCTTCGGTTTCACCCCGATCATGGCAGTCTTCTGGGCAACGGTGGTTGCTTTTGCGGTCAGCTTTATCCGAAAGGAAACGGCCCTTACCCCTGGCAAACTGGTGAAAGCATTGAAAGGCGGTTCGATCGGTGTTTTAAGTGTTGCGTCCACCTGCGCGGCCGCAGGGATCATTGTTGGAGTCGTGACCCTCACGGGGTTGGGGTTAAAGTTTAGCTCCATCATCATCGCCTATGCCGGCGGAAGTCTTTTGCTGACGGCGATCTATACCGCCCTGATTGTTTGGGTGATCGGTTTGGCCGTTCCGGTCACAGCTTCCTACATCATCTCTGCGGTGATTGCTGCTCCTGCATTGATTCAGTTGGGAGTTCCGGATTTTGCCGCCCATATGTTTGTATTCTACTATGCCCTCCTTTCGGAGGTTTCTCCTCCCACCGCGCTCTCCTGTTTCGCTGCGGCTGCGCTGACCAAAGGGAACCCTTATAAGACGACGATGTATGCGTGGAAATATACCCTCCCTGCTTTTATTGTGCCCTTCATGTTTGTGCTTGATCCTAAAGGCGTTGGGATTTTGCTCAAGGGACCTGTCATCGATGTGATCTGGACGACGGTCACCGCCTTTATAGGGGTTGCCTCCCTGGCAGGAGGTGTGGAAAACAGGTTCTTTAAAAAGACGACCCTTTATGAACGGATCATGTTGGTAGCCGCAGGCCTGCTCCTGTTCTACCCTGTTGCCTTCTACGATATCATCGGATTCGGTTTGATGGGTTTGGTCGTTGTCTTGCAGAAGTTAAGGAGAGAATAGTGTCGCAATGGTTGTCTTCAGTCAAAGGGCAAGGGTTAAGATGCCGGTTTTGTTAATGGGTTATGTCGGTGGTCTTAAAAGAAAATCACCCCGCCTTCTCACTTTATACCAAACTGGCTTCATAGCCCTAACCCATAGACACAAGTCAATCTATCTCTTCCTTTTCCTTTTCTTCTTCCTCTTCCCACTGACCGGCTGCGGAAACCTTTTCTACCTCTCCAAATTAGGATGGCACCAGTCCTTTATCACCTTTCAGAGCGTTCCTGTTCAGGACGTTCTAAGTGACGATGCCTTAGAAGACGCGGCAAAAGAGAAGATCCGTATCATCCAGGCTGTGAAACGCTATGGTGAAGAGAGGCTGGGATTGCAGAGGACAGGGAGTTACACAAAATATTTTGAGATTCAAGGGCCTGCCCTTCATGTCATCACCGCGAGCGAGAAACACCGCTTTCATCTTCATGCCTGGAACTTTCCCATCATCGGCAGGGTGACCTATAAAAGTTTTTTCACCAAGGAGGGGGCCCTGAAGGAGAAGAGGTCCCTGGAGAAAAAAGGTTATGACACCTTTCTCCAGCAGGCGGCCGCCTATAGCACGCTCGGATGGCTGAAAGACTCGATCTTTTCAACGATGCTGAGATGGGATGAGCCGACCTTGACCAACATCATTCTCCATGAGATGGCCCATGCCACTGTCTATTTTAAAGGAGAGACCGACCTGAATGAACAGCTGGCCACGTTTATTGGGAATCGAGGGTCCATCGATTTATTGACCGAGAAGTATGGCCCCGGTTCAAAAGAGGCGGCCCTGGCGACCGATTATCAGGAGGATGACCTGCTCTTTGCCGGATGGATCGATCAGGCCCACAAGCGGTTATCGGAATTCTATGATCGGCCCATTTCGAAAGAAGAGAAATTGAGGGGAAGGGAAGATCTCTTTCGATCGATTCAAAATGATTTCAGGGAGATGAAGCATCAGTTTAAAACGGACTGCTACAAAGACGTTGAAAGGGTCGAATTGAACAATGCGGTTATCCTGGCCTACAGGCAATACTTCCATCGCCTCGACCGTTGGGAGAATCTCTATGATGCCAAGGGGAGGGATCTACGGAAGGTTGTTGAGTTTCTCAAAGAGATACAGGCTTCAGGAGATAAAAAGGTTTTAGCTTCTTTTTTGGAGTAAGGGTCTTAGATTTTTTAAATCCGCAATCCGCAATCCGCAATCTAAAATCTCTATTACCTTTCCTTCTTTCCCTCGATAAACTCCTCGACCATTAATTTGGCTTCATTATCGGGAAACTGGATGAGGGGATGTTTCATCGCATAGGCGGAGATGGAGAGGAGGGGGCCTCCTATCCCCCGGTTTCGGCCGATCTTACAGCAACGGATGGCATCAATGGTCATCCCGCCGCTGTTGGGGGAATCCTCGACAGAGAGTCTCAATTCAAGGTTTAATGGAACTTCCCCAAATCCTCTTCCTTCCATCCTAAGAAAACAGACCTTGTTGTCGTTCTGCCAGGGGACATAATCGGAGGGGCCGATATGAATATTCTCGGGTTCGAGAGGGACGCCAAGCTGGGACTGAATCGCTTCGGTTTTGGAGATCCGTTTATTCTTTAAACGGCTCCGGTTGAGCATATTGAGGAAGTCGGTGTTTCCGCCCGTGTTAATCTGATAGGTCCGGTCCAGTTTCACTCCGCGGTCCTCGAAGAGTCTGGCCAGCGCCCGGTGGATGATGGTGGCGCCCATCTGGGATTTGACATCATCCCCGACGACAGGGATGCCTTTCTCTTCAAATCGTTTTGCCCATCCGGAGTCGGAGACGATGAAGCTGGGCATACAGTTGATCAAGCTGACCCCGGTATTCAGGCAGGCTTCCGCATAGAATTGGGTCGCCTGATCCGAACCCACAGGAAGGTAGTTGAGAAGGATTTCGACTCCGGATTCCTTAAGAACCTTTTCGACGTTGCAGGGCTTCTCGTTGGCTGGAACGAAAACGCGATCTTCCGGATAATCCTTCATATGGTCTGAAACACCATCCAGGACTTCGCCCATGGAGACAACAACGCCCGAGTCGTTGAAATGGGAGAAGATGATCTGGGTGCAATTGGGCCTGGAGAAGATGGCCTCTCTGAGAGGTTTTCCAACTTTTCTCCGGTCGATATCAAAAGCTGCCCCCACCTCGATATCCCAGGGTTTATACCCTCCAAGATCCATGTGCATCAAGCCCAGGGGATCGAATTTCGGGTTCTTTCGACTGTGATCCCTGTAGAATTCAATCCCCTGAATGAGAGCGCTGGCACAATTTCCGACACCTACAACGGCAATTCGGATCGAATTCTTTTTCATAAAAGTTCAGCCTTTCCGAAAACATCCTGTCATTTCTACAATTTAAAATAACTATCTCATTTCATTTCGATTGTCAAGAAATTTGGAAAGTCCGGTCTCCAGGAAACGTCTCTTTTTTCTTTGCAGGGGGTGGGGGGTTTTTTCTTGACTTATCTTTTTCAATCTGTTAATTTCCGCAACAATCAATCATCTTTATAAAGTGTTTAACCCATGGGAAAAAAAGGAAAATCAGCCCTTCTCCGCCACCCCGTCCAGTCTCTGGATATGAAAAAGACCCGGACGCTTTATGATCTGGTCCAGGCCTTTCAGCATACTTCTTTCCAGAGCCGGAATCTCTTTAAATGTTTTGAGGTGTTTCAAAAGATGCTGAGCGATCCCGCCTGCATCATCTTTCTGGGGTTGTCCGGAGCCATGATCCCGGGCGGGATGCGAAAGGTGATCCGCGACATGATCGAGATGAAGTTGATCGACGTCCTTGTCTCCACCGGCGCCAACATCTTCCACGACCTCTTTGAGAGCTTCGGGTATCGACATTATATCGGATCGGTGGAGGGAGATGATGATGCCCTGCGAAGGCACCGGATCGTGCGGGTCTATGATGCCCTGATGGATGATCACGAGATCAATCAGGTCATCCGTCTCCTTTCCGAGGTTCCGGAAGAGCTGGGGGAGAGGGTCGTCTCTTCAAGACGATACCTGGAGGTCCTGGGAAATCGCATCAAAGATGATGGGTCGATTCTAAAGGCAGCCTCCCGGTGCGGCGTTCCTGTTTTTGTCCCGGCCCTGAGCGACAGTTCCATCGGCATCGGGTTGACCTTTCTCCACGCCCGGAAGAAGAACCCTTCCGAAGGGCTGATCATCGACCAGATCCGGGACAGCTTTGAGATTGCCCAGCTGAAGAGGATGGCCAAAACCACCGGGGCGATCTATGTCGGAGGAGGGGTTCCGAAGAATTATATTCAGCAATTAGGACCCGTGAGTGAACTCCTTTTCCGGAGGGAGAGCGGCCACCGGTTCGCTTTCCAGGTGACCACGGATGATCCCAAATGGGGCGGCCTCTCAGGCTGCACCTTTGAGGAGGCGAAGTCCTGGGGAAAGATCGAGAAGGAATCGGCCTATGCGGCTGTCTATATGGATGCCACCGTCGCCCTTCCCCTGCTGGTCGGCGCCATCTTTCAAGAAGGAAAGATCTGCAGAAGAAGAAAGGGGCGCCGGTTCATCTGGGAAGGGGACCGCCTGGAGACCATTCGGTTTATATAACCTTCTTCCAAAGCGCCGATAAAGCGCCTAAAGTGAACTAAAATTTATTTTGATGGTCTCGTAAAAAGTCTGAAAAGGCGATTTTCTGTCATTCCTGCGCAAGTCCCGCTCTTAGCGGGATATTTTCATCTAGTTAGAATTCTCTGGATTCCCGTTTTCACGGGAATGACGGCTTTTTACGAAACTATCAATTTTAAGCACCTTATGAACTTCAATCTTTGGTCACTTTTCAAACCTACCGAAATCCGCATTCCGAATTCAGCAATCCGAATTATGAAAGGGGGGTTGAAAATAGGACGGCAATGGTTATATTATGGTGGTAACCTATGAAAAGAAAAGGAGTTTGGCGTTTATGAAAGATTCCGACTCGAAAATTCCGGGCCAGAAAGAGCTGGAGAAGGAGCTGAATGAGTATTTAGGGAAGAAGTATGGAGATCGGATTCGGCTGGTCGTTCCCATGCTCTTTCCCAAACCCCAGACCGAGGAGGTCTCGAAGGATGAGAAAGAGATCATTGGAAAAAAAGCGAAGATCCAATTCGACCTGAAGCCTGAGGAACTGGAAGCTTTTCTCAATGACTACATCATCCGGCAGGAAGAGGCAAAGGAGATTCTGGCCACCAAGATATGCACCCACTTCAACCGGATCAAGTTCACCGAGATGACGAAGGGGAAGACCCGGTATGAAGGAGTGGGCCATATCAAGAACAATATCCTGATGATCGGACCGACCGGTGTAGGCAAAACCTACCTGATCAAATTGATCGCCCGGAAGATCGGCGTTCCTTTTGTCAAGGGAGATGCGACTAAGTTCAGCGAGACCGGTTATGTGGGAGGCGATGTGGAGGATCTCGTCCGCGATCTCGTTTATGAGGCCGATGGCGATATGGAGATGGCACAGTACGGGATCATCTATCTCGATGAGATCGATAAGATCGCCTCATCCAACCATACGATCGGTCCGGATGTCTCAAGGACAGGAGTCCAGCGGGCTCTCCTCAAACCGATGGAAGAGACGGAGGTGGACCTCAAAGTTCCACACGATCCCATCTCTCAGTTAGAGGCCATTGAACATTACCGGAGAACCGGAAAGAAGGAGAAACGGACGATCAATACAAAACACATCCTTTTCATTATGAGCGGAGCCTTCAACGGCCTGGAGGAGATGGTGAAGAGACGGCTGAACCGGGAGGGAATCGGGTTCGGGGCGGAAATCCGTTCCAAGGATGAGAGAGGCGAATATCTTAAACAGGTGAAGGCTGAGGACCTCATCACCTTTGGATTCGAATCGGAATTCATCGGAAGGCTTCCGGTCGCCGCCATTTTTGAAAAACTTGAAATCGAGGATCTTTATGCGATCCTCAAGAATCCCAATAACCCCATCATTCTGGGGAAGAAGAAGGATTTCAAATCTTATGGAATCGACATCCAGTTCGAGGAGGACGCCCTTTACGAGTTAGCGGTGAAGGCGTATGAAGAAAAAACAGGAGCGAGGGGACTTGTCAGCGCTGTGGAGAAGGTACTCCTCAAATTTGAGAAACGGCTTCCTTCAACAGACATTCGCCAATTTGTCGTCACCCGGGAAGTGGTCGAACATCCGGAACAGGAACTGAAACGGTTGCTCGAGAACCCCATGCACCCCGAGAGGCTGGCCAGGTTTGAGAAGCTTCTTTCACGGGAGAAGAAGGCGTTGAAGGAGTCGATCCTGAGCAGGGAGGGGGAGTTTCGAAGACGTTACGGGGTTGCTTTTCCGGAAAGCAGAATCGATCTCATCGCCCGCCGGATGGTCGAGAAAGGTTACGATGTCAACACCGTCTTCGAAGAGGCGGTGGAGGTTCAGCGGCAGGTCGAGGAGTTTGAGAGGGAGTTTCAACAGAAAAATGGAATCCGGCTTCAATTTGATGGAGAAGCCATCGGTCGGATCACAGAGATGGCCCTCGAAGAGGATATGAGTGGAGAGAGGGTTTGCTCCCGTCTGTTAAAGGATTATGAGCATGGGATGAAACTGATCCGTGACAGAATGGGCCGGAGGGAGTTTGTGATTACGAAGGAAGCGATCGATGATCCGGAGGGATATCTCAATCGGGTCATCCAGGAAGCTTATGGCCGGCGGTTCGATTTAGAAGCCGAGGGTAACGGATAATGGCGAACAGAAATTATTATGAAATTTTAGGTGTCAGCAAGAGCGCCAGTGATGAAGAGATCAAGCGGGCTTACCGGAAGCTGGCGATGAAATATCATCCGGACCGGAATCCGAACAAGAAGGAAGCCGAGGGACGCTTCAAGGAGATCAACGAGGCCTATGCGGTTTTGAGCGATAAAGAGAAACGAAAGCAGTATGATACTTTCGGCGCCGAAGGCTTCCGTCAACGATATACTCAGGAGGACATCTTCCGGGGGTTCGATTTCGAGGAGATTCTTTCAGGCCTCTTTGGCGGAAGGGGACGGCGGGAGTTCAAATTCGGAGGAGGAAGGGGCGGTTTTGATTTCGGAGATTTTTCCGGCGGCCCCCATGGTTACCAGGATATGGGCCGGATGCCCCAGGGAGGGGAAGACATCCTTTACGAATTAACGATCTCCCTCGAAGAGGCGGCTTCAGGCGGAGAGAAGAGGATTTCCTACCGCAAGGACGGCAAAGTGGAAGAGGTCTCCGTAAAAATCCCTAAAGGAATACCGGAGGGGAAGAAACTCAGACTTGCCGGAAAAGGGATGGAGGGAAAACGAGGCGGCCCCCCGGGGGATCTCTACCTCCAGATCTCCATCGGAGAACACCCCATCTTTACCCGGGAAGGGGATGACCTGATGGTGGACAAAGAGGTCAGCTTTTCAGAAGCCGTTCTGGGAACCTCCATCGAGGTTTCCACCCTTGATGGAACAAAGAGAATCAAAGTTCCTCCGGGGACCCAGAGCCATACGAAGATGCGATTGAAAGGGCTCGGCATTCCCCACCTTCAGAGAGAGGGCAGGGGGGATGAATATGTGCAGGTGATTGTGAAAATTCCCCAAAGGGTGTCAGAAAAAGCCAAAAGTCTGATCCAGGAACTTGCCAAAGAAGGCGTCTAAACTCAATTGCCTATTTTCAAATCTCAAGGGTCAATTCTCAATTCGGATTGACTCGTAATAAATTGTCATTCCCGCCTGCCTGTGCCTGGCAGACAGGTGAAAACGGGAATCCAGAGAAATCTGACTGCCTGAAAATACTGGATTCCTGCTGGAGTTTATCCCGTACTTTGTTACGGGGCAGGAATGGCAGAAAATGGCTTTTTCAAACTTTTTCGAGTCAATCGATATTCAATTCCTGATTTTTGCATGCTTTGACTTTTTGGAAAATCTGTTATAAATAACGCCAATAGAGACCGCTCTTGTCATAGTTGGGAGGAGATCATGGTGGATAAAATTTATGAAGAGGTGCCCATAGAGAAATTGCGGTGGCGATGCGACCCTGATTCATTTCCCTTTGAGACAACGGATTCGATCCAGGCCTGCGAAGAGATCATCGGTCAGGAGAGGGCGCTGGAGGCGATTCGCGTTGGACTCGGCATCAACAGCACAGGGTATAACATCTTTGTGACCGGTCTGGCAGGGACAGGACGTTTCACGACGATCAAGACAGTCCTGAAAGGGCTCGATGTGACCGGGAGGATTCCCAATGACATCTGCTATGTGAATAACTTTAAGAACCAGGATATGCCCAATATGCTCAGCCTTCCCGCAGGGCAGGGAAATAGTTTCAAAAAAGAGATGGAGACGTTGATTGACACCCTGAAGAAAAAAGTCCCTCTCATCTTTGAAAACGAGAACTACCTGAATAAGAAGAAGGAGCTCGTCGAAGGTTTTCGGAACAGGCAGGCCGAGATGTTCCGTGAGTTTGAAAAGAAGGTGAACAAGGAGGGTTTCGCTCTTGTTCAGATCCAGGTGGGGCCCTACTCCCGTCCGGGTATTTTTCCGATGGTGGAGGGAAACCCGGTCAACATTGAGCAATTAGAAACGATGGTGGAAGAGGATAAATTTTCCAGGGAGGAGCTTGAGAGGATTAAGGGAAAACAGGCCGAACTGGTCGGCGCCCTGGAGGAGATCTTCAAGGAGACCCGGAAATCGGAGAAGGAGATCAAGGATGAATTATCAGCTCTGGATACGGAGATGATCTCCCCGGTCGTCAGAGACTCCATCTCGGATATCAAGGAGAGATTTGATTACGAAAAGATTCGTCGCTACCTCGACGAGGTCCAGGAAAATATCCTGGCCAATCTTCACCGTTTCAGGGAGAAAGAAGAAGCTTCCCCCTCGCCCATCCCGGGGCTGATCCTGCCCCAGCCGGTGGATACCTTCGCCGAATATCAGGTGAATGTCCTGGTGGATAATTCCCAGACCAAAGGGGCGCCCGTCATCGTTGAGATGACGCCAAGCTACCGAAACCTTTTCGGCACCATCGAAAGGGCCGTGGAGCGCTCCGGGGTCTGGAAGACCGACTTCACCCATATCAAAGCAGGGTCCTTTTTAAGGGCGAATGGCGGGTATTTGATCTTCAATGCGCTGGATGGCCTCATCGAACCAGGGGTGTGGCCCGCCTTGAAGCGGACCCTGAAGAATCAGGTGATGGAGGTTCAGACTTACGATCCTTTCTATTTCTTCGCCACCACGGCTCTCAAGCCGGAGCCCATCGAGTGCAATACGAAGGTCATCATGATCGGCGACACCCATCTCTATCACCTCCTCTTTAACCTGGATGATGACTTTAAAAAGATTTTTAAGATCAAAGCCGATTTCGATTCGGTGATCGAGAAGGATGATACGAAAGTCCTCCAGTATGCCTCCTTCGTCCGGAAGATTTGCGAGGAGGAGAAACTGAAACCCTTCGATAAGACAGGCGTGGCTGCGGTGGTCGAGTATGGGGTGGAGATGGCGGGAAGGCAGAAGAAACTTACGACCCGTTTCCATCTCATCGCCGATATTCTAAGGGAGGCCAGTTATTGGGCTTCGGAGGACGGAAGTGACAGGGTGAAGGAGAAACATGTGGATCTCGCCATCGAGAAGAAGATCCACCGGGTCAACCTCATTGAGGAGAAGCTGCAGGAGATGATCGATGACGGAACCATCATGATCGACTCGGATGGAATGGTCGTGGGCCAGGTCAATGGCCTCTCCGTCTATAACCTGGGAGATTACGCCTTCGGAAAGCCCTCACGGATTACCGTCAAGACCTCTCTGGGAAAGGCAGGGATTATTAATATCGAGAGAGAGGTGGAGATGAGCGGTCCCATCCATAATAAAGGGGTCTACATCCTTTCGGGGTACCTCAGGGACAGATATGCTCAGGATAAACCGATTACCATGAGCGCCAGCATCTGTTTTGAGCAGTCTTACAGCGGAGTAGAAGGAGACAGCGCTTCCTCAACAGAACTCTATGCTCTTCTTTCGAGCCTTTCCGGCCTTCCTCTCCGGCAAGATATTGCGGTGACAGGGTCAGTCAATCAGAAAGGGGAGGTTCAACCCATCGGCGGGGTGAACGAAAAGATCGAAGGGTTTTTCGAGGTGTGCAAGGCGAAGGGATTGACAGGCAAGCAGGGAGTGATGATCCCTCACCTCAATGTCGAGGATTTGATGTTGAGAAAGGATGTGGTGCAGGCAATCAAGGAAGGAAAGTTTCATGTCTATCCGGCGAAAACCATCGATCAAGGGATTGAGATCCTCACCGGAGTGGAGTCAGGGGATCGGCTGCCGGATGGACGTTTTAAAGAAGGCACGGTCAATGACCTGGTGGACAGGAGACTTCTGGATTTGGGAAAGAAGATCAAGGAGTATGAGGGAAGCGGAGAGGAGACCAAGGAGAAGGAGAAGAAGAAAAAGAGAGGGAAAGCCTCCTGAAATGGATAGAATCGTCCTTGATCTGGACATTGAAATTGGTAAAAAAGTCATCCTCGAAGGGCCTCCTCTGGAGGCCCTTCGAGTTCAAGGTGGCCGGGCGGGGAGCATTGCGACCCTGACCGATGCTCAAGGAAAGGACTTCCGGGGGAGAGTTCTTCGACTCTCGGGGGAGAAAGCTTCGGTTCTCATCTTTGAGTCATTTCCTTCCTCTACGGAATCCCTTCTCGAAATGATCCTTCTCCAGGCCCTTCCCGAAAAAGAACGGATGGAGTTGATCATCCAGAAGGCAACGGAATTGGGTGTCTCAGCGATCCTTCCTTTTAAATCTCAGAAATCTATCTCTCTCGAGGAGAGGGAGGCCAAGCAGAAGAAAGCTCACCGTTGGCAGGAGATCGCCGTTAAAGCGGTCCAGCAGTCGAGAAGAGCAAAGGTGCCCAGGATAGAGAAGTATCGTTCCTTTGAAGAGGCGCTGGAGTACTGCCGGGAAGAAGGATTAAAGATCCTCCTCTGGGAAAAAGAGGGTGAGAGCCTCAGAAATGTCCTCAAAAAATATTTTGCAATGAGTCCCCCCTTTGGAAAAGCCTATCTCATGATCGGCCCCGAAGGAGGGTTTACCAGGGAAGAGGTGAGATTGGCTGAGGATAAGGGATACATTCCTGTGAAACTGGGCCAGCGTATTTTAAGAACCGAAACCGCCGCTATTACTCTCGTTGGAATTCTCCAATACGAACTGGGAGACCTGAGTTAACTTCCTAAGAACTTGGGGAAATAGGGAGATAACTCTTGGGGGTTACACCTACAAAGGGGGGTTGTCAGCCCACACCAAGATCTCTCCATTTGCATTGCGAAGAGAGAAGAGGTAATGGCGGGGAAAGGACCAAAAAGGGGCAGGCCGCTTTTACTAATAGGCTGCCGTTCGGGTTGGTCCTCTAAAGACCCGGTAAACCGCGAAGGTGTAAGCGAGCATGATTGGTATGCCAACAAGAGCGATTACGAGCATGAGCATGAGCGTGCCTCGCGTTGAGGCCGCATTGTAAATCGTGAGTGACAGCTGGGGGCCCTGACTCGATGGAACGAGCACCGGATAGGCAGACGACGCCACCACGATAATAATCAGAGCGATCGTCACCGAAGACGCGAGGAACGCGGCTCCCTTTCTTCCTGTCCGGATGATAAAAGGAATGGAAGCAAGGGTCATAGCTAGGAGTACGGGAAGTCCCCAAAATACCAGGCCGCCTGCTTTCCGGAAGAGAAAGGGAGATACAAAGACGGTGGCAGCGGTTGCAACGCCGTATAGCAAGAGAAAGAGAGAGTAGGCGTAGATAGCGATACGACTCAACCTGTCAGACAATTCACCCTCGGTCTTCATCCACAGGTAGAGGGCACCGTGCATGAGAAGGAGGACACAGGTGACAATCCCGATCAGGAGGGCGTAGGGGTTGAGGAGTCCGAGAAAGGTTCCCTTCCAGGCAAAGCCCGGCCCGATGGGCACACCGCGCACGAGGTTGCCAAAAGCCACTCCGAGGAGAAATGCGGAAGCGAAGCTGCCCAGACCGAAGGCAAAATCCCAGAAGCGTATCCAGAGAGGGCGCGGGTGCAGGAGACGGAACTCAATGGCCACTGCGCGAGCGACCAAAGCAACAAGCAGCACCATGAAGGCGAGGTAGAACCCACTGAATACCGTGGTGAAGACGAGTGGGAATGCTCCGAAGAGCACGTCCCCCACGGCAAGAAGCCACACCTCGTTTCCATCCCAAACCGGACCGATGGAGGCGACGTGCAGATCCCGTTCCTCTTTGGAGCGTGCGAAGAGCGAGAGCATGCCTACGCCGAGATCAAAGCCATCAAGGATGGCATAGCCTACCACCAGCGCTCCGACCAAGGAGAATAATATTGTGTTCAGGTCCATGTTGCCCTTTCATTCAAGTCCCTTCGCTGCTTTTGGCTCTTCCTTCGCTTTCCGGATCATGAGAAAAAGCCAGGCGGCCAAGAGAGCCATGTAGATAACGCTGAAGAGCGTGAGCGAGAAGCCGATTTCCTGGGCTGAGACAGTGGGAGAGGCTCCCTCCGAGGTCCTCAGCAGTTTGTAGACAATCCAAGGTTGGCGCCCAACCTCTGCCGTAATCCAGCCGAGCTGGATGGCGAGGAGCGGCAAGGGTACCGACCAGACAAGCACCTTCAGAAGCCACCGGTCTTCGTAGAGCCTTCCCCTGATGAGCCGGTAGGCAGCGAGGCCCATCAGGGCGATAAAGAAGAACCCTAAGGCGGTCATGGTGTGGAACGACACGAAGGTAATAAACAGCGGTGGCCAGTTTTCGCGGGGGAACTGGTTGATGCCTTGCACATGGGCGTCCACGTTGCCGAAGGCAAGGTAGGAGAGGAGCCCCGGGATCTCCACCTTAGTCTTGAGTTGGGGCGGCAGGGGGTCCGTGAAGGGAATGGCAAAGAGCACAAGCGGAGCCGCCCTCTGCCCTATGTAAAGCCCCTCGATGGCCGCAAACTTTTCAGGCTGGGTGCGTGCCACCTGCTGGGCGTGCATGTGCCCGAAAGGCATCACCACGATGCAAGAAAAGAACAAACCGAAAACCACCCCAAGGAATAGGGCCTTGCGGCCCACCAACGAGCCCTTGTCTTTGAGCACATGCCAGGCGCCCACGCTGGCGAAGATGAAGGCTCCGCTCGTCAAGGCTGCGACGATGACATGAAAGTAACGCGGTAAGGTGGAGGGATTGAAGATCGCTTCGAACAAGTTTGCCAATTCGGCCCGGCCGTCGCGCAATACGTAGCCTGCCGGTGTCTGCTGCCAGGAATTGGCGGCAATGATGAAGAAGGCAGAAACGGTTGCCGCTGCCAGCGATACCATGAAGAGCGAAAACCAGTGAAGGCCCTTTGAAACGCGGCCGCGGCCAAACAGGTAAAGCCCCATGAATGTGGACTCCAGGAAGAAAGCGAAAAACCCCTCTGCGGCAAGTGGAGCGCCGAAGACATTGGCCACAAAATTGGAGTAGGGTGCCCAGTTGGTTCCGAACTGGAACAGCATTACGATGCCGCTGGCGATGCCGACCGCAAAGGTAATAGCGAAGAGCTTGCCGAAAAGATTCCCCATCTGGACGTAGACCTCGTCGTTCTTTTTCCATCCCCGCCACTCGACGATGCAGAGCAGGCACCCAAGCCCGATGGTCACCGGAGGGAAAAGGAAATGGAAACAGATCGTTACTCCAAACTGCAAACGTGCCAAGAAGATCGCATCCATCTGACTCTCCCGATAGATGATGGGTCAATAGTTAAATCATTCCATTGTTCCAATTTTGTCTCAGTATTCCATGATTTGTCAATAAAAAATTCATCCCGCCTGAAAATAGACAATCGGCTCTGTGTTTATTATACTTTCTTTGTAGAACCATGAAGATTCTTCTCATTCAGCCCCCAAGCCAAGATTTTTACCGGACGTCTATACGGACGCAGCCGATTGGTTTGGCTTATCTGGCTGCCTCCCTTCAAGCACACGGCCACGAAGTCAATATCCTCGATTGTCAAACCGAAAAGAAAAAATCCATACCCATCCCTTCTGAACTTTCTTACCTCAAGGATTTTTATCCTTTTCATGATCGAAGTCCCTTCAAACTCTATACCGGTTATTACCATTTTGGATTGAGCTGGGAAAAGATTGGAAAGAGGATCGGGGATTCCAAAGCGGATATTTTCGGAATATCCTCTTCTTTCACCCCTTATCATGGAGAGGCCCTCGAGGTGGCCCGGATCATCAAGGAATGGGATGGAAAAAAAATCGTGGTCATGGGTGGTTCTCATGTCAGTTGCGATCCACAAGGGGTCCTGGAAAGTCCTTTTGTGGATTATGTCATCCTGGGGGAAGGGGAGTATCGTCTATCCTTTCTTATAGATTGTTTAGGGAATGGGAAACAGGATGAGATTGATCTGATAGATGGAATCGGATACAAGCGAAATGGAAACATTTATTTTAACCCCCTCCGGAGTTTTATTCCTTCCCTCGACCTCATCCCTCATCCCGGGAGAGATCTCCTCGACCTGGATCGATATCAGATCAATAAGAAGAGATCAACGATGATCATCACGAGCAGGGGTTGCCCCCATGGATGTGCCTACTGTTCAACCCACCTGGTCATGGGGTCCTTTTTCAGGGCGCGAACCCCAGAGGATATCCTTAGGGAAATGATGGAATGTCGAGAAAGATATGGAATCGAGGCCTTCGATATTGAGGATGATAATTTCACCTTTGATCAAGAACGGGCAAAACGATTGATGAGATTGATCATCGAAGCCTTTGGAGAGTGTAAGATTGAACTTTCTGCGATGAATGGCATCTCCTTCGCCTCCCTGGATGGAGAACTTTTATCATTGATGAAAAGAGCAGGGTTTAATACGGTTAACCTCTCTTTTGTCAGCGCAGAACTTTCAACAAAGAAGAGGATGAAGAGACCTCAACCCGTAACCGATTTTGACCGTATCCTGGAAGAAGCAGAAAGGATTGGCCTTAATGTCGTCGCCTACGCCATTCTGGGAATACCAGGTCAGACCATTGAGGAGATGATCGATACCCTGGCCTATCTGATGGGAAAAAGAGTCCTCATTGGCCCGAGCATCTATTATCCCACCCCTGGAACTTCTCTTTTTAAGAAGTGTGAGAAAGAGGGAAATCTGCTTCCTCATCCTACCCAGTGGCGTTCGAGTGCTTTCCCTGTTGAGACAAAAGAGTTTGACCGCCTCGATCTTGCCACCCTTTTCCGATTGGCAAGGGCTATTAATTTTATCAAAGGAAAGATAGACCAAGGAGAGTTGGAAGAGGGGACAATCTGGAAAAACTTATCTCAGGCACTAAAGGATAATGTTAATACCGGTAATCATGCATGGGCTAATCTGCTTTTAATGCTTTTCGAGGAGAGATCTTTTTTCAGCCTGAGAAAAAATCGTGGAGGGGAATTTTCAATTCAAAAAGAGGCGACTTCAAAGAAGGTTTTGGACTGTTTTTTTGAAAAGACCTTGGGAAAGCCTGTTTTGGGAAGTCGAAATGATTGAAAACACTTTTCTGATATTATAGGATGGGCTCGAAGATAAGGAGAATTATAAGATGAAGGCCATGGTGCTGAGAGAAACAGCGCCTATCGAAAAAGAACCCCTGAAGGTGGAAGACCTGCCCAATCCGGTTCCCGGTTACGAAGAGATTTTAGTCAAGGTCTCTGTCTGCGGTGTTTGCCATACGGAACTGGATGAGATTGAAGGAAGGCTCCAGCCAATACTTCCCATGATCTTGGGACATCAGGTGATTGGAAGAGTGGCCGGCATGGGCCCGGGGGCAAAACGATTTAAATTGGGAGACCGAATTGGAATTGCCTGGATCTATTCGGCCTGTGGAAAATGCCATTTCTGCAGAGAAGGAAATGAAAATCTCTGTTTAGAATTTAAAGGCACAGGATGTCATGTCGATGGTGGCTATGCCGAATATACGGTTGTCCGGGAAGGCTATGCCTATTTGATTCCCGAAAGGTTTTCTGATTCTCAGGCCGCTCCGCTATTATGCGCCGGCGCTATTGGATACCGGGACTTAAGATTATCCGGGATTAAGCGAGGAGAAACTCTGGGGCTTTTCGGATTCGGGGCTTCCGCTCATATCGTCATCCAGGTGGCAAGGCATTGGGGATGTGATGTTTTCGTTTTTACAAGGAGCGAGGAGCACCGGGAATTGGCAAAAAAGCTGGGAGCCTCCTGGGCAGGAGGGCCTGGGGATCAACCCCCGAAAAAACTCAATTGTGCTATTGATTTTACCCCGGTTGGAGAAACGGTAGTGAACGCCTTAAAGGTCCTGGAAAAAGGAGGCAGACTGATATTGGCAGTGATTCGGAAAAGGAATTCTATCCCACCCCTCGACTATGCCCTGCACCTCTGGGATGAAAAGGAGATCAAGAGTGTCGCCAACATCACCAGGAGGGATGCCGTGGATTTTCTCTCGCTGGCCGCTGAAATTCCCATCCTCCCGGAAGTTATGAAATTTGAATTGGCAAAGGCGAACCAGGCCCTTCTTCTTTTAAAGCAAGGGAAGATTCAAGGCTCTGGGGTGTTAAGAGTGGCTGATTAAATTCTAAACAAAAATATTTGAAATTTCCCAATAATCCCCTCCCCCTTCGACGGGGGAGGGGCAGAGTGGGGGTGGGACAACAAGGCTCATAAGGAAATAGAAACCCATCCCCCTCCCAACCTCCCCCTTGAAAGGGGAGGAGTTGGGTTTTAAGAGGGGAATCATGATGACCTTGATCTATCTGGTTCGACATGGACAGACAGCGTGGAATAAGGAAGAGATCTTCCGGGGGAGAACCGATGTTCCCCTCGATGAGACCGGATTGAAACAGGCAGAATTAGCGGGGGAGTATTTTAAAGGAATGAAGGTTGAGGGAATCTACTCAAGCCCTCTCTCCCGCGCCTTACAGACAGCAGAAAAGATTGCGCAGTTTCATCGTCTGAAAGTTCAACCCTTAGACGGACTCCTCGATATGAGTTTTGGAAACTGGGAGGGACGCTCCCTCCAGGAAGTAAGAGAAATGGATCGGGAGCGTTACGGGCAATGGAGAGAAGAGCCTCATCTGATCAGGCTTCCGGGTGGGGAGGGTTTGGACGAGGTCCGAATCAGGGCCATGGCTGCCCTGGAAGAGGCGATTAAGAAACATCCCGAAGGGAGCATCATCCTTGTCTCGCATCGGGTCGTCAACAAGGCGCTCATCTGTGGAATTTTAGGGATAGACAACTCCCATTTCTGGCAGATCGGGCAGGATACGACTGCAATCAATTTGATTCAATATAAAAGAGGGGGGTATGTTCTTTCGTTAATGAACGAAACCTGCCATCTGAAAGCTTTGCAGTCCCCCTCACCCTTCCCCTCTCCCCAGTAGGGAGAGGGATGGGGTGAGGGGAGTGTGTAATCTGTTTAAGAGGTTTCGGATTTCAAAAATTCTTCGATCTTCGCTTTAATCTCATCCCTCACCCTTCGAAAAACAGCCAGCCTTTCTTCAATCGTTCCGATGGCGCCGGCAGGGTCCTCAAAGGGCCAATTGATCCGTCTCCCCTGACCGGGAAAATTTGGGCAGGCCATGGCCGCATGATCACAGAGGGTGATAATATAATCAAACTTCTCGTCAAGGAATTGATCCGTAGATTTAGAGGTCTGCCCGGAGATATCGATCCCGATCTCCTCCATGGCACGGATGGCCAACGGATGGACGTAAGACGGAAAGATCCCTCCACTATGAACCTCCCATTCGCTCCCGCCAAGGGTTTTCATTAACCCTTCCGCCATCTGGCTCCGCGCCGAATTCCCCGTGCAGAGAAAAAGGACTTTTTTCATTTTTTAACCCATCATTGCTCAGAAAATACCTGCCTAAAATACGTCCTCTCCCCTACGAGACTGTGTCACAATTAGCCGCTTGCCCTTCGACACGCTCAGGACGAACGGTTAACTAATTGATTTTTAATATGCCGCAATCCGTTCTTGGTGAGCCCTTCGACTCACCGTTCGCCCTGAGGCTCTCGAAGGGACGAACGGTTCGCTCAGGACAGGCCCTGTCGAACCATGAACGGACTTACGACATAGTCTCCAGAGGGGAGGGTAATACTTGATTATTTTCATCCTTCGTGGATGACAGTCGGTCATGAAAGATTACTTGGCTTTTTTTCTGATAGGGGCCGAAGGGTATGAGGCTTCAACCGTGCTCTTCATCCCCCCACGGACGTTGAATTCACCGGTGACGACCGCTCGGATCGGTTTGGAAGCTTTGACAAAATCTCTGAGTATTCGGTTCACTGCATTTTCATAAAAGATCCCTAAATCTCGATAGGCGAGAATGTACATCTTCAGGGATTTCAATTCCACACACCATTTATCAGGGGTGTAGCGGATGGTGATCGTACCGAAATCAGGCAAACCGGACCGGGGACAGATCGACGTAAATTCCGGGATGGAAATGGTGATCTCATAGTTCTGAAATTGATTCTCAAAACATTCGATCTTTGGAAGGGGAGCATCGATCCCTGCCCGGGCATGGTCTTCCGTATATTGACGCATACACTCTCCTTTTTTAAAATCATCATAATGAAAAAGAGGCTGAAAATCAACCGGATCTATTTCCTTGTTGTAACCCCTCAGTTTCGGGTGTTTTTATCCCCCTTTGGCAAAGGGGGATAAAGGGGGATTTTAAAATTATGCTGGAGAAATCTCCCCTTGCCCCTCTTTTCCAAAGAGGGGTATATGGGTACATTTGTATTACTTGAACCCATAACTGAGGGGTTATTCCTTGTTGGAAGGTACCCTGTTTGAAAAGTGTCCTTGCACCCATGATCATTTTGAAATAGAATGGTTTTGAGGATGATCTCTGGAGGTTTCAACGTGGGTGGACGATTTAGAAGAAGAGAATTCTTAAAATTAATCTCTTCAGGGTTGCTTACCGCAGGAGGTTGGGGAATGGGTACCAGCGCAAAGCAGGCTCAGGCTATGGAAAAGAGTCTCCTGGAGGCGATGGAAGCATCCGATGCAGAGGGAGCGCTGAAGCTTCTTGAACGAAGCATAAGAGAAGGAGCCGATCCCTGGGAGATTCATCTCTCCCTCTTTCCCGTGGTGCAGCGAGTCCTGAATCCTCCTTTCATCAACCCTCATTTACCCAAGATGTACAACATCTGCCGCGAACTTGTCTCCTATCTGAGCAAGGACAAGATTGGAGCCCTGGTCACTCTTGAAGTGACAGAGTACGCCAGAAGAACCAAGATGAAAAAAATCCGGAGAGCCTCTCTGCCAACTCACCTTATTTCCTTTAAAGAGATTGAAGTTGCCATTGGAGAAAATAATCCGGAGAAGGCGGCGACACTGATGGCAGCATTCCTGGCCCAGAAGGGTGGGCCGGAATTTGCCCGCCGGGTTCTCCTCCTCGGAAGCGGTTATCTGAATGACTCTTTAGGCCACTCGGTATCCTGCACGGCCTTCATTTTATTGGAAATGCTTGAACGAGGGGCAGAGGATTCCTGGCCGGCCCTTTCAGCTCTGGCAGATTATTTTTGTAAAGGCCGGTTCCACATCACTCCCACCCTGAAAAAAACAGCCTCTGTGGCTGGAAAAAAAGACCCCTACCGCTTTATGGTTCGGGCCACAAGCGGCCGGGGCATTGTGAATCTCCACCATCCCATCACTTTCTATGCCATCGAGCGGACTCGTAAGTTTCTCAATCAAGAAGAGTACGATCACATGGTCAACGCATGGGTTGAATTTATGGGAGACAAGAGAGAGGGGGAGGTGTCGTTGGCAGGGATGAAACCGGAGCCCATCGAGGACTATGGCCGGTTCTATGAACTATTTTCCAGGATGGAGGCGAAACGTTTAACGGCGTCGCTAAGAGGGATGATCTCCTCTGAAGAAAACCGGCAGAAATTGGGACGGTTTATGGTTCAAGCTGTATGCGACAAATATCAGGGGGACTATAATCCCCATTATCTTACGGGTCTCGGATCGGTTCTGTGGATCGTGGATCAATACCGGGACCAGCCTTCCATTGTCACCAACGGGCTTTTCCAGTACATCGACTTCTTCTTCAGCGGCCTAAGATCGTAAACCCGCTGCCTACCCGATTGACTTCTTAGTAACTCCCCCTTTCCCCCTCTTAATTTAAGAGGGGGAAAATCCCTCCCTTTAAGATAAGGGGAGGGTAGGTGGGGTTATGAAAAAACAAATACAGGGCTCAAAAATACAGCGCAAAAGCTCACCAAATACACGGTTTTCCCCATTTACTCTAAGGGTGGTTTGTTCTTAAAATAACCCAGCAAGCGGACTCTTATAAAAGTAAACCCCGTTAGAAAGGACAGGGCTTTGACCACGCCGCTCCATAAGGAGCGGATGCTTTCTATTTCCACCATCCCCAGCATAAATGAGGGGGCTTTCTAACGGGGTAAAGGAGGCAACCAATGATCTCTTTTGAGGTGAATGGGAAAAAGGTTGAGTTCGATGTTCGTCCGGACACCCCCCTTCTCTGGGTCCTCCGGGAGACAATCGGGCTCACAGGAACGAAATACGGCTGCGGCATGGCTCAGTGCGGAGCCTGCACCGTCCATGTGGAAGGAGAGGCTGTCCGTTCCTGCATCACGCCTGTATCCTCCATCGCCGGCAAAAGGATTACCACCATCGAAGGGATTGGGATGACGAAAGAGGGCAAAGCGATTCAGGAAGCCTGGATTGCCGATGATGTGCCTCAATGCGGCTATTGCCAATCCGGTCAAATCATGGCTGCCGCCGCATTGCTGAAGAGAATCCCAAAACCGACTGATGCTGATATTGATCAAGCCATGGAGGAGATCCTTTGCCGCTGCGGCACCTATCAACGGATCCGGCGAGCGATTCTCCGGGCAGGAAAGATGATGGCCAAAGGAGGGAAGAAATGATGGAGATCGTTAACCTGAGCCGCCGCGGCT
>MGQQ01000010.1:553-7191 GCA_001798855.1 Deltaproteobacteria bacterium RBG_16_49_23 | reverse complement strand
ACGTGCTGTTGACTGAGTTGAATAAAAGTAACAGTTTAGTCCCTATCTTACCCGCCGGCCATTGACGCGTCAACTTGAATTGTTATACAGGGCCGCTTGGGCCGTTGCCGTATCAGCGGTGAAGAGGGTTTGCAGAAACTCCCTTGGATGGACGCCTTGTCTTCTGGCGGTTTGCACCAGACTGGGGAGGATGCTGTGGGTTTTGAGTCCACTTTTCGATCTTGTGAGAACAAAAAGGGGACGTTGGTGCAAAGAGAAATAATTCTTGACATGGGGAAAAGAAAGATGTAAAAGAGGGGGTATGCCGAGACAAGCGAGACTGGATGCCCCCGGGGCCTTACACCATGTGATGGGCAGGGGGATCGAGAAAACCCCCATCTTTCGGACCGATAAGGACCGCGAAGACTTTCTCACGCGATTGGGAGCCTTATGTGAAGGGGGACTCCTGAATGTATTTGCCTGGGCGCTGCTCGACAACCATTTTCACCTCCTGATTCGCACAGGGAAACAGACCCTTTCGGAGAGCATGAGGAAACTTCTAACCGGATATGTAGTCAGCTTCAATCGCCGATACGGTCGTTACGGCCACCTGTTTCAGAATCGGTATAAATCGATCCTCTGTGAGCAAGACCCCTACCTTCTTGAACTGACCCGATATATTCATCTCAATCCTATCCGAGCGGGAGTGGTCAAAACGATGAGACAATTGGCTGCTTATCCTTGGACGGGGCATGGGGTTATCATGGGGAGGATACATCGATCCTGGCAGGATGTGGACACGGTTCTCTCCTACTTTGGGAAAAGACGAAGAGAGGCCATCAGGAAATATGAGAGATATGTGTCGGAAGGGGTGGGGATGGGAAAACGTCTGGAGTTGGTGGGAGGGGGGGTGATACGGAGCAAGGGCGGGTGGTCGGAGGTGGTATCGTTAAGGAGAAAGTGTGAGAGAGAGGCGTCGGATGAGCGGATACTGGGGGGAGGGGAGTTTGTGGAAAGGGTGTTGGAGGATGCGGAAGAGCGGATCAAGGAGACGCTTCGCTGGAAGAAGCGTGTGATGGATTTGAAGGCGCTTTTGGGAGAAGTGTGCAGGAGGGAGGGGTTGGAAGAGGAGGAGATCAGGGGGAGGAGTAGGCGGGAGTCGGTGGTGAGGGGGAGGAAGATCATCTGTCAGGTGGCGGTGCGGAAGTTGGGATATACGGGGGCATCGGTGGCGAGGTTTTTGGGGATGACGACGTCATCTGTGAACCGGATGGCGAGACAAGAGGAGGTGGCGGAGTCGGATGAGTGGGACAAGTAATTTGTTTTTACCCCTACGTCCCCCATTTCGTCCCCCATTTTCGCGCGTCCCCATTTTTCGGTACGTAGATGTCCCATCGAACTATTGGGCTTTCCGGTACATCCAGAAGATGAAGGAGCTTGGAATCACAGGGGGGTGCACAACGGATTCTTATTGCCCGACAAGCAGTGTGGCCAGAGACCAGATGGTAGTCTTTCTTACAAGAGCGTTTTTACAGTGATTTCTTGACCTGGCCTTGGATTTTCAGCCCCTGTTTGATTCACTGGCGATCCGGGGGGTTAGGGAATGGGTCCGGTCTTGACAGGCAGGTTCGGATCAGCAGACCACTCGACCCAGGATCCCTGGTAGAGACGGACGGCATGAAAGCCAAGGACATATTTCAGTGTGAAATAGAGATGGCTGGCTTCCCTTCCGGTACTGCAATGGACGATGATATTTTTATCCTTTACGGCTCCCGATTCTGAAAAGAGTTTCTCCAGATCCTCTCTCCTCTTCCAGACCCTTACCTCATCCCCCTCGAGGGTCGTTTCCCAGAAGAGATTCTTTGCCCCGGGGATATGCCCTCTGCGGATATCTTCACCCTCTTCGCCGCTAAACTGTTTCGGAGGCCGGGCATCGACGATCGCCACCCCTTTGGTTGAGAGGCGGTCACGCACCCACTTCTTTTCCGCCAGGCTTTCCGGCATCACTTTGCCGAAGAATTTTTTGGGAGAGAGGGAAGGATAGGTTTGAGTCACCGGATGTTTCTCCATCGTCCATTTCTCCCACCCTCCATTGACGACCCCCACCTTTTTATGTCCCAGATGGTCAAGGACCCATGCAAGCAAGGTGGCATTGGGGTTCGATTTTTCGGAATAGAGGATGACCCCCATTGGATTAGAGACACTGAGATAGTCTCCAATCAATTTCTCAAGAAAGATACGGTCCGGCCCCTGGGCAGGGATTCCGGCTCTCGGGACCCGTAGGGTTTCGAAATGGAGATAGACGGCATTCGGAATATGGCCCTTAAGATAGTCCTGAAGGGAACTTCGCATATCGATGATGCGAAGAGAAGGGTGATTCACATGAGGAGCCAGCTCCCCTGTGTCGATGAGTCTCGGGAAGTTCATATTTTTTAAAGGAATGGTTTGAGCATGAAGGAAGGCCGGGGAAAGGAGAAGAGGAAGGGAGAAGAGACACCCCATCAGAAGATTGAGGCCAGACTTTTTCGTTTTTTCAATTTTCAATTTGCAATTTGCAATTTGCAATTCAGGATGTCCCCCTCTTCTTTTCAAGAGCCTTCCGGTAGAGCTGAAGGTAGGCCTCTGCCGATTTACGCCAGGAGAAATCAGAGGCCATGGCATTCCGGGTGATCTTCGTCCAGCGCTCCGGCTGGGCATAGAGAGCGATGGCCGTTTTGATCTGGTTCAGAAAATCCTTCGCATCGTAGCGGGCGAATTTAAAACCATTTCCCAATCCTGTGGAAGGGTCGTAATGGATGATTGTATCATCCAGGCCGCCGGTGGCCCGGACCACCGGGATGGTCCCGTACTTCAGGCTGTAGATCTGATTGAGGCCGCAGGGCTCATATTTCGATGGCATGAGGAAAAGATCAGCTCCGGCTTCGATCTTGTGAGCCAGTCGATCGTCATAGGCGATTCGGATTCCCGCTTTTTGCGGATATTTCCGGGCGATCTGGTTGAAGAGGTCGTGGTATTTCTGCTCCCCTGTCCCCAGAAGGACAAAGCCGATGTCGAAGGTGAAGAGTTGATCGATGATCTCTGCAAGGAGATCAAATCCCTTCTGGTCGGCCAGCCTCGAGATCATCCCGAGGAGGGGAGCCTTTTCGAGGGCGGGAGGAAGGCCGAATTCCTTCAGCAGATCCTTCTTGCATTCCCTCTTTCCCGAAAGATCGTTCAGATCATATCGTGCGATCAGATGGGAGTCATGGGAAGGATCCCAGTCCTGGTAATCGACACCATTCAGAATGCCGTAGAGATCTTCTTTCCTCTTTCTTAAAATCCCTTCCAACCCATAGCCGTATTCGGGACTCTGTATCTCTTCACTGTATTTCTGGCTCACTGTGTTGATGGCATCGGCATAGACGATCCCCGCCTTCATCAAATTGATCCTCTCCCAGAATTCGATTCCCTCCGGGTTATACATCTCCCGGGGAAGACCGGTGAGCGAGAGCTTCTCCCTTTTGAAGAGGCCCTGATAGGCGATGTTATGGATGGTGAAGACCGTTGCGGTGCGGGTGAAGAGGGGGTCGTTGCTGTAGATTGACCTGAGATAGGCGGGGATCAATCCGGTCTGCCACTCATGATGGTGGATGACATCCGGTGAGAACTGGATGTGGTGGGCAAAGTGGAGGACCGCCCTAGTGAAAAAGATAAAACGTTCCGCATTGTCAAAATAGTCCCCTTTAGGGGTGCTGTAGAGATATTCCCTGTCGAAAAATTCATCCCTGCCGATGAAATAGACCGGGATATCTTTATCCAGGCGGCCCTGATAGATCTCTGCACGAAGGGTTTCATCCCTGAGAGGCACCTCTATCCCTTCCCCCAGATACTGGAGCGGAAGCCCGGATTGCTTGACCATCCGGTAATAGGGCATGACCAGGATCACTTCGCATCCGAGGGGTTGAAGGAATTTGGGAAGGGCTCCTGCCACATCCGCCAGCCCTCCTGTTTTAGCAAAGGGGACGGCCTCCGGGGTCGCCAATAGGATACGTAAGGGTTTGTTCATCAAACACTCCATCAATGCGAAATGGTCAATGAGCAATGATCAATGAGAATTGGGTTCTTTCTTGGGTTCTCCCCACAGGAGGACCCGGTGAGGATAGGGGAGTTGAATCCCTTTCTCATCAAATCGGATCTTGATCCTTCTTCGCAACTCCCTTCCCACATCCCATTGTTTCAGGGGAACGGTTTTCACCATCATCCGGATCACCATCTGGGATTCATCAAATTTTTCAACCCCCAGGATCTGGAGAGATTCGAGGATGGCGCTCTTATAGGGTTCCTCTGACTCCATCTCTTTTCCGATCCGGTTCAGGAGATCGAAGACCTGGTCAATATCATCACGATAGGAGATGCCGAGATCCAGAACCGCCCGGGACCACTCCTTTGAGAGATTGCTCACCACCTTAATCTCTCCATTCGGAATGGTATGGACCTTGCCCTTGAGGTCCCTCAGCACCGTCTTTCTCAGGCTCACCGACTCCACCAGCCCTGAAACGCCTGCCACCTCGATTACGTCCCCGATCCGGTATTGATTCTCAAGGGTGATGAAAAACCCGCTGATCACATCCTTCACCAGACTCTGCGCCCCGAAACCGATGGCCAGCGCACCGATGCCGGCGGTGGCCAGCAGGGGACCCAGCTGAATTCCCAGTTCTCCGAGAATCATCAGTACGGCGACGAAGGTGATGATGATGAGAAAGGCATGCCGGAGGATATTGCCAAGGGTGTGGGCCCTCTTCATCGCCTCCGAGGCCTGGAGGGGATCTTTCTCATCAACAAATTTCTCCATCCATTTGACGATCCACCGGGACATCTGGGAGAGGATGATGAGGGCGACGAGGATCCCGACGATTTTGATTCCCGAGGTCGTCAACCAGGAAATGAAGGTCTTAAGCGTCTCGGTCATAACTGTCTTTGTCGATTCCTTCCCATGAGGAAAATCATGTCAGGATTTGAAAGACCCATCGTTCAAGCAAAAAAAGAAGGATCCCTGTCGGATTAATCGGCCTTTTCTGTTTTGCGGATCACTTTCTCAAGGCGGTCCAGGGCATCCGCGGTCTTCTCCCTCAAGGCATCGGTCATCGCCATTACGGCGTCGACCTGTTTCTTTAAATCCTCGGGAGGTTCGGAAGATTCTATCTTATTTTTCAAATCGAACGTCATCCCTGTCCGGTGAAGGGCAAGAATCGAAAGGCCAAGGGAGATGAGCGAGATGATGAGCGCGACCGGAGCCCCCATTCCGGCGCCGAAGGCGACCACAATAGAGAGGATCAGTGCAACCCCAGCAATCAGGATGAATAACAGAAACATGGTCAGGGCCCTCCTTCGATTTTTGAATTAGAATACTTCATCCTTTCCAAATTTTCAATCGAATCCTTTTCCGGTTTCGAACGGGATAAGGGAGCGGACAGGGAGGGGGGAGTGACGATCCCCACGGACATAATGGTTTTGATTGCCTCTTCAATGGTCAGATGGGAGGGAATGATCCTTTCTTTGGGAAGAAAGAGGAGAATGCCCTGGGGGGGAACGAAAGCCGTCGGGACAAAGACCGTCACCTTCGTCTGCAGTGTGAGGTCCGGGAGTTCATTGGTGATAAAACCGAGGACAAAACTTCCTTCCTGCGGAAATTCGACGAAGACGGCCTGGCGGAAAGAGCCTTTTCGTGTGGCGGAGAAGGCGTCGGTCAGCTGTTTTGAAGAGAGGTAGATGTTCTTCACGATCGGGAGGTTGGTGAAGAAGCGATCTCCCCAGCCCACCAGCTTGCGGCCCATCACATTGGTTGCAATCAGCCCCAGCAGGTAGAGGAGCAGGAAGAAGATGATGATCCCTAAGCCCGGAATGGGGAGCTCCCGGCCGAAGAGAAAATGGGTCACCTCCGGCCCTAAAGGACCGACCCGACTGTCAAGAGCCGTGAACACAAACGTCAGGATGAAGACGGTTATCCCGAGAGGAAGAATGACTAAGATACCCGCAAAGACCTTCGTCCGGAGATGTTTGAAGATGTTCTTCACCAAAGTTTGCCTTACCGTTACGTAGAAAAGGGAGGTTTTGTTATGATTTTATCAACTGTATAGTTTACCCCGTTAGAAATAATGCCCCGCTGGAATTTCTAACGGGGTTTACTCCGATGAATAGAGGACCCTCTTCAGGTCTGCCTCCTCGACCACCTCTTTCTCAAGGAGAAGGCGGGCAAGCTCTCCCAGATGCTTTTTCTTCGATGTGAGGATCTCCTTTGCCTTGGCATACATTTGATCGATGATCTTTTTCACCTCGTCATCGATTTTTTTAGCCGTCTCCTCGCTATATTCCCTCGACGGAACAAGGGAAGAGGGGAGAAAGAAAGGTTTCTTTTCCTTCTCGAAGGTGACGTACCCCAGCGTTTCACTCATCCCGAATTCCTTGACCATACTGGTGGCGATGTCCGTGGCCCGCTGAAGATCATTGTGGGCGCCGGTGGAGATTTCTCCAAAGGCAATCTCCTCGGCGACCCGGCCCCCTAAAAGCACGGCGAGACGGTCCAGAAGTTCTGATTGGGTCATGAGATATCGGTCCTCTGTGGGGAGTTGAAGTGTATAACCGAGAGCGGAAATGCCTCTTGGAATAATTGAGATACGCCG
>MGQQ01000010.1:0-512 GCA_001798855.1 Deltaproteobacteria bacterium RBG_16_49_23 | reverse complement strand
GGCCCGATTCATGAAAGGCCACGATCTCTTTTTCCTTCTTTGACATCAGCCTATTCTTCTTCTCCAAGCCTGCCATCACACGGTCGATCGCCTCCTCAATGTCCGTCATTTCAACCGAGTCTTTATTTTTTCGGGAGGCCAGCAGGGCGGCTTCGTTGACAATGTTGGCAAGGTCTGCTCCTACAAATCCGGGTGTTCTTGAGGCGATTACCTTGAGGTCAACCTCCGGAGAGAGTTTGACCTGTCGTGTGTGGATCTTCAGGATTTCTTCCCGACCGATGATGTCGGGTCGATCGACCACGACGTGCCGGTCAAACCTGCCCGGTCTGAGGAGGGCGGGATCGAGGATCTCAGGCCGGTTGGTGGCGGCCATGATGAGGACCCCTGTATTGGGCTCAAAACCATCCATCTCTGCAAGGAGCTGGTTGAGAGTCTGTTCCTGCTCATCATGTCTCCCGACAGGATTGACCCCCCGGGCCTTTCCCAGCGCATCCAGCTCATCGATGAAGATG
>MGQQ01000009.1 GCA_001798855.1 Deltaproteobacteria bacterium RBG_16_49_23 | reverse complement strand
GATGCTTCCAGAATAAAAGAGGAAGGAAAAAGGAAAGGGTCAAATGTATCGGCTTTCATCTTCAAACTTGATTCGAAAGGGTCTCGCCCGAGCCCACCTCTCTGTATTGAGCTTGAGATATCGCTCTGCGCTATGCCTGCCCACCGAAGCCTCTTGACCTCCAAAGCCTTGGCGTAGGAGGTTGGCGTAGGCGGGCGCTACTTGTCCTCCGTAGTCCCGCAAGGCGGGACGTAGGATGGATGCTTTACGCGCCCCGCTGATAAAACAGTGCTAACTTTTTTGTGGATGCCACCGGTATTTCTGATAAAGTCAAGGATAAAGATTTGCCCCCGCCTCTTTGGCTGGTTCACAGGTTGTCCCGTTTCAAGGACTGACCCCTCTTCCTCTACTTGCGCTTCATCCCCTGGATGATAAACTGAAGCAATTCATAGGCATCGCGTGTATTTCTTTCGTATTCCTCCTTATCAGTAATTCCCATGAAGGTTACCACCGATACGGGTCCCATCGATTTCACATCCTTGAACTGCTCTTCTATGTTGCTTAGAGCCTCTTTCATCAACCCATGGTTCTCTAATTTCTTTAATTCGGAGAGGACAGATCGGGGACCTTCTTTATAATATCGGGCAAGCATATAAAGATCGTAAGCATCTTTTTCACTCGTCCTCTCCCCAAAAGCAATGCCTTTCATCACGAAGCAGGCTGCTACGTTTGCAGCCTTGATGTCCAATTCAACGTTCGCTCCGCTTGAGATCGGTCCCGATAAATGAATGTTTTCCGATTGGTCGAATACAATGTCAGTCCCTCGCCCTTTTCTCGCAAGCATATCCTGTATCACTTGATGTCTTCTTTTCTTGTGTGCACCGCCATATTCAGGGGCTAAGAAATCGATTTGAACCTCTATCCCCTCCCCATCCTCAAAGATGATTTTCTTTAAAAAACTTGCAGGAATATCTTTACCCAGGCTGTCCTTTCTATGGTAGAATCCCCGCTCCTTTAAAATCTCAAGGATGGTCTTGTAGGCATTCTCAGGAATGGAAAAGGAGTGCAGGGCGATATCGACATCCAACGAACCCACGTGCTGGTCATATTCGATGCCAGAAGGTGTATATTTTTCGAGAAGGAAATAGGGTACCCATCCTCCGACGAGGACGATTTGGTTACGATAGGGTTTTAGGTATGTAAAGATCTCTCGTATGACGACCACGCAAGCCTCAATTTCCCTCGGTGAGTATTCGCTTTTTGCCTTCATCTCAGATTCTTATTATCCGTTCCCTTAAAAATTCGGCCTGCTCTCGTCCTCTGCCCTTGTAATTGTACAGATCGAGATAGGTTTGTATCGGATTTGCAACCATGAAGGAATTAACCTCCCGAGCCTTATAATAAACGCCTTCGTCATATGGAATGATGATTTGGAGATTTGCTCCGGAAGGAACCTCTTTCAATTCAAGATCGCTTTTCAATGCTTCAATGTCACCACTGTAGTAGCTTGTGGCGACATTATACCTCGTGAATGGTGCAAGGCGGTTAGCACCCGAGAAAAGGGTAAGTGCATACTTTATTCCCTTTGCCCTGCATAATTCCGAAATCTCTTTTTCGATCTCGGGTATTCGCTTCATCGAATAAAAACTCAACATCCTGTTTCTTTCAAACCTGTATTTATCTCTCCACAGGTCCAAAAGCTTGGTTTTATCGATTGCCTTCAGGCCCTCTCTTTTTTCTATCCGGAGCCCTAATTCATCCAATTTCTTGTTAACCTTCGATATCTGGCCCAGACTGACGGAGACTTCTTCCGCGATCTGCCTATAATTCAACGATAAATCGTCTTTCTCCTGAAGCAGGTAGAGTCTTAATATCTTCTCCCCTTTCGGATTAAAAAGTCCTGATAGTTTATCCGATGATTTATACCTGTTCGGTTTTCCCTCGACCTCCAAATAGAAGGAGTCAAAATCAAGGTAGGCATTTCCGGAGAGATCCAAGAACCCCGCCCCAATTTTTTTGCAGGTTTCTTTTCCTAACCCGGTTATGTAAGGAGCAATAATGACCGGATACCCCTTCTTGCCCTGCCCGGTCATTTCCAAGAGTTGCAACCCTTTCTCTCTAATCTGCTTTGGAAAGCCCTTGGCAACGATCTCGCAAAGAAGGATCTCCCTTTCCCGGCCCTTTTGCAGGCGTAGCGCGAGGTCCACCTTCCCTTCTCTCCCCAAGGAGTACTCGGATATAAGGGTGGCATCTTTGAGCCTGGGGAAAAGCTCTTTGAATTCAGTCTTGAATTTTTGCTCGATTTCTTTCTCAGTCATGTTTTGTTCATGATAATGGATATGTTCACTGCTTGGTGAACAATATAATCCAAGTGAACATAAATGTCAAACAAATTTTTCGGATACAATTCGGGCTGGCACGATATGCTTTAACGGGATGGGGAAAACGATAGGATAAATTAACTTATTCATGATTCACCGAATTCAATCTTTAAGGAGGAGGAAGGTTTCCCGTGGAGGTACGCCAAAATTATTCTGGATGATACCAGCACACAGGTTGTTCCGTTTCAAGGACTAACCCCTTTTCCTTTTTCAGGGGACGAGAGGATAAAGTTGGTGTTCTAAGGAAGTTTCGTCGAGATCAGAGGCACAGGACCAACTCAATCCTGCCCGCTCATGGAGATGGGGACGTCATGGAGATGCGTCAGAGATGGGGACGTTGGTTCAAATGCAACTTCATCCCATCCCACCGAAATAATTAAGGCCTCATTTCCCTTCACCCTTCAATTTCTCCGGAGCATGCCAAATGCGGATTGCCGAATGCGGAATGCGGAATTGTCAACCCAGTTAAAACTCATTCTATTCGACCTAATCCCACTGCCTACCGCATAGGGTAAATACTCAACCCTTCTTTCTGGGCAGCTTTAAAATCTTCAAGAGATGCAATCGCTGGCATAAGCGCCTCCGGTGCTGACCGCTTAGGCTCAAGGTGCACTCCCACCTGCGCGAAGGTCCGCTTCGGCGGGCAGGTCGTTTGAGGCAATTGAGCCCAAGAACTTCCATCCTGATGTAAAAAAAATATCCCCTTCATTTTGAGAATAGGCTCTGAATGAATCCTAAATTTCTATTCAAAAATTAAATCCCCCTATCCTGAGTTGCGCCATATATACCAAAACCAGAAAATTATGACAATAATTGAAATTGTTTTCGAAGGTCCTTAATTTATCTCACAGAAACCGGTTCTATCAGATGAAGAAAGAAAAGAATGATTTCTTTTGGAGGAACACCGAAGATGGTCTTGAGGGTTAAACGGGATCATTGCACTCTCTCATCCTGTCGCACTAAACGGGGAAGGGCTGTAAAAAGGACCGCCCATCCAATCTGTTCTTCGGGAATTTTGAGGGTTCGTCCGACCATCTGGGTGTAAGCATTGAGTTGAGGGCGATGGCGTTCTAACTGTTCTTGAATCCAGCCCTCTACATCTTTTTCGGGTCTGCCGGTTTTATAATCCACTAATAACCACCCGTCTTCCATCCTCAGAAGTAGGTCAAAGCGTCCCACACGAACTGTCCGTTTGCCGTCAAAATCTTCGATAGCCAATTCAACGTGAACCTCCCTGGCCGATTCGCGCATGGAAAGAAAATCCGGAGATTCCCAGGCCTTTAACGCCTCTTCCAAAACCTGATGGGCCATCCCGCCGGTTTCCTTCAGGGGAATTCCTTCTCGCGCAAGGGCTGAGGCAATGGCTTCCGATTCGAGACAGGGTTGTTCCCGGGCAAGGGTTTCCAATATCCGGTGGATCACCACTCCTCTTGCCCGCGCATATCCTTCCTCCTCTTCTGCTCCAGGTTCGGTTGCCTGCGAGGTTTCATCTTCAATCCTGGAAGGGCTGGTGACCTGGTAGGGTAAGGGTTCCGGGTCAAAAGGCGGAACCATCCGGTCTGAAACAGGTTTTTTTCGTTCAACCCCTAACGATAGGGATGGCAGCGGGTTTTCGAGCAACTTAAAATCATCTTCATCGGTTTTCATCATTTTCAGTAATGAAGAGAGGGGTGTTTTAAACTCATCTTCATCCCCATTTTTATGGGGGTTGCCCCTCCCGCTCAGTGTCAGGCTCTCCTTTGCGCGGGTCGCGGCCACATAGAAGAGCCTTCTGGCCTCGGCAAGAGTGCGCTGTTGACTCAGATCCTTCAAGAGATAAGAACCAAGGTGATCGAGGCCGGTTCTCCGGTCAGCCGTTGCCGCAACGAGAAAATGCTTCTCTTCTCCGGGTAGGCGTTCCATTCGATAGGCAGGTTGCTCGCGCCGGCTCCCGCCAAGCGGATTGTAGTCTAAATGGACTGCAAAAACATGGTCAAATTCCAGTCCTTTGGCCTTGTGAATCGTCATCATGGAAACCTTTGAAAAAGCCCCTTTCGGATCAGGCGGTGTGTAGGCTTTTTCAAGAAGTCGATGAAGCTGAAGAAGGGCTTCCTCTCCCGGCATCCCCGAACAGAGATCGAGCAGATCGAAAAAGGCCCTCGCATTCGAAACCCCGGCCGCACCATAAAGAGCTGCCGTTTGGCAGGGACCATCCAAATCCTCCCACAACCTTGAGAGCGTTGACCTGTAAGATTCTCTGCCAAACATCTTTTGGGCCTCAGCAATGGCCTCACAAAATCTGGTCAGCTCGGGAGAGGCAATCTTTTTAGAAAGAATCCTTTCGGACCAGAATCCTGTGACATCCTTGAAACCCAAAAGGATCTCGTTTGAAACCCTAAACCACGGGGCCCTCACCGCGCCTGCCCAGGCCACATCGTCGTATGGCCTGACCATGGCTGTAAAAAGATTAAAAAGGTGATGCACCTCGGGCCTTCGATTCATCGATTCCCCCTCTAAGAGGCGGAGTGGAACGTCAAGTTTCATGAAGGCCCTGACAATGACGGGAAGATGAGTGCGCGCAGGGATGAGAATGGCAATCGTCTCTTCAGGCCTTTCTCTATAAAGCCTGGCCGTTTCCGCTGCGACCCATCGAGCCTCTCTCTCAAGTGGAGAAAAGTTCCCATCATTAGAATCCTTCTCATCGTAGAAAATAGCCGCTCTCGTCGGAATCGATTGACCGGGCTCCTCTCTCGCCGGCTGGGATGGAGAAAATCGAACTTCGTCGTATTCTTTCCGTGGGGAGGCCATCACTTTTTCAAACAGCCTGTTCGCAAACGTGATAAGGTGCGGCCTGGACCTGAAGTTTGCTCCAAGAAGAAGCGGCTTAAGGGGGAGCGAAGCCTCGCTGTTTCGGGGCAGGCCTTTCTCCTTCAATTCATAAAACAGACCTACCTCTGCCCGCCGGAAATGATAAATGGACTGTTTGGGGTCGCCCACGACAAAAACGGTTCGCCCATCTCCGGGTTCCCACCCTTCTGTCAATCTGCCCAGGATCTCGACCTGGATGTCGTTCATGTCCTGGGCCTCATCAATCAGGATGTGTTTGAGATGTTCATGTTGAAAGATGAGGCTCTCACTCGGCCGTTCCGCATGATTCAAGGCCCTGAGGGCAGCCATCTCAAGCTCCAGGTAATCCATCCCCTGGGTGCGAATGAGATCCTGAAGCCTTCTCATCGCCCCCCCTGCAAGGATAAGTATGTCTGTCAGCGCTTCTAATCCCAGGCTGTCTTCTTCAGGGTCCGGCCAATCTCTCACAAACCCTAAAAGTGTTGCCAAATCTTTTGGCAATTGAAGAATAAATGTTGCCAAGGGGTGGTTTTTAAAATCCTTTGGGAATCCATCAGCAGTCGATACTCTTTTCCGAAGGGTTTTTGATTTCGTGAGAAAGACCTCGGAACCTCTCTTCCATTTAGAAATCTCGTCGAGTGTTTGGCGAGGAACGGATGCGGGAAAAGATTCACCAAATGGCACCCCTCCATCTCTCAAAGCCTCTTTGAGGCATGACCACTCTTTTTGAAATCGAATGAAGTTTTGATTCAATCGGTCCAGGAAATGACCTGCATAACCTTCAAGGCGATGATTCAGCTCTGATCTTAAGCCCTCCTGAGCTCTTTCTTCTGAAGAGAAAATTGGAAAATCCTTCAGCCTATCCCGCCTTCCCAACAACTCCACAATCTGCCTTGAAAGAGCATCGGGATAGTTGTTGACTCCCGCCAGGCGGTTGATATAGGCATCCCTCTCCTCCCTTGAACCATTTTCTAACAGGATACTCTTGATATATTGGTCAACCGCCCTTTGAACCAGGGCCTCCTGGTCGATGTCGTCCAGAAGGTCCACACCGGGTGGGATCTCAGATTCAACAGGCCACCCCCTCGACAAAGAGGCGCAGAAGCTGTGGAAGGTCCCGATCTGCAGGGATTCTGGATGAAACAGGATCGCAGGGTGTGTATGATGTTTTTTAAGGGCCTTCCCGGCCAGGGACAGGAGAAGCTCTTCCCAGGGAGCTCCGGAAATATTCTTTTTTGACTCCCTCACCTGATTGAGTTTCCGGACAACCCGGTTTTTCATTTCAACCGCTGCTTTTCGCGTATAGGTGACAGCAAGGATCTGACGGGGATGAGAGACCTTTGAAAGAAGAGCTAGATAGCGGGCGATGAGGAGATCTGTTTTACCAGACCCGGCAGGAGCCTCCACAATGAAACTTCCTCCGGTATGAAGAGCCTCTTCCCTAATTTTTTGGTCAGGCGTTGAAAGGACCATAATAATGATCTACTCCTCTTCCCATGAACGGTCGCCTTCTTCCTCTCTCTGCTCATCAAGGCCACAAATGTTTGGGAAAGGACAATGCTTACAACCACCCTCGTTTTGTGGCGTTGAAGGCGGCGGCAAGGGATCCGGACTGTAAATCCCCTTCAAAGGCCCTTCAACTCTTTTACTCACCCCTTCGATCCATTTCTCTAAAAAATTGTCCCAGTCTACTTTCTCGAGCCCCCGCACTTTCACCTCCGAAACCCTCTTCAGACTGATGTAACCCGCTTCGGTCCCACCCCTCCAGACACCGAGGCAAGACACGAGCCCTTTTTTAATGGCAAGGAGATAAGCGGGTAACTGGGGCCTGACCATCCATTCAGTCACTTCCTTACTGTTTGGCGGGTCTCCTGTTTTATAATCCCAGAGGGCCTTTCCCTTTTCCGGGTGGCTATCGATTCGGTCAAGGCGGCCCTTCAAGGAAATTCCCGTCTCTCCGATGGAAAGTTCCTCGAAAGACTCTTCAGCGGCTTCAAAGCGCCAACCTGCAAGGGCCCTTTCCTGTTCAACATCGAGCCAGGTTTTAAGCAGGCCTGGAAATGGATCGTTTCCCAGAAGTCTCAAACGCTCCACCATCCAGAAAGGATTTTTCATCTTGTCGCCCAGGATCGCGTCAACGGTCTTCTCCAAAAATTCGAGGGCCTTGCCTTTTTCGTCCGGCCAATCAGGCGCAGCTTTTGATAATCCCCGGGTGAATTCCCTCAGGATTTTGTGGATGACCTCTCCTCTCTCTCCGGGGTCGATCCCGATCT
>MGQQ01000008.1 GCA_001798855.1 Deltaproteobacteria bacterium RBG_16_49_23 | reverse complement strand
CGATCCCATCAAGGCGCTGATATGGGCGGTGAAATCGGTGTTGCCAAGAGGAGGCCATAACGTCTTGACCACCTGAACCTGCGGCATCAGTTTCTTCATGGCTGTTTCAAAGATGAGCCAGCTGTCTCTCCCCCACGCATAATCCTGGTTGATGCCTGCTATTTTATTGATTTTGGGATAATTTTTTTTGATATACAGAGCTAATGCAATATTATCGATTCCGAGGTGGGCTTTGCTCCTGAAACCGAGTTTGAATTTTGGGACATCGTAAGGAGATTTGGCTCCTTCCATCAATTCATGAGTTCCGCAGTCGTAGGCGACAATCAGGCCGCCCAATTCGTCAGCCAGGGGAAGGACGGCCAGACAGGAGGCCGATGAGATATAACCCAGGACCACATCGACCTTGTCTTCAAGAATCAGTTTCCGGCAAAGTTTGACCTGAGCATCCACACCGCCTGCTTCGTCCTTGCTTTGCAGATCGATCTTGCGGCCCAGGATTCCGCCCTCTTTGTTGATGAAGTCAACACACATTTTGTAAGTATTATCTCCGGGAATTCCGAACGGCGCCGCAGCCGCCCCGGTAAGGAAACTCACCGCTGCGATTTTTATGGGATCTTTCGGGATCGGTTTGGCCTGGCCAAGCGCCCTTGATGTTGTGCCAAGGGATCCGGCGGTCAGGGCGGTTGCCCCCATATATTTCAAAAATTTTCTTCTTGAAACCTCTTTTTTCATTCTTTCTCCCTCCTTCCTTTTTTGATAAGGTTTTAAAAACGTAACACTTTAGCTGTTTGAAAATCTTTGTAAAATCCCTCCCAACCTCCCTTTGCCAAAGGGAGGAGATAGTGGTTTCCCCCTTTGGAAAAGGGGGATTAAGGGGGATTTTATGATGATTCTTTCGGTCAATTGACTCATGAAACTCTTCTTTTCATAAGGCTAAATTGATACTCTAAAAACTATTTTCAATAAATCTTTTCCTTCACCTCCTTCTTGTTTGAAATATTTTTAGTGAAGCAAGGCATTCTTATCAAACCGTTCGGCTTATGTCAACAGATTTTTAAGAGAGCTCTGAAAAACTATCTTTTGCTCTCTGATTTCACAGATTTTAAAAAGGATTTCAGAGATTTCTGGACTTTTTCAGAAATCTATTTAATTTTTCGGTCTCGACCCGGGAGTCGATTTGTGATAATCTTGCCATACGCTCGGCGGATAGGGAGAGAAGACGATGACAGAGAAGATGAAGGCGGCAAGATTTTATGGGGTGGGGGAGCCTTTAAGAATAGATAAAATCCCTGTTCCGAAATTAGACCCGGGGGATGTTTTGGTGGAAATCAAGGCCTGCGGGATCTGTGGCTCGGATATTCATATTGTTTATGAGGGAGTGACTCCGACGGCTTACACGCCTATGACACTGGGCCATGAACCTTCAGGAGTAGTCTTTGGAATAGGGTCTGAGGTCAAAGACTGGAAGATTGGAGATAGGGTGACCATTCATCCTTTTCTCACCTGCGGCCAATGCATCAATTGTCTTTCCGGAAATTCCCAGATCTGTTTGTCACGACGTGTGATTGGAATTCACACAGAGGGAGGACTTGCGGAGTTCCTGAAGGTCCCGGCAAAAAACCTTGTCTTATTGCCCGTCAATATCCCTTTTGATCAAGGAGGAATCATTGTCGATGCTGTGGCCACGCCTTTTCATGCGGTTACCAACAGAGGAGGCCTTAAGGCGGGAGAAAAGGTGGCTATTTTCGGTTGCGGAGGATTGGGCATCCATGGGATTCAAATTGCAAAGGTTTGTGGAGCTTCGCTGGTGATTGCGGTGGATGCCATTGATTCGGCATTGGATAGAGCGAAAAAAGTGGGCGCTGACGAAGTAATCAATCCCCGGAAAGAGAATCCGATTGAGAAGATCAAAGAGATGACCGGGGGGATGGGAGTTGACCTGGCGGTGGAGTTTGTCGGCCTTAAAGAGACGATCGAACAGGCTGTCAAAAGCGTGAGGGTAGGGGGGAGAACAGTAGTCGTTGGACTCGGACCTGAAACGATTTCCCTTCCCCCACCGACTACGTTTGTCCGCACTGAATTGTCATTCCTCGGTTCTTACGGTTCAACGACATTGGAAATTCAAAACGTTATTGACCTTGTTGCCGGCGGTAACTTGGATCTTTCGGAATCCATCACGGAAAGATTTCAGTTGGAGGAGGTAAATGCAGGATTGGAGCGTCTTCACCAAAAAATCGGTAACCCCATCCGAATCGTGATTGAGATTAAATAAAAAAGACTATTCAGAACCTGGTTGGACCTACTCAGAAAGAGATTTGACAATAATTTTTTTCTAATATATTAGTAATTTGATTATATAGAAAAGTTCCGAAGAATATTAAATTTTTCGAAAGGAGAAAAACATGAAACGCTTCTCAAGAAATTGTTTCGTCCTGGCTTTCTTAATGATTTTAACTTCGGCGTTTTTAATCGGCTGTCCAAAACAGACCAAACCTACCCAACCTGAAGAAAAACCCGCTCCGCCGGCAGTCACCAAAGAAGAACCGGCCAAGCCCGCTCCGGAACCTCCAAGGAAAGAAGTTCCCGCAGTTTCAGAGCCCGCCAAAAAAGAGACTCCCCCAGCTCCGGAGCCTCCTAAGAAAGAGCCTCCAGCTCCTTCATCGCCCCCGGCAGCAACCCCACCGCCCCCTGCTTCCACCTCGATGGAAACAAAAGAACCTCCTCAGCGTACAACAGAAGTAGCTTTATCCTCTATCAATCTTCGCGAAGGGCCGAGCATGAAGCATAAGATCACTCGCGTCCTGAAAAAAAAGACGAAGTTAATTGTCCTTGAAGAGAAGCTGGGGTGGTTGCGTGTCAAGATTGAGGATGGAGCGGAAGGATGGGTTGCAAAATCCATGACCATCGAAGGCGCCCCGCCTTCCCCCGCCGCTACTCCAAAGGGAAAGAAGTAGTACGTTGCAAGACTGTTAAGAGTGAGGTGTTTGCAGGAGCGTCATGATCAAAGGGGGTAAGGATTACCTCGACTTCAGGGCCGTATTGATTATGCTGATTCTGAACAGCCTCTGGGGGTTTAACTATATTGCAGTAAAGTACTCGATTCAGGGATTGTCCCCCATCTTCACTTCGGCGTTGCGGTCGATCATCGCCTCCATCTGCGGGATCATCTATTGTGTGGGCAGGAGGGAGAAACTCTTCCACACTGACATCAGGCTCTTTCATGGGTTCATCGTAGGTCTCCTCTTCGGAGTGGAGTTCGCCTGCATCTACGTCGGTTTGCTCTACACGGATGCAGCACGCTCAATCATCTTCGTCAATACGAGTCCGTTTATCGTGGCCGTTGGGGCCCATTTCCTGCTGAAGGGCGATCGACTAACAATAACCAAGATGGCAGGCCTGGTCCTCGCTTTTGCGGGAGTCTTCATCGTTTTCGGAGGGAGGCCAACAACAGCCAGGCCGTCCATGTTCCTTGGAGATCTATTGCAACTCATTGCTGGTTTCCTCTGGGGATTAACTACGCTTTATATCAAGCGGTTCATGGCAGAGAAAGTACATCCCATCCACACCTTTCTCTATCAACTCGTTTTTTCCGTCCCAGTCCTAATCGGACTGAGCCTTCTTCTCGAACCCCATTGGATACGGAAAATAGACCAGATCATCATTGCCTCCGTATTCTACCAATCGGTGATTGTGGCTTTTTTCAGCCTCTTAATCTGGTTCAGTCTCATTCACAAATACCCGGTGGGGCGGCTCTCGGCCTTCACCTTCTTCGGCCCCATCTTCGGTGTGTTCTTTGGAACGCTCATTCTTGGGGAGGAGTTTACCTTTTCGTTAATGATCGGCCTTCCAATGGTTTGTCTGGGAATCTTTCTCGTTAACTGGAGGAAATCAACACCGAACCATCCTCGTACCGGTAAAACGGATGGACTTGAAGTATAGCGTACACCATTACTTCCTGTAATGTTGATTTTGGGATTTTCCGTGAGAATGCTACATTTGAAGTGGAAATCCACAAAGCTTGATGGCACATGGCTATTTGCCTTGGCGGTTTGTATTTGGAATATTTTTGGAAAAATGGTATATATTAAATAGGACCCGATCCAAGAGGAGGTTGGAGTGATGGATAATACCTTTGAAGCAATTTACGAAAACGGAGTTTTAAAGCCTCTTGAGTCTCTTAAACTGCCCGATCACCAGAGGGTCACGATAACGATTCAATTGCCACCAGTGGAAAATCCGGATGAAGAATTGGAATCATGGCACCAGGTGTATGCCGGCCTTTCTGATTCGGACATCCGGGAGATTGAATCCATGGCTCTCGACCGCAGCCACTTCATGGCTCAGGAGACTTGATTGTGCCGCCGCTTGCCCTGCTCGATACCGATACCTTGTCAGAGATCATGAAAGGGAAAAACGCTTCCGTCGAACTTCATGCCAGGGAGTATCTGAAGACACATGGCCGATTCCGCTTTTCCGTCATTACCCGTTATGAGATCCTGCGTGGCTTAAAGGCGAAGCAGGCTACCCGGCAATTGGCAATTTTCGAAGACAAATGCAACAGGAGCTATTTATATCCTGTAACCGATGAAATCGTCATCCAGGCTTCCGATATATATGCTCATCTTCATCAAAAAGGATTAATGATTAGTGATGCAGATATCCTGATAGCATCTACTGCTATGGTGCATCATCTCACGTTGATTACCGGGAATACCGATCACTTTACCCGCATCCCCAACCTGCTTTGCGAAAGCTGGAAATCGCCCTGATTATCGAGATGGTTTCTGGTTAAGAGCAGCCTGTCCCCTCTTGTTCCTACTACTCCCTTCGGGGTGGGAAGAGGAGATTCCCCTGATTTATAGTGAACGACTTAAAAAAGTTGTCACCCTGAGCGCTCGCGAAGGGTCTCGCAGCCTTGAGATTCTTCGCTTCGCTCAGAATGACAGCTATAAGAATGTCACATTACTTAAGTCGTTCACTATAGTACAAAATGCAGGATTGGTCGACATAAAATACAGTATTCACCCCATTCACAAATGCTTATAGTATTGATAAAAAGTTGGAAAGGATGATTTTTACATTCGAAGGAGAATTGGTGAAACGGTTGTCGTGGATGGAGAGGGAAACTTGCCCGAAGCATAGGGCAAATTGCCCTTTTTTTGAATATGCCAATTTTCAGAACATCAATAAATCCAGTAAGATCGCTATTAGGCATCTTTTTTGCTTAATAGTATTTGAGTATAATTACCTCCCGGTATTAAAATAGTAACTTTCCAACCCTTTTGGTGGATATACAGATCAAAGAGGCGCTAATGAGGAAGAATCCTTTCTGCCTGAGCCTGTGGTTGTTGTTTACCATCATAGGAGGTCTCGGTCTGACGGCATCTGATTATGTTGTCTGTAAGGACCTTTTCCCGGATGAATTCTTAGACCTTGCCCTGGCGCCAATCTCCCCGATTCTCTCCGTTTTTGCCCCCTCCCGCAATACTCATCCTTTTATTTATAGCTCCTTGAAGGTGTTTTTTTTCAAGCAAATCAGCCTTCTAACTACCTGGATGCGCTGTTAAGCCCTATCAGTCTTTACAATCAACTATTTGACAAGTATTTCTTGGTAGAATCATGGTGACAACAAGAGACAACTCTCTTAGAAGAAATTATCAAAAGAATGGAACGGATTGAAAGAAACAACTTTCAATAAGCCTCATGGGCTTTTCGGTCGTAAAACACAGCCAGACCGAGAGGAGGGCCAAATGTTAACCGTCAAAGAACAAGAAGCGGCTGTGGATTATACAAAGCCACTGATTGACAGAAAACTTAAATGGCAGCAGATCAGGCTTACCATAAGAGATATTAGGGTGATCGTTCATGTCCACCAGGGGAAGGTCCATTCCCTGGAGTGTGAAGATTCGCAAGGAAACAGATGCGGGATTGATGCGAAGCGATTGAATTGAAACCCTACGGTTCATCTGCGGCGTAATCAGTCAGCATCGTATTTCCAAGAAGGAATCCTACCTAACGCTGGCGGTTCCTATAATAGGGAACTGCCATGTCTTTCAGCCCAGTCCAAAAGCTATTTAATCTCCAGAAGAGAGGCATCCTGAAATTACCGGTATAGGCCCCTCGAAGGTTTTCTGTGGGCCTTCGAGGGGCAACAAGAGTCTTCACCACAGAACCCCAGTACTTTTAAAAAAATATAATCTAAAATTCGAAGGGAGAAAAGAAAATGAAAAACTTAAAAATATTCATTATTGCAATAGTATTAGCCGTATTTTTGGTAGGTCCGGTTGCAGTTTGGGCACAGGTTCCCGTCATACAGTTCGGAGTAGGCAGTGGTGGTCATGAGCTGAGTCCTGATGAAGTCACGATCAACAAAGGCGAGGCTGTTGCCTTTCAGGTAGTGGGAGGCGGCCACCGAATCGCTGTCTACCCAGTCCACGAAAGTACTACCTGGGAAGATATCGCGGAGGATCTTTTCCCCAACTGCGTTGAACTGGCTCCTGGAGATTTAGATGGTTTGTGTGACGTCACTTCGCGGTATCTCGTTACAGATGGGCAGGGCAAACTGATCGTCGATACTGGAACGAATCCACCCTTCCCTGTGATCAACGACCCAACGGATAGACTTTTATTTGTCACAGGGCTCAACAATGGCGCTATCGCGGCTGGGACGACGGTCCAATACACATTTGAGAAAACCGGCCGCTTTCTAGTGATCTGTGCAAACCGTGGACATTTCCTCATTCCAACCGTAGATGGTAAATTCATGTTCGGTTTCGTCAATGTCGTTGGTACCAACGCCAAGACGGAGTGAGGATTTGCTGGATTGAATCAGAGAATCAGGAATGAGTATTGTGGTTTGACGAAAACACGACTGTCCAGTATAGATTTTTTGACTATGGCGCGCACTTGGCTAACTGCGCAAATCGGGGCACTTCGTCATTGAGATTGGCGGACTTTCTGGGACGCAGATGCAAGAGAGTGCTGGAGAGAAATTCCATCTCCTGCATCTGCGTCTGTTTCTTGTTGATCAATCAAGGGTATCTCAGGGGGACATCGGTTTTAAAACGACTTACTAATCAGTCTATAATTGAAAAGACATATTAATTTAGCGGTTTGAAATAGTCCCGAATAGGTCAGGCATCTTACCTGACCTATTACCGCCAGCTCTCCGAGCCGTAGGATCATACGAGCCGGAGGCCGAGGCAGGACGCCTCGGCTATTCGGTGGTGTTTATCGATTTTTTCAAAGAGCTAAAATGATACGAAAAGACATATTAGTATTACTGCGGCAGCTCCCCATCCCCCCCTGACCTCCCCCTTGAAGGGGGAGGAAGACAGCGATTTCCCTCTTTTCAGGGGAAGGGTGGGGGCGGGGTTGGAATAGAACAGGCTCAAAGAAGACATCGAATGTCTATATCAATATGGGCCGATAAATAACATTCATACCCATTCTCAAGATACAGCATTTTTTGCCTAAAAATACAGCAATTACCCCATTTATTTTGGGAATCTTTTAAATCAAAAATTGAAGTAACCCATACAAAAGGAGGGGGACGATGAAAAAGTATTTTACGGTTTTGACGGTGATGCTTTTGGCGGCAATGGCTGTGGCAACATGGGCAGAGACGAAAAAAGGAGCAATGCTCCCCAAAGACTGGATGACCTATCAGTTTATCGGATCACTGATCATTACTGATCAAAAGAGCCCCCTTTTCGGCATTCACCACTTCTACATGAACAAAAAAGGCATTGAAACCTTCAAGAAGGGCGGCGCCTACCCGGATGGAACGATTATCGTAGACGCCGTGTATGAGGCGGTCATGGGCCAAGGGGGAATGATCAATGAAGGAAAAAAACTCTTCTATCCCGTGATGATAAAGGATTCAAAAGGCAAGGAAGCGAAAGAGACAGGGGGATGGATCTTCGCGGCCTTTGATCCGGACGGAAAACCCATCCAGATGGATGTAAAAAAGGGATGCTTTGAATGCCATGCCTCTGTGAAAGATTCCGATTATGTATTTTCGAAACCCCTCAAGTAGTCATGAAGTGAGAGGCCATTTAAAAATTCCGAACATCGTCCAACCCAAGGAGGAGTTAGTATGAAGCCTACAACAAATTTCGCAGCCCGTGTTATTGTTTCCACGATTTTAGCCGTTGTCTGCCTGACCAGCGCTGCCCAGGCGCAGCAGCCCGCCATGACCTTCTTCGTCACCAGCGTCGGCAAAGGCAACGGCGCCGACCTGGGCGGCTTGGATGGCGCCGATGCCCATTGTGCTGCCCTCGCCAAGGCGGCCGGATCGACACAATCCAACTGGCGCGCCTATCTGAGCACGACCGGGCCCTCGGGCGAAGCCGGCGTGAATGCCCGCGATCGCATCGGCAGAGGCCCCTGGCACAATGCCAAAGGCGTACTCATCGCCCGCAACGTGGAAGAACTACATTCCGATGCTAACAATGTCACCAAGCAGACCGCGCTCACGGAAAAGGGCGAGGTGGTGAGCGGCCGCGGCGATGCGGTGAACATGCACGATATCTTGACCGGATCGGATCCCCAGGGGATGTACTCGACGGCGGGGGGCGACACGACCTGCGGCAACTGGACCAAGAGCGGCGAAGGTTCGGCCATCGTCGGCCACCACGACCGCATCGGGTTAAAGGACACGCGGCATATGAAGTCGTGGAACTCTTCCCACGGCTCGCGCGGTTGCAGTCAGGAACTGTTGAAGGCCAGCGGCGGCGCAGGATTGTTCTACTGCTTCGCAGCCAACTGAAAACAACGCCGCCGCCGAGTGATGTGGCGGCGCTATAGAATGACAATGGTAAGACAACAGATCCATCTCTATTGTTCAATCCCTACAATCCGTTTGGCCCAGCGTTTTTTCTGCTCGAGGTTTCCCAACCGTCCATACATGACCTTCTGGGTTTGAGGTGATCCCGCGCCATGCATGGACTCGATCAGAGCCGTCCCTCCGCTCATGTTCTCAATCAGCCGGAGAATCTTCATGCGGTCTTCAACGGGAATCCCTTTGGCGCCAGCCAGATATTTCTTCACGTAGCGTCCCACCTCGCTGCTCTCTAAATCGCCCTGGAAGGGCATGGTGGCGACAATGCCTCCGGCGATATCATGGGCCAGGCGTGAGATTTCATAGATATGACGCGTGACATTATGTTTTGTTGTGTTCGCCAAAAGCGGGTCCGGATAATAGGCTCCTGATGGGGTTTTATATCCCATGGCAGAACAAGCGACCGATCCTGAATAAATCGTCTCAGCCAGATGAATCATCTCTGCCAGTTTCTCTTTAACATGAGAAGCGCCTGCCGTTCCCTGGTATTCCGCTGCCAAAGCCGTTGCTCCCACCAGTATGTCTGAGACCCCTCCCTTGCATCCTCCGTAATTCTGCCGGTGTAACGTGGCAAACCGTTCCACCAATAGCCCTGCCATGTCATATTCTCCACAGAGGAAAACCCGGTCCCAGGGGACAAAGACATTATCAAAGATGATGAGCGCCTCTCCGCCCACAGCCCCGAAAGGATTGCCGGCATCGATCCCCTGCTCAAACTTCCTCTCTTCATTGGTCTGGCGGCCAAAGATGAGAATGACCCCCGGCGCATTAAGAGGAAATGCACAGGCAAGGGCATAGTCCCGGTCTTCCTCCTTCATCGCCTGGGTGGGCATGATCAGAATCTCGTGGGAATTGACGCCCCCGGTCATGTGGGCCTTGGCTCCACGAATCACAATTCCATCGGAGCGACGTTCGACAACATGGGTGAAGAGGTCAGGGTCTGATTGCTTGCCGGGAGGAAGGGATCTGTCTCCTTTGGGATCGGTCATCCCGCCCACCAGCATGACATTGCTTTCCTGGACGTGGATCAGGTATTTCTTGAATCGTTCGAAGTAATCGGTATTATATTTTTGATCGATATCATAAGCTGTCATGTAGGTGGCATTCATGGCGTCAAATCCCACACATCGTTGAAAGCAGGAGCCTGTCTCATGGGCGATGAGACGAAGCATCTGAACCTTCTTGATCAGGTCATCCACGCTCTGGTGAATATGAGTGAACCGGTTGATTTTCTTGCCTGTCAAATGAGAGGTGGCGGTCATCAAGTCCTCATGTTCCGGATGGAGAGCGAGTTCATAAGTGAGGGCAGCGGATTCAATGTGTGGTCGGAGGGCAGGGTGTTCGGTAACATCCTCCACACGTTTTCCGTTGTAATAGACCGCATGATGAAGGTCTTTGAGACTCTGGATGTAATCCTCTTTAGTGACGATGCGTTTCATCGGGTTGCTCCTTATTTATAAAATCCCTCCCAACCTCCCTTTGCCCTCCGGGTCAGAGACCGCTCTGGGTCGGAGACCAAAGGGAGACAAATATTTCCCCCTTTAATAAAAGGAAGGTGTGAAAAAATCACATTTTCACAATCGGCATTGTTCCGGCCCACAGGGTTGGGGGGATTGGAGAAGCTTTAGGGCGGAACCTCTTATATTAAACTACATTGCCAAAACCCGTGTCATACCGCTATCTTACTTAAAACGAAGGTAACCTATAAAATCTAATAACCCGCTTTCTAAAGCTTGTACAAGACGCCCAGCCCTGTGGGTCGAGGCACAGTCTTCCAATTTTTTCACACCTTCAGGGGGATTGAGGGGGATTATTTTGTTTCCCTCAATGCTCTCCTTAAAAATTTTCCGGTGGCGGTCTTGGGAACTTCTTTCACAAATTCAACCTGCCTTGGGTATTTATAGGCCGCCATTCGTTCCTTACAATGGGCCATGATCTCTTCTTCGGTGACTTTGCCGTCGAGTCCATCCTTCAGGGCCACAAAGGCCTTGACCGTCTCTCCCCGGTACGGGTCCGGCACACCAATGACGGCGACTTCCCGGACAGAGGGATGAAGGTAGATCACATCTTCCACCTCTCTGGGCCAGACTTTGAATCCGGAAGCAATGATCATGTCCTTTTTCCGGTCTAAGAGATAAATCCATCCCTTACTATCCATTGTGCCTACATCTCCGGTAAAAAGCCAGCCCTTTCGTAGGGCGTGGGCGGTTTCTTCCGGCTTATTCCAATATCCGGGGATGATGCCCGGTCCCTTGATGGCCAGCTCTCCTACCTCTCCGGGAGGAAGCTCTTTTTCAGAATCACTTAGGTCCATGATCTTAGCCTCATGGTTGGGAATGGGAACCCCGATGGCAATGGCCCCGGTCGAGGGATCGACAGGGGCTCTCAACCCGAGAGGGACCAGTGTGGCCGGTGATGTGCTTTCGGTGAGGCCGTAAACATTGTGAATATAAGCTCCTGTGAGTTTTTCAAATCGTTCCACCACAGCAGGAATGACGGGAGCCCCTCCACTGTAAACTTTCCGGAGGGAGGAGAGATCATGCCTCCCGATTTCCGGATCATTCATCAGGGCGATAAAGACGGTGATGGCCCCGATCGTGCAGGTGGCCTTCCATTTCTCAATCATCTGAAACGTCGTTTTGGGATCAAAACGGTAAAACAGAATGAGCGGCGTGCCGGAGGCGATGCAGGTTCCGATATGGCCGACCATTCCCGTCACATGAAAGAAGGGAGCCACGCCCAGCATGGTATCCGAGGGAGTCAACTTCCAGCAATGGCGGTAGACTTCGGAGTTAAAGGCGACATTTCCATGTGTGTTCATGGCTCCTTTGGGAGGGCCCGTCGTCCCGGAGGTATAGGTGAGATAAGCCACATCCTCCCGCGAAAGCTCAACCTCCGGGGAATGTTTTCCTCGATAACGCTCGATCAGGGTGATGAAGTCCAGGGTATTTAAATCCCTGCTTTTTTCTATTCCTTTGAGAAGGGAGGGGCGTGGACTTTCAGGGTCGAGAAAGTCGAGCTCCGAAGTGGTGATCACATGCTCAACGCCTGTCTCTTTAACCACTTTCCGAACCATTTCCCCGTAAAGAGATTCCATGCAGATAAGAACCCGGACCGAGGCATCCCGAAAATAGTAGGTGAGCTCTTTCTCTCTGTACATGGGGTTTAATGGGACAACGACGCCACCGCACTTCCAGATCCCAAACTGGCCGATGATGAATTGCGGGAGGTTCTGAAGGTAAAGGGAGACCCGGTCCCCTTTCTTGATGCCGAGGTCTCTCAAAGCACAGGCCAGGGCATCGCTCATCTCATCCAGTTCTTGATAGGAAATGATCTTGTCAAAGTAATAGAAGGCAGGGCTTTGGCCGTGACGCTGCGCCGTCTTTCGAAGATGGTCCAGGCCATGATTGGCCTCGGGGGCTAAGTCGGGTGAATAGTCTTTGGGATATAAGGAAAGCCATCGCCTGGATTGATCTTTCGAATCCATCAGAGATCTCCTTTGACGGTCGGCGATGTCAGCCGCTCCAGTAGGGACTCAACATCATTTTCTCCGGTGACTGAATAGTGAGGAACGGCTCGATTCAAATCATGCGCCGCGCAGGCCCTGTGGCATCCACTCAGGAGAACCATCAGATCGATATCCGGTTCGTCATAGCGAAAAAAAAGGAGTTGATCTTTTAATCGGGATTGGATTCGTTGAAACATTTCGACTCTCTCGTAGGTAGGGTTGCATCCTCCGCAATATTTGACACCGGTTCTTTTCATATTTATCGTGGCATCATTGCCCCTCACCTCCTCCCTCTCCCCAACGGGGAGAGGGGAATTTTAATTCCCCCTCCCTCGACGGGAGGGGGCAAGGGGGAGGGTGAGGTGAGGCATTACCAGACCGTCCAGCCTCCATCGATTAAGATGGTCTGGCCGGTGATAAAGTCCGAGGCTTTCGAAGCGAGGAAGATGATTGTTCCTTCCAGCTCCGGGAGATAACCCCATCGCCCCATCGGTGTTCTCTCATTGATGAAGTTGAACCTCACCGGGTCATTCCGGATCTGTTTGACCATATCGGTCTCGAAATAGGTCGGGCCAATCGCATTGACCCGCACACCCTGTTTGGCCCACTCGAGAGCCATGACCTTGGTCATCTGCTCAACGCCGCCCTTAGAGGAGGCATAGGCCAATTGATTGGCAAGACCGACCTTTCCAAAAATTGAACTCATATTGATCACCTTACCGTATCCTCGCTCAATCATTTGAGGGACGACAGCCTGAGCCACCAGGAAATATCCTTTCAGGTTGGTGTTGATGATCAAATCCCACTTGTCCTCAGGATACTCAAGGACTGGAACCCGATAATTGGCGCCGGCGTTATTGACGAGTATATCGACACGGCCAAAATGGGTCAGTATTTGTTCAACGCCTTTTTTAACCTTCCCCCCGGAGAGCACATCGAGTTCAAATCCCTGGGACTTGCGGCCCATTGTCTGGATTTCGGCTGCCACCCGTTTCAGGTCTGCTGAGTTTCGGCCACAAACCGCGATATCCGCCCCGGCTTTGGCCAGGGCCTTGGCTGCGGTTTCGCCCAGCCCCCGGGTGCTCCCGGTGACCATTGCAATCTTACCTGTTAAATCGAAAAGATCCATGACAGACCCCTGATCCCCTGATTGCCGAATACGGATTTCGGATTGCGGAATACCCCCTCACCCTTTCCCTCTCCCCCCCAGAGACTGTGTCGCAATGTGGGAATTGGGATGTTTGTCATTCTGAACGAAGTGAAGAATCTAATGATTTCAACTGAATCGATCATAGAGATTCTTCGGCTATCGCCTCAGAATGACATTGCGACACAGCCTCCCAGGGGAGAAGGTGTGGTGAAGGGTTGCTATGCGCCATGCTCTCTGCGCTATGCTTTTTTCCAGCGCAGCGGCGGTGAGTAGGCGGCTTTCTTTCCCAGCTCCTCTTCGATGCGAATCAATTGATTGTATTTGGCCACGCGATCCGTTCTGGAGGTGGCGCCGGTCTTGATCTGGCCGGCACAGGCGGCCACCGCGAGATCGGCAATGGTCGTATCCTCTGTTTCCCCGGAACGATGGGAGAGGATCGTTCGATATCCAGCTTTTTTGGCGATTCCGATCACCTCAAGCGTTTCGGTCAGGGTGCCGATCTGGTTGGGTTTGATTAAAATGGCGTTGGCCACACCCCTTTTAATCCCTTTTGAGAGTCGTGCCGGATGGGTGACAAAGAGGTCATCTCCGACCAGCTGGACCATTTTACCAAGGCGCTGTGTCATCGCCCTCCATCCCTTCCAGTCATCCTCGGCAAGGCCATCCTCAATGGTAAGGATGGGAAATTTTTTAATCAGGTCTTCGTAATAGGCGATCATCTCGCCTGACGTCCTCTTCGGTTTTTTTTCAGCCTTGAGAAAGTAGAATCCGTCCCTGTAAAATTCGGTCGCTGCGGCATCGATGCCCAGGCCCACATCCTTTCCGGGACGATAACCCGCCTTTCGAATGGCCTCCACGATCAGGGCGAAAGCTTCTTCATTGGATTGAAGATCCGGAGCAAATCCTCCCTCATCGCCCACAGAGGTTTTATAGCCTTTCCCCTTCAGAATCGACTTGAGATGGTGAAACACCTCCACTCCCATTCGCAGGGCTTCCTGAAAATATTTTGCCCCGACAGGAAGGATCATAAATTCCTGAATATCGAGATTATTATCGGCATGGGCTCCTCCGTTAAGAATGTTCATCAGGGGGAGGGGAAGCCCTGTGGACGAAGGGCCGCCAAGATGACGGTAGAGCGGAACGCCTGAATGGTTTGCAGCGGCCTTTGCGCAAGCAAGGGAGACCCCGAGGATAGCATTGGCTCCCAGCCTGGCTTTATTCGGGGTCCCGTCCAGACGGATCAGAGAGGAATCGATCTTCTTCTGGTCGAAAGCCTCCATTCCAGTAAGTTTTGGGGCGATCAGACGATGAATATTTTCAACCGCTTTCAGGACGCCTCTTCCGAGGTATCTCTTCGGATCTTTATCCCTTAACTCCAGAGCTTCGTGGCTGCCGGTCGAAGCGCCGGAGGGAACAGCCGCCCGTCCCGTGGAACCGCTGTTCAGAAAGACTTCCACTTCCACCGTTGGGTTCCCTCTCGAATCGATAATCTCCCTTCCGATGATTTTGGCGATGAACGGCATATATCATTCTCCCCTGGAGGATTTCTTTTGATTTTTTTGATTCAAGATGCGTGTTCCCACATAGAGGTAATGGGTGCCGGAGAGGATGGTGAGGAAGGTAGTCCCATAGATGGCCATGGGGGTCAACTGTTTGAAGAAAGGAGTATATCCCTCTAATAAGGCCAGAAGAACCGTTGATATCTGAAAAACGGTGGTCATCTTGCTGATGAAACTGGGATGGATCCCGGGAGGGTGACTGATGAGCATGATCACAAGAAGGCCCAATAGAATAATGACATCACGGGTGATGACGATGACCGAAAGCCAGCCCGGAAGAACCTCTGTGATGGCAAGGGAGAGGTAGGCCGAGATGAGAAGGAGCTTATCGGCAATGGGATCGAGATAGGCGCCTAACTCGGTCTTCTGGTGTGTGAGGCGCGCCAACAGGCCATCCAGCCCATCCGTAATTCCGGCGATGGCAAAAATGATAAAGGCCCACCAGAAGGAATGATTGATGATGAGGATGACAAAGACGGGAATCAACAAAACCCTGATGATGGTTAGGGTATTGGGCAGGTTCATCGTAAACTATTAACATTTCAGATTGCAGATTTCAGATTTCGGAGTTTTTATTCCGCATTCCCTGCCTTCGCCGAAGCGGCTACGCGCAGGCAGGCGCAATCCGAATTCCACAATAGGTTAGGGTCATTCGTAGAAATTTCCAGTCTCCCCCTTGTAGAGGTCTTTAAAGGTGGTAAATTTGTCCAGAAAGGCAAGATCAACTTTGCCGATCGGTCCGTTTCGCTGCTTCCCGATGATGAGTTCGGCTTTTCCCTGGTTCTCCTCTTGCCGGTTGTAAACCTCTTCCCGGAAAAGGAAAAGGATGACATCGGCATCCTGCTCGATCGCCCCGGATTCCCGGAGGTCGGAAAGCTGGGGTCTATTTCCGTGCCTCTCCTCGGTTTTCCGGCTGAGCTGGGAGACGGCGATAATCGGGATATTGAGCTCCTTGGCCAGTCCTTTCAGGGAGCGGGAGATTTCGGAGATCTCCTGCTGACGGCTCTCCACTCTGGCTCTCCCCTTCATGAGCTGAAGATAGTCGATGACAAGCAGGCCCACCCGATGTTCGGCTTTGAGGCGCCGCGCCTTTGCCCTCAATTCAAGGGCCGAGAGTGCGGCCGTATCGTCGATGAAGATGGGCGCTTCGTAGAGCGTTCCTGCGGCAAGCGTCAGCTTGGTCCAGTCGCTCTCGTGGAGAAAACCTGTGCGGAGCCGGTTGCCCTCCACCTGAGACTGGGAGCAGAGCATCCGGATGACGAGTTGTTCCTTTGACATCTCAAGGGAGAAGATGGCGGACGGGGTCTTTCGTTCAATGGCGGCATACTGGGCGATATTGAGGCAGAAGGCGGTCTTGCCCATGCTGGGCCTTCCCGCGACGATGATCAGGTCCGAGGGTTGGAAACCTGCCGTCATCTTATCGAGCTCTTTAAACCCGGATGGGACACCGGTGATATGTTCCTTCTTTTCATAAAGTTTTGAAATGGTATCCAGACTGTCTTTGACGACTTCGCGGATCGAATAGAAGGAAGGTCTCACCCTTCTCTCGGAGATTTCGAAAATGGCCTTCTCCGCCTCGTCAAGAAAGTTTTCCACATCGCCGCGATCCTGATAGCTCTGCGTGATGATCTCCGTGGAGGTTTCGATCAACTTCCTTAGGACCGATTTCTCCCTGACGATTTTGGCATAGTATTCGATATTGGCTGCGGTGGGAATCGAATCGATCAGGAAGGCTAAGTAGGAAGCCCCCCCGATGGCATCGAGTTGATCCCTTTTCCGCAACTCATTGGTCATGGTGATCAGGTCAGCGGGTTCATCCCGGTCCGAGAGGTCAATCAGCGCGCCGTAGAGCTTGCGATGGCCATCCCGGTAAAAGTCATCAGGGGAAAGGATCTCCATCACCCGGTTGATCGCCTCATTCTCAATAAGGATGCCGCCCAGGACGGCTTGTTCCGCCTCGATGTTTTGGGGAGGGATTTTATGGGAAGAGAATTCCGTTCCTTCCATGTTCACCCCGTTAGAAAGCTCCGCTACTTGCAGCGGAGAAGAAAATAATTTTCCGTGTCAATTTTGCCTTATGGAAAGAAGATTTTCATGAGTCAATTGATCAAAAGAATCATTATAAAATCCCCCTTAATCCCCCTTTTCCAAAGGGGGAAACTCTTATCTCCTCCCTTTAGCAAAGGGAGGTCGGGAGGGATTTTACAAAGGAATTTTTAAAAAGCCGAAGTAATACAATTTTCCTTTTTCCGTCCCGTTAGAAAAAATTTTCTAACGGGGTTCACTCCTGAACGACCCAGACCTTGAGATGTGCTGCGACTTCCGGTTGGAGTTTAATCGTTACGGTATGCATTCCCAGATTCTTGATCGGTTCATCAAGAAGAATTTTCTTCCGGTCCACATCGAAGCCGTTTTCTTTCAAGAAGGCTTCAATCTCCATGGAGGTTACGGACCCGAAAAGCTTTCCGCTTTCTCCCACATTCTTCGTAAAGGTGCAGGAGAGCTTTTCGATCTCCTCGGCCATCTTCCCCGCATCTTTTTTCATCTTCCCCACCCGCTGCTGAACCAGCGCCTTCTCATGCTGCAGGGTTTTGAGGTTCTTTTCGGTGGCAAAGATAGCCTTCTTCCTCGGGATGAGGTAGTTCCTTCCATATCCATCCGCGACCTTCACCATATCCCCCACCTTTCCCAGGGAAGGGATGTCTTCTAAAAGAATCACTTGCATCGATGACCTCCAAGAGAGATGTTAAAGGTTTTAGGCTGGAGGTGTGAGGCATAAAGGGTTTGCCTCCAACCTCTGACCTCGTACCTCAAGCCTTGGTTTAATGCGCTGCCGTTGTAAATGGTAGAATGGCTATGTTTCGAGCCCTTTTGAGGGCGACCGTGATCTGTCTCTGATGTTTTGCGCAGTTTCCAGAGATCCTCCTGGGAATGATCTTTCCACGTTCCGTCACGAAATAACGCAGGACCCTTGGATTTCGATAATCAATATCGAGCTTCTTATCGGTGCAAAACCGACAGACCTTTCGCCGCAAAAAGGGTTTCCTTTTTCTGTCCGGAGCTGACCTTTCAGCCGGTTTTTTCATCCTCTTATCCTCTCTTTCCTGGTTTGATTTCATTTATAATCCAAACGCATTTTATTTTAATACATGATTGTAGGGCATGATCACCGATCATGCCTTTAAACGATGCGTTCGGGGAACGCCCCCTACATTCCATGTAAATTCATTTATCTCATTTGTATTCATTCGGGAGGCCCGTCTCGTTCTCCTCAGCCGGTTGGAGTTCCGATGCGATCACCTCTGTACGTGTCCGGTTTCTTCCTTCCGGCGTCTGCCAGCGCCTCTGGTTGAGTCGGCCTTTGACTAAAAGACGCTGACCGCTCCGGAGCTCGGACCTAAATTGGGCCAGATTGCCGAGGGCCACGATGTGAATCAGGCTCGGACGCAAATTCGCCCGTTTTGAGGCATGCCCTTCATTCCCCTGACCTGATCTTTTTTCGGAAAAATTTCCTGAATCGTTTAATAACTCCAGGGAAAACTGGAGCACAGGGGTCCCATCGGGTTGATAATGGAATTGAGGGTCGTTTTCCACCTTCCCTGTGAGAATGACCTGATTCAAGTCGGTACGGCTCAAAACCGAGGAGGTCATGCGCTTTCCTCTGTTACCTCCTCCGTCTGATCATCCGGGACGGTTCCCCCTGAAGTTGGGGCTCCTCTCTCGTCCAGACGAACAGATTGAAATTTGATGACGGCATCCATGACTCGAAAATTCCTCTCTAATTCGGAGAGGAGGGCGGGGGTTCCGGAAAAGTGGATCAGGATGTAATGGCCTTTGGACTTCTTTTTAACTTCATAAGCGAGTTTTCGCTTTCCCCAATCTTCAACCTTCAGGATCTCTCCATTGCCCTGGGTGATAATCCCTTTGATCTTCTCAATGGCGGACTGTGCCGCGCCCTCTTCAAGATCGGGATCCAGAATAAAGATGGTTTCATACTTCCTCATAGTTCACCTCCTCGTGGATTATAGCCCTAAAACAGAGTTTAGAGCAAGGGGCGTTTCGATTTTAGATTGTGGATTTCGGAATGCGGAATTTGGAAAAGAGCTTGGATTCCGCATTCTGCAATCCGAAATTATTTTAATTGGTCTTTATCCTATCCTATTTGTTGATCACTGTTGCAATATGTCCCCGATTGACCTTCACTCTCACTTTGTCGGAGATTTCAAGGGTAATTTTGTCATCTCTGATGCCGGTAATTTTGCCGTAGATTCCTCCACTGGTCAGGACTTCGTCTCCTTCCTTGATGCTTGACAATAAATTGCGGTGGTCCTTGGCCCGCTTCTGCTGCGGGCGAATGAGCAGGAAGTAAAAAATGACGAAGATCAAAACGATGGGGAGAAAACTTAATATCTGAGAGCCTCCT
>MGQQ01000007.1 GCA_001798855.1 Deltaproteobacteria bacterium RBG_16_49_23 | reverse complement strand
GGTTGGCTTTTTACGAGACCATTATGTTTGAAAAGGACGCCGTTTGCTTCTTATCTTAGCATGTTAAACTATTTTTTAAAACTAACCAAACGTATTTGACGTTCCCCCAATATTTCCCTCCCCCTTTCGACGGGGGAGGGCGCGGGTGGGGGTGGACAAAACAGAGACCATTTGTTTCCCCCTCCTACCAGGGGAGAGGAGCTATGATGTGGTTATTTCGAAAATGTTAGAGATAAGTTCTCAGACTTTTGGTGTAATTATCTACGCCTAAAAAGGAATCGAATCAAAGATACACTGAAAAAGAAAAATCCCAAAAGAATGGTTATATTTTAGGTGAGAAAAATGATTGGGTTGTAAGATCTTTGATAGAATAAAGGAGGCAAAAAACGATGGAAAGAATTAAATATCTCATAAGCTCTGTTTTGGCTCTGTGGATCATCATCGGTTTCACGAGCTTGATTCAAGCTCAGGAAGTCCTCATCCAGAGGCAACTCTCACTTTCTCTGGCGGAAGAGGCTGCAACGGCAGCCATCGAACGGTGCCGGGCAGATGGTTTCCGTGTATCGGTGGCTGTGGTTGATCGATCGGGAAGTCTTAAAGCATTGTTGCGGGATGACGATGCAGGACCTCATACGTTGGATTCAAGCCGAAGGAAAGCGTTTACGGCTTTGAGTTTCCGCACCGGCACAACAGAGTTGGTTCAACTCCTTGCAACCAACCCCTCGGCGGCGGGCCTTGTGAATATCTCCAATGTCCTGATTCTTGGGGGTGGAATCCCGATTCGTGCAGGACAGGAGGTCATCGGCGCCATTGGAGTCGGTGGCGCACCCGGGGGAGATAGAGATGATATTTGCGCCCAGGCAGGCATCGACAGAATCGCCAACCGCCTGAAGTAGGAAGGTTGGGGCAATCAATTCGTGGAGATCGGGTTGCGCAAATAAATCAGGATTTAGGCCGGGCTGCGCAGTGGATTTGCCACCTTAAATAAAAACAATACGTATAACACCTACCTACAAAGTGAGCTAACCTCCAACCTTGATGATTACGGGAAGGGAGAACGTTACAGATCAGGCGTAAGCTAATGCGAGTCACTTGCATCCGGTGTGTTAAGCGAGGACGCCGTGTCCTCTGACGCAATTGATATATGCGCAAGTTCTTTTGCTTTGGGTCTATGATAAAGCATTGTTATCGCGGAGATACCAACAAGGACGTAAAGAGTTTGATAATCTCCGCTCAAAAAGAAATAAGATACACCGTAGATAGCTATGGCTTCCGAAAATGCAAGGGAAATAAGGACAATAGTGCTATATTTAACGAGTATGGCTGGTTTACCCAATTTTTTAGCACGTTTGATTATTTTCAGATCAGATTTAATGGAGGGCTGTTTTAACATGGTTTTTCGTAAATAGTGAGAAAAATATAAAAAAATCAATGATAATGCATAAAAAAGGTATTTTAAGTTTTTGAGATGCGAACCATATTCTTTAAAAAGAACCTCTTTTTCAAGTCCATTGCAAACCATAATGTAGCTGAATAACGAAAGAAAAAAAGCAACCCATATTTTCCAAATCGTTCGCATTTCTTTTTCTAAAATATCTCTATTTAATTCTTCCAATTTCATCCTCCGATATTTCAGTTGCTTAATTTATTTTTAAAGTTATTTCTATTTGTCAATTAAGATAACAGGAAGTCTTCATCTATCCATAAACCACTTCAAAACCACGGGGGTTCCTTTTCCCCTACTTCGTTGGGGATGGTGTTTATTTCAACGTCAATCAATGAGAAGTATCCCGATGCCCTCGGGGTTCTTCTCGAAAGGAAAGCGGATGGCCATCCCCGCGTTCTTGAGGGTTTTCTTGACATTTACTCCGAGGGCGTGTTCAGGATACCGGGCCATTGAGGGATGGAGGCAGACCCCTTCGACATTACACTTCTCACATAGGGTGCAAGAACCGGCTGTCAATGCGACGGCAAGGGTGTATCCCTGGTTGAAGGCGGCTTTTTCCAGTTCAAGCATAGCGAGGAGGATCTGTCTTTTGTCATTGTTCCAGCTATCCCAAAACCCCTTTGTCCGTTCCCGGATATCCGGAGAGATATCGGACACGCAGAGATTTTTTAAGAGACTTCTTCCCACATCTTCTTCTGCCTCCGCCTCTGCTTCAAATTTGACGATGAGGGCATATTGGTATTCGGTCAACATTTTTCGGAACTCGTCCGGGGTAGGGGTGAAGGGTGGGCAAACGAGTTTGTGGCCATACATGTGGCATCCGGATTTGCATTTGAGCAGTACCCGGTCTTCGACCACGATCTTTCTGGATTGGATGATCTTTGCATCTGTTGCTCCAAAATCATTCGCCCGGTTCAAAAGGAATTTAAACTGGTTCTTTCTTCCATTGCTTTTACTCCTTGGGGGCATATCGAACCTCCCTGACTCAATTTTTAAACCAATCGACGCCTGGATGGTTGCAGATTTTAAAAATCTAACAGATTGTTTCAAAAAGATCAAAAAGAGTGAAAAAAATTGGATGCTTTTCTTACCACTTCAATATGGCGAGAACTCCATAGTGGTCGGAGGCGGAAAACCCATTTTCCGTGGTTAAAACCACAGGTCGGAAAAGAGGGGACGGGAAAAGAGACGACGTAGGTTCTAAAACAAATTGGCAGGGTTTCTTTTGTCAATCGTTTGGCCGTTTCCGGAGAAACGGGAGCTTCTGAAAAGTAAACCCCGTTAGAAATTTCAGCGGGGCATTAAACCCCGCTGAAGAGCAGCGTGGCATTATTTCTAACGGGGTAAAACGTTCTAGAACCAACGTTGTTTGTGACGTCATAAGAAAAATGATTCCCAACACCATCCATTCTTTCTTTGTTCCGTTCGTTTTCATCTTTTTTTCCTCCTTTAAATCGATTTTAAGAACATTAAGAGCAAGGACCATGCCCGGAAAAGTAACTTAAAGAAATAAATTCATAACTCCTTGCGATGGTTAGATATTTGGAGTAGCTATCAGCGAGAGAAGTTGATTGTTGATTAAGGTGTGAATGGGGTTGCCCAAGTTCAAGGGTAGGGTGTGAATCGGGTTGCGCAGTTAAGAGTTTGATTGAATTTACCTTGCTGAACGCATTGCTAAAGCCAGTTCTGAGGGATTCTGGGTGACAAAAAAAGTCATTTTTCCGGTCCTGAAGAAAGACAACCAAATCTAATATATCCTATCGAAACAAAGGCTTAGGCGATTTTACCTGTCCTGGTATCGAACTTGCTTATCCAGAGACCGGAGACCAATTCGTATCTCGCTCGCTTTTATAGACGATATGACAAATCAAGCGGTCTACAGACTTTTTCTGAAGGCGCCATGACAGGACGTGAAAATAGAGAAGCGTCTCCACTTTCAAGAAAGGTTGAGGCATTCGCTTTAGACCTGTTGCACCTCATCCGCGGCGTACGCGTTTACCCCACCAAGCATCCTGCCCTTCTCGAAGTCGCTAAGAACGTCCTTAATTCTGTCCCCCTCGATTCCGCAGGCTCTCTCACGATCGGCATCACCTCCAAGGAACTCGTCGTGTCGGGAGAATTCATCGCTGGGAAGGCAACCAGTCTTGCCTCGATGCTTCACGCAAGAAAGGTGCTCCAAATATTCTGGACGAAAGAGGCGACCCTTGAGGATGTTTGGGTTTTCGCCCGGGTGGTGTCAACTCTCAAGTTGGAAGGCCAAGAACTGCGACGGAAGCTTCGCTCTGAAGTTTTTACCATCGACATTGAACCCCTCAACCTCGATCAGATTCACAGTGAGATCACGGATACGGTTAAGGATTCCAGGGATAACCCGGAACGAAGACGTCGCCAGGCTTGGCTTGCTTTAATGAGTCACGAAGCGCCTGCTGAGCAGCTTGCCACCGCCCTTGCCTCTGAAGAATTCTGGGAGGCTGCAAAGGACGAGTGGACGGAATCGGGGTTTGGCGATTCAGACGGGTTCTCAAAATTCCTGCTCAAGTTGGGTGAGCGTCTGGAGGATGCTCTGTCCCTTCTTCCAGATGGACAGCGTGAAGACATTCTCGATTACCTTGCTCAAATGGGTAAGCTCCTCTCTGTCAGGGATCTCGTGCGGATCGTCGGACGTGAAGGCCAGGAGTCCAAGCGATTGGGGCTTGGAAAAGCCTCTCTGTTGAAAGAGATTGACGGAGAGCGATTTATCGACCTTCTGGCAGGTCTCGCTACGTTAGGTGAGCAAGGGACTCATAGATTTGTAGAGGTATACCGCCGTTTTGCCCCGGTCACCAAAACCGATGAACTCCTTTCATTGATCAAGTCCAGGCTCTCTCCCGGTAAGGACAGCGAGTTTACGGCGGAGGTGTGGAAGACAGTAGAGGACCTTATTATCAATCTATCGGAAAACCCTTTCATGGATACAGAGTATTCCGAGTCACTCGAATTCCTGGTGAATCCGTCTGTCTTGATGCGCCCAGAGGAAGACACGCCGGTTTTGCCGGAGGACCCCGATGAATATTTGGATCAGCTGATTCTTGCATTGGCTTTGGAGGAAGAGGAAGATTTTAAGAAAAGGCTCTTCGACCGTATCGAGGCACGTGCAGAGCAGCTTGGCCCATCGGGTATTTTTAAGTTCATCAGGCTTGTTGATCGAACACTCCCAGAACTGCTCGATTCTGTCCCTTCCTTTGTTAAAAACATTTTTAAAAAGGGCCTTTCGGCTTTTATTAAAACGTCTTTCGCGGAACGGCAAGCTCTGGTCACCTTCGCCGTGAACCACGAAAGGTGTCTCCTCGACACGGCGCTAAAGGCCCTCGCAGAAGAGGAACAGATCTCCAAACGCCATTTTCTCGTCAACCTCCTCTCCTGCTTCTCTTCAGCCGCAACGCCAACATTTGTGGTGAAGTCCCGCATCAGTCCATGGTATGTGGCCCGTAATCTCGCCATCGTTCTTGGACAGCAAGGACTTCCCCAGGTTCTTAGGCCTCTTCAGGCTCTTTCAAACCATCCCCATCCAAAGGTGAGTAGTGAAGCCCTAAGGGCTCTGAAGAGAGTCCAGACCTCACTCTCTAACCCACAGAGGGAACAGGAAAGAGGAGCGCTGACCGTGCCGAACCTCCAGGATTCACCAAAAGGGGAAAAAAGCTATGGGGCAAGATGTCCTTGATTATTTTCTTTCCTCCCTTGGAGCTCTCTTTCGGATGCGACGAATCTATCCTCCGGGGACCAAGCAGGTTCTCCAATCTGCCAGGCAAGCTTCTCAGAAGCTTGCTGAATGGGGACAGCCGGTGAGGATGACCTTCCTTGGAAATGATACGATTGTCGAGAACCGGAGAATCGAAACCATTCCCATGTCCTTTCGCGCTCTTTTTCAATCACTCCAACAACTCGGATTCGAAAGTGTTCAAATTGAGGCGGATACGGGGGGGGACGATCTGATGGCCTGGATCGAGACAGTTGTTTCAAAGGAATGCATCCCCTATCGAGGTTCGAAAATCGCCGCCGGTTCCCTAAAACTGGAAAGAAGGGCTGAACCCCGTTCGGTTCTAACCCGGGCTGTTACGGGATATCTGGGATTTCTTGCTGAGGCCCAGGAAGTCCTCTCTGACCTTGAATCTAGAAAGTCCGAAGGTCTCGTCCGGGCCCGAGAGGTTGTGTGCGCGATTGTGGCCCGGTTGGCCGTGGGCAGAGAGCTTTTTCAGCCTATCCGTGAGATGAAGAACTTCGACGACTACACCTTTACCCACGCCCTCAATGTCTGCGTTCTTTCATCCGCCCTGGCACGGGCGCTCCGGCTTTCCGAGGAAATGGTCAATGCGATCGCCATGGCCGCTCTGTGCCACGATCTTGGAAAGAAGGAAGTGCCCAGAGAGATCCTGAACCACAATGGTCCTCTTGAACCGAATGAGTGGCTCCTCATGGAGAGACACCCCTCCTGCGGCGCTCGGCTCCTCCTTGATATCCCCGGCGTGGAATCGGCAAACCCTCTCCTCCCAGTAGTGGCTTACCAGCACCACATGGGGGCCAATCAATCCGGATATCCGAAAGTCCAGGGGCGCCTACCACAGCACACGTTACATTTTGCAAGCCTTCTTGTCGCCGTTGCTGATGTCTATGATGCCCTTCGCACCGTTCGCCCCTATCGGCGAGCTTTGACCGTTGCTCAAGCCGCAACCATTCTAATCAGGGATGCCTTGTCCGGAAAACTTCACAAGGAGTATGTCTCCTCCTTTCTGTTACTGTTGAATGTGCTGGCTGCGGGGCGGCGGGTCGTCCTCTCGGACGGAAGTTGTGGGATGATCGTTGAGACCCATACCGGGTATCCATTATGTCCTATGATTGGTGACGAGCAAGGACGAATCCGGGATCTTTCCGATCCTTCAGCCCCTACGATTTGGGAGGTGAAAGAAGATTCAACCGGTGATCTTCAATAGATGCCAGGCGAGAAACGGTTCTCGTTTTGAGTTGGAGGCAGGCATCACGCCTATCCCCACCAAGAGGACCCAGAAGGGGGGATAATGTTAATACTACTACGTTAAATTGATTTATGAATAATCATAAGGCCGTATTTAGGGCTTGATATTGGCTTTTGATGCGCCGCTCAATTTCGATAGAAAACAGAACTATTTGAAAGCATTGGGCTTTCATTTTCAACGTAACGTGGTAGTACTAATCTCTTATACAATTCGTTCCTGTAGTAAAGTGTATAATTTGGTTTTGACCCCAGACTTCTTCATAATTTCAACATATCACCGCTCGCCCTGAGCCTGTCAAAGGGCAAACGGTTGGTTTGGGCAACAGCCTGTTGAGACCCTCTAATCTTCATTAAATAGAACCGTCCCCTTTTCCTCGGGACAAAAAACATCCTTTTTTCAATCTCGCCTTTCAACAAGATAGGAACCCTCCCCAATTTCCTTAATTCTTGCACCTGGGGCATCCCTTTGGATGGCAGACAGAGCAGTACTGCCTTCCGCAATCAGGACATTTCCTGAAACAAGCAGCACAAAGGATGTGCAACTTTTCATCACAGATGTAATACGTTCCGCGGGGGTGGAAGCAACCTTCACAGGGTAAAGAATCCACCTTTTTCAATAGGGGGTTATAGGTGAGAGGAAAGGCCCTTGAGGAAAGCCTCCTTTTGATCTCCACCCAGAAGACCAGGGACTCTGTCTCAATATCTATGATACAGACCGGTTCAATTCGGACATTCAGGGCATATTTAGAAACAAGATCTTGAATCTTATATCTCTTTTCTCCCTCAACGGCATCCAATTTCCCTGAAAGTACCTTCTTTACCTCTCCATTTTGCTCTTCAGGGGAATCCTTTCCTAGAAAAACTTTTTTCTCAAAGGCTTTCTGGATCTCAACCTTCAGGGTCTCATAATACTCGAACACTCTTTTGATATCCCGATTGAGCCTCCTCTCAAGGCTTTTGATAAATGGCTCGAACTCTTCCTTGACCATAAGAGAGGCTGCCGAGAAGCCCGCTTGAAGGGCCTTTGAAATGGCTTCACTTCTTGTGAGGATTTCCTCAGGCTCCTTCAGATCCTCCCAGAAGGTCGTGAGATTGCCATCGAGAGCGAAGGTCGAAAGATTTTGCTCATTG
>MGQQ01000006.1 GCA_001798855.1 Deltaproteobacteria bacterium RBG_16_49_23 | reverse complement strand
GGAGGGGGCCTGCCTTTGTCCTTCAGCATTGATCATCGATTCAGGTTCAATATAAATCAAGTTCTGAATCAATGTTAAAAATAAAACTACAGTTTTGAAACGTTGGCGTCGGCTGGCACCCAGATGTTTGCTCCATCGAATGCTATTGCCGTTACTCCAGTGCCCACGAAAAAGGTGCCAAGGTTTGCGCCGTCGCTGGCCCGCAACTTGGTGACGCTGTTGCTGCCCCCGTTTGCCGTCCAGATGTTGGCTCCATCGAAGGCGATCCTCCATGGAAATTCCCCTACAGAAAAGGTTCCGAGGTTGGCTCCATCGCTGGCCCTGAGCTTGGTGACATTGTGGCTCATTACATTTGCAACCCATATGTTGGCCCCGTCGAAGGCTATTCCACGTGGATCGGTTCCTACGAAAAAGGTGCCAAGGTTTGCGCCGTCGCTGGCCCGCAACTTGGTGACGCTGTTGCTGCCCCCGTTTGCCGTCCAGATGTTGGCTCCATCGAAGGCGATCCTCCATGGAAATTCCCCTACAGAAAAGGTTCCGAGGTTGGCTCCATCGCTGGCCCTGAGCTTGGTGACATTGTGGCTCATTACATTTGCAACCCATATGTTGGCCCCGTCGAAGGCTATTCCACGTGGATCGGTTCCTACGGCAAAGGTGCCAAGGTTGAATCCATCACTGGCCCGCAGCTTGGTGACATTGTTGTTGACCCTGTTTGTCACCCAGATGTTGGCCCCATCAAAAGCTATTCCTTGCGGGTCGACACCCACGGCAAAAGTGCCGAGATCGAATCCATCACTTGCCCTGAGCTTGGTGACATTTCCACTGACCGCGTTAACCACCCAGACGTTGGCCCCATCGAAAGCTATTTCCCATGGATTTGTGCCCACGGGAAATTCGCCGAGTTTAGTCCCATCACTGGCTCTGAGCTTGGTGACAGTGTTGCTGGACGTGTTTGTCACCCAGATGTTGGCCCCATCGAAGGCTATGCCAAATGGAGAGCTAGTCACACCAAAGGTGCCGAGGTTGGCCCCATCACTGGTCCGTAACTTCATGACACTGCTGTTGCTATTGTTCGATACCCAGATGTTAGCTCCATCAAAGGCCAAGCCGAAGCAAGAGCCGCCCAGGCTGAACTTGGCAGTCTGATTCACTTCATACCACTTCAGCAATGCGATCTGCTGGGGTGTCTTTGATGTCACTTTCTCGATTGCACGGGTCACAAAAACTGCCATCTGTGACCGCGTCACATTATCGCCCGGACAGTACTGGGCCTCATTCTGCGGGGTCAACGGATCATCGGCCACACACCCGCCCGTAATCCCCGAACCCCGAAACCTCTCGATGAAATCACAGAAGAATTCTCCCACGTTGTTGATGTTCACATCATTAAACACCGCTCCCGTGCATAGCGCCTGCGCATGGCTAACGATAAAGAGATTTACCACGATCACTACCCCTACCATGGTCTTTTTCATTGCATCCTCCTTTCTTCGCTTCTCACCCCCTCCATCTCTCACCTTACCCCCTGAAGCGGATCAGTTTGCCAGCTTTGATGCCAGCCTGAGCGATGTGTTCCGGGGTGGTGTTTGAGACACTTACTCTTTTGAGGAAGTCTGCTCCTGCTTTTTTATAACAGTGCCTCACGAAGGCGCTGCAATACATGGCATGGCGATCATCAACCGGATTGGGAAGCCACTCCCTGTTGGTGATGATGGCCCACCATGTTCCGAGAAGCTCCTGGATCGGATAGAGGACCTGCTCATCAACAAGCTGAAGGGCGGTTGCAAGAATATTTTCTATTACATCTTCTGAAAGTCCAAAGTCAATGACCCCGGCATTCTCCACTACCTCCCTGCAGTGCTTTCCGACCCAATTCTCCTGGGCGCCATTACGGAGCTGTGGTTTAAAGACATTCACCTTCAGATCCGATTCGAATATGTAAGGGCTCCGGCTCTTCTTGCCGCCCTTCCCTCTTCTGTCAAGCCTTAGATCTCCAAAGATGAAACAGTGCGACCAGAGAGATGCTTCTCTATCCACGGTTACAGCCTTTTGAGCTTCCCGGATTGCCAAACCTATGGTATGTTTGGTTCCTACAATACCGATGATTTCGGGTTTATAATGGTCGGTGAAGAATCGCAGCATTCCCCGGTTTATCTTTTCCATATTTTTTTCCCTCTCGGTCTCTTCGTCACCCCCACCCTCACCCTCCCCCATCAAAGGGGGAGGGATTTACGGGGGGAAATTTAAATTTTTTTTTTAGATACTCTTTATCAAACTTGCGAACACTTGATCGGTTTTCCAGGTTGTTTTTTCTACAGGATAATCATTTTTGATCTTTTCGTATATTTTGGAGAGGGTGGAATATTCTATAAACGCCTGGGGATTCAGGTCCCACCCGTTTTTGTCGAGAAGGTCATTCTTCTCCTGGGGCATCAGCTCATCCCAGGGCATAAGCCTCCCCTTATAGCCCATCATTTTTTCAAATGGCTTCCTGTGTTTTTTTCTAAAATATTCGACATATTTCTTTGAATATTCTCTTGCTTTGGCCCTGTTCTCTTCGGTGTGGTCCGGGTCGTCTTCCCTTCCGAAGAGCTTTGAGAGATAGGAATGCTGGGCGTTCGTTATGCCTTTGTGGGTTGCGAGATCCTGAATGCCGTGAAGGGCATATCCCAGAAGGAAAAGGCCTGAAAGGACATTCCGGCCTGTCACTGAGGCAAGCGTCTCCGTGAGCCGGCTGATCCATGCGATGTAGTTCTTTTCTGCTTCTTCGCGGGAATCCGCCGTTTTCCCATTCTCATCGTTATTCGTCTAGGCGTGAGCGCAAGGGGTGCCCCAGTCATAAAAATCAGGGTCCTGGGATGCGTCGCCAACGACGTCTATCGCATTCTCATGAAATCCGAAATCCCTCAATGCGTCACTTGTTATTTCGAGGTGTCCGGGTTCCCAATCGCCTGTCATCCTGGAAAGCCATCCCCCGGAAGGAAGGCGTGTTCTTTTCATGTGGACTTTATCGCCCCGCCTCTTGAGGTAACTTCCAATTTTCATCGATCTTGTACTGTGTTTATCCTCCGCAAAAATCTCCCAGAGATGATAGTTGTTGAAACAATAGTTGGGCACATACTGGAAAGACTGGCCCTCCTCCGTCAGCTTGTCCGCTTCGGGCATTCTTGATGGGATATGATCGAGTGTGCTCTCAAGGATGCACCACTGCCCCATCTCATTCTTATATACCGGCCAGCAGTGGCCGCCCAGTGATTTGCCTTTCTCATCAAAGGCTTCTCCCAAAACGACTCTCACACAGAAGGGGCTTACGCCGCTCGCTATGAGAAGGCTTGCGAGGAGAAAGCTTCCGTCCTCACAGTCGCCTTCGCAGAGGGTGTGGATCTCCGGAGGAAATAGCCAGAAGTCCCCTTCCTCTGCTTTTTAGTGTCGTAGATGTACTTGATGGTCTCGGCCACATGGTTCCATATGATCGTTGCGCGTTTATCGAAACTGCCGGGCCCCCTGCTCGTGGGCAGATCCTTTTTCTTGATTAGATCGCTGAGAATCCCCTTCATGATGTTGTTGTCTTCAAAGGATATCCATTCCCTGATATCGGTGCTGATTGGCTTGTTTTGACTCCCGATGACGAACCTCTTCTTTTCTATGACGGTATCCTGGAGAATCAAATCCCCTTCCCAGTGGTAAGGCATCTGCACCTCCTCGGTTTAAGAATGAAATGATTTATACGAATATCAACGAAGAAAACCCATCCGTGTCATTCGCTGTCATTCGCGATATTCGTCCCTTTTTCCTTAACAGGATGGTACTAAATCACGAAAGGAGTGTCAATGAGAATTCACGATCTGTAGGAATCGGGCCTTCAAACAACTATTGTCATACTACGTTTTGAAAATTCGCGTTGGGTATGACGCATGCTCCTAATCGATTTTAGCCATCGCAGAAGAAGGAATATTCCCAATAGAAATCTTGAGTGAAGAAATAAAAAGGCAGGGCCGTTTCTGACCCTGCCTTTACGGGGAGTCTATCTCATCATGACCACTTTGTCAGGTTTGCTTACGGATTCTTAGAACACGGAAATGGACCCGATGATACGATCATTCGTAGTCGGTGGGCCATGCGGCCAGCCTGGTCCCGGGTCAAAGCAGTTAAACTGCAGGTCAAAGTCGATGCCGATGTAGTAAACCCCGGGTGTTATCGGTGCTGTCAAATTCACATTGCGTGTTTGGGTGATACCGGGCGATGCTCCAGGTTGATCGGAGAAGGGGCACTGTTGAGGCCCGTTTTCACTATCCAGGCCGACATAGAGCTGACCGATACAGCCCGGACAGAGGTCAATCGCATAGTTGAAATCAATAGCTACCGTGAAGCCCGCTCCCGGGGTGATGCGCGCCTGGTTATTGCCGCCGTTGATCCTCACGTTCGACGTCTTGATGAAGGCGTATTTGCCCGGGGGGCCCTTAATCGCATTAACAGCATTCGTAACAATATCCATCCCGCGCGTGACGAAAACGGCCATCTGTGCCCTTGTTGTCTCGATGTCATGGCAGAACATGGCTTCGTTTATATCGGTTGTTAAAGGATCATCCGCCTGGCAACCGCTGGTGATCCCCCGTCGGGAAAACTCCTCTATGAAACCGCAGAATAGTTCGCCCACAGGGGGTGGGGCCATAGATGCATTCACATCGTTGAATATCAAACCCGTGCACGTATAGGGTTGGGCTTCCCCCATCGTCACCCAACCCAAAACTGTCACTACCGCCAATAATCCCGTCAATATTCTTTTCATAATCATTTCCCCCCTTTTTCGAATATCTTCCTCTTGGATTAAAAGTTAGAAACTTCTCCCCGGCTGATTCGATACTCATTAAAATTTCTTACATTCCATTCGCCTTAAAAGAAACCACCTCCTCTTCTCTCTTTAACCGTGATCATCAATTGATGAGGTGCAGAAAGAAAGCTGCCTTGAGAGACATCGAGCCTATTGAGCCGTGTTGGAAGAATCGATGAAAATTTCGCAAACCGGTATCTACAAATCTACCTCCACACCCAAGGCTTGATCATAAAGAAAGCCCCCCCAGGGATAGATTATCCCTCGGGGGCTCAACTGGGGCATTTTCAGGAAAATCATTTTCATGATTTCCTCCAGAAGGTTAGAGGTTTGCAATTTTTTATGACGCCACAAGCGCCCTGCAAAAACATTACACCTAACCGCATGCGTAGTCAACAAAAAATCGCCGCGATTCTTTTAGTACCCTTCTTTTTGCCAGCCCGGTCGCCTGCCTTCCGGCGTCTTGAGTAATTTAATGATCTCTGCCTGGTTTGCAAGAACGATTGACAGCAATCCTTTGATATCTAAAAGACTGATAAGGGTCAGATCTCAACAATCAACAATTTCTTCGTTATGCGGTCAAGGAGTTTCCCTATGCCCCTGTCCTCCTTTACTTTCTTTCTAAATCCCCAAAGAATGGACGTAAGTTCTAAAGCGCATTAATATACATCCTCAATATACATCCTCTGTTCTCCAACTTCAGAACTTCCTCAGAGAGAGGGGATTTTGTTTTATAAACACCGGCCTCTTTTTCTTAGTGATCACCGATTTGGGTTCCAATATTCAAGCAGGTCCTGAATCAATTTTAGCGATGAAACTACAGTTTTGAAACGGAGTTACTGACGCTGTTAGTCACCCAAATGTTGGCTCCATCGAAGGCCATCCCAATTGGACCAGTACCCACAGCAAAGGTCCCGAGAATGATTCCATCACTGGCCCGCAACTTTGTGACATTGTTGCTTAACTGGTTTGCCACCCAGATATTGGCCCCATCGAAGGCTATGACACCTGGTCCGAGGCCCACAGCTAAGGTGCCGAGGTTGGTTCCATCGTTGGCCCGCAATTTGGTGACATTGTTGCTATCCCTGTTTGTCACCCAGATGTTGGCCCCGTCAAAGGCTATTCTATTTGGACCGTTGCCCACGCTGAATTGAGTCGTCTGATTCACCTCATACCACTTCAGAAGCGCTATTTGCTGCGGAGTCTTCGACGTCACCTTCTCAATCGCACGAGTCACAAAGACCGCCATCTGTGATCGCGTCACATTATCACCCGGACAATACTGTGCCTCATTCTGCGGGGTCAACGGATCATCGGCCACACACCCGCCCGTAATCCCCGAACCCCGAAACCTCTCGATGAAATCACAGAAGAATTCTCCCACGTTGTTGATGTTCACATCATTAAACACCTGCCCCGTGCATAACGCCTGCGCACTGCTAACGTTAAATAGATTTACCAGGATCGCTACAACTACCAAGGTCTTTTTCATCGCATCCCCCTTTCTTTGTTTCTACCCCCTCTTTCATTCCCCGAAATTAAAGTGGCAAAAAAAATTGGGTGAAGCCCTATGGTTATTTTAACAATGAAGCAATCCAGCCTTTTCATACACAGAAACAAAGGTTTTGTCAACGGTTCTTTCTATTTGAAATTTTGAAACAAAAAAGGGGGAGAGGAGAGATTTTTCCAAAATAATTTTAAAATTTCTCTTTATCCCCCTTTGACAAAAGTAACTGAGGGGTATCATGTGATCGATTTTTCTTGACATGCTAATCCCTTTTTCGTAAATTTACCCCATCCCAAAGCAAGGTCTTATCATCATTTCTTACAGAATTACTCACTCGGCGGCAGAAACAAATTTCATACAAATCAAAAGAGAAAGGAGGGGGGGAGTAAAAGTATTCATACCGAATGGAAAAACAGTTGGGCAATAAGTTTGCCAATCTAACCTAATTTCAAACCAAAGCCGTGAACAAGGCTCTCCCTGAACTTGCGGCGGAAAGGTGCCATTGCCATGAAGCTGATACGATTGTTTTTATGTGCACAGTTGTCTGTTTTCTTGATGATCACCGCATTTTGCCCCACCACCCTTCTCGCTCAATCTGGTCAATATACTAGTTCTGGAAATCCTCAACAATATGGCGCTAACAATCCTCAACAATTTCGGCAGGTACTGATAGAGTTGATGCAGGGTATCGAGGAGGCAGCGGGCCTCGAGAGGAACGCCTCTCAGGCTATTTCTGCGAGCAGCGATGAGGATATGCGGATTTTGTACGATTTCTGGAAGAACAAAGAGCAATTTATTGATGCCGCTCAAAATATCTTGGGCCGTATCCAGGCGGCACAAACTCTGACTGGAAGTCGATACCCCGTCACTCCGAAGGCTTTATCCGCTGCATACTCCCCGGATTATCCCATGGGCTATCCCTATGCCTATTTGAAACTTTTTGGCATTATTGATTCACCGGACGACCGTTGCAGCGCTGATTGGTTGGACTATTATAGATCTGCTATAGCAGGCGCTGAGGCGTCCCTTTATTTTTTCGAACGCCTTTCCGCCATTGCCCAATGCGATCCAATCGGATTTGTTTGCGTTTCATTTGCCATTCCTGTTGAAACAGCCAAATTGATCCTTCAAACAGCGAAGGTACCATTAACACTTTGTGATGCCCAGGATAAGGGTGTAGATTCTGCCGAGATAGAGGCGGGATACGAAAATACTGTGACAATCCTGACCGACCTCGCTGCACAGGCTTCTATCGCCGGTAATATCGCCAGCGCCCTGGCAGCTCATGACGCCCAAATTAAGGGCACTCTGGCTGCTCTTAGCTTGAAAATCGAAAACCAGCTGACAACACATGATACTGCCATCAAGAATTTGCTTCAAACACATGATACAAACATTAAGAATTTCCTTCAGAATATTCTGGCCAATCAGGCGGAGATAATTAAGCTGTTAAAAACACCGCAGGGCAGGCGACCCGGTTGGGAGATAGAGGGGTACTAAAAAGAAAAGAGAATCGGGGTCAAGTCTTTAGATCAAAAAGCAAGACCTGAACCTATGACCCGGGGAGCGGAGCTATCGATTCCGCTCTCCTTCCCTTTTGATTTTGGGAGTTTTTGGGAAGCGAATATTTCAGGAAAGAAAGTGTAGCATCGCCTGACACTGCTCCTCCTGTTAAGCCTGGTCCCGCATTGACCCCTGTGATGTCACCCGTGTAGTCATCCGCACACGTGAACCCCGTCACCGTCCTCTTCAGCACCTGCCCCACGGCACAGGGCCCCTCGGAGAAGACATTTTGAAGTTTATCCAATAACCTCATGATAAAAACGGCCATCTGAGACCTTGTGAGACTTAAATCGGGGCAATACATTGCTTCGTTCTGAGGCGTGCCCGGGTCGTCCCCTGCACAACCCTTCGTAATTCCAAGCACTGAGAACCTCTCAATATTATCGCAGAACTCAATCGACAGAGGGGGGGCATTCACATCATTAAAGACGTTCCCGGTGCAAACCCATTGAGCTTGCACCTTCGGCGCTGCGAGAAGGGAGCGGAAACCAACAATCACTACTATAAGTATCTTCTTCAATTCGACCTTCCTTTCCCCTTCACTCAAGAAGTCCCTATTATTTTTGTCCGGGGGGACGTTGTTCAATTCTTTCACTTTGTCCGGGGGGACGTTGTTCAATTCTTTCACTTATTTTCCCTTTCAGAAATTTCATTTATCCCTTTCTTAGCGCAAGACGAAAATAAGGATCACATCTTAAAGCTACCTCTAAAAATGTTATTCCTGCCCCGTAATAAAGTACGGGATAAACTCCAGCAGGAATCCACAAGCTTTTGAAATAACTGGACTTCCGCCGGAGTTTACCCCGTGCTTAATACGGGGCGGGAGTGACAAATTGGAAATTATTAGAGGTTCCCTTAAATATTAAAAGAAGGGGATGAAGGTTCTAAAGCGCATTAATATATATCTTCAGGTCCGCCACTTCATCAGAACTTCCTCAAAGATTGGACTCTTGTTTTAGAACCGGCGTTACTGACTTCACTCACTATTTTGAAGACCTCCAAAAGCAGGCAATAGTCCTTTTCCTTTAAGGTAATCTACCATGTTTAAGACTTCGTCTTTCGTATTAAAATTCCCGATCACCACTCGATACCAGGTGTCTTGCGAAGATACTTTGCGCGGGATAACCTCCACTTTTTTCCCTTTTAATGCCCGGTCATGCCTATAAGGTTTGGTAGAGCCAGGAGTTTCAAAAGTCCCAGCATTAATTTTGTAGGTATTCTCAGAGGTTTTGATGATCAGCAAATCCTCTGTAATCTTGGGCATTTTGATTTTTTTGTTCACAATAATGAGATGGACATCAGTAATCTCCGGGTTTAATTCTAAGACGATGTCCATTAAAGTTGTATTGACCATGCGGAAATATTTTTTAGTCAAGAAATAGATGGTTTGTCCTTTCTTTACGGTAATCATTTTCACCAGTTTATCTTCTTCACTAATAATGGGAGGAGGAGCAGCCGGCAAAGAAACAAGATTAGGAAATTCTTGGGGTATAAGTTCTGGCTCACCCGATGGTTCTTGAATCTCTTTTTCAGATATTCCTGTTGTCGTTTTCTTTGGAGGTGGCGATGTGAAAGATGGTTTGGCATCGACATAAGAGCTTTTGAGAGATTGGATATCCAATGTATCAGCAGGCCTGGGTTGAAAGAGTCGATCGATCAGCAGAACAAATCCTCCCAGGCAAAGAAAGGATAGGGCGATCAGCAACGTTTTGCTTTGGAGAAAGTTTGCCTTGGGGGGAAATAGGCGAATTTCCTTAACCGTTGTCAGGATTGAGGAAAGGAATTTTTTTTTCGGAAAAGGGCCTTCCATATCCCTTATGACTTCACGAATCATATCCCTGTCAATCTTTGCTTTGGACAAACGGTAGCTCATAAACAATGCATTGTCGCAAAGGGTATTGATAATGCGTGGAATTCCCTGAGAATGAGAACAAATCAGAGAAATGGCTTTGGGAGTAAATCTCTGGGAACTGCTGCTTCCGGCCAATCGGAGTCGATGATCGATGTAATCTTCAGACTCCCTTTCGTTGAAAACCCTTATTTGCAGTTTAATCCCTATCCTTTGTTTGAGTTGCCTCAGGCCTTGTGAATTAAGTTTATCCTCAAGCTCAGGTTGTCCAATGAAAACGATCTGAAGGGTCGCTAACTTCGGCAACATTGCGAGTTCTCCCATCACCTCCCTGGAAAGGTCCTGGGCTTCATCAATGATGACGACCAGAGTTTCACCCTTAGCGATCATCTGCGTCAAATATTCATTGAGCTGACGCAAAAGAGACCCCTTGCTATCCTTGCTCACTTCCAGGTCTAACTCTAACAAGATGTTTTTTAATAATTCTTTTAAAGTGATGGTAGGGTGAAACATAAGGACGGTCTTTACCTTTTCCTCGGCTTCAAGTTTACCCAATAAAAATCGAACCAAAGTCGTTTTACCAGCGCCCACCTCTCCTGTGACGGAGATAAAATCCTTTCGATTTCTTATCCCATCAATAATCGACGCTATTATTTCTCGATGGCTGGGTGTGAGAAAGAGAAATCTGGGATTGGGAAGCAATTCAAATGGTTTTTCTGAAAACCCATAAAATTCGTTATACATATGTTCCCGAATCATATACAGGGATATAATTTTAAAAACCGATTCTTCCTTCGGCGAAAACGGATTTCAAATGAATCCTTGTCAATGTACCCAAGGAGGAATAAGTTGACAATAAAGGAGCTAAGTTTCGATTAAAGGTTATCGAATTAGGTTAGAAAAGTCAACAAAAGTGTTTAGGAAAGCCAGAGTTTAAGATTCACGTATACCACCGGACAAAGTGTGCGGGGAAGCCCACAAGAAGATTTGTTGATTTGCCGATAAAATAAAAGGGAAGGGTCATTCCTTAACTCGATTCAACCCGAAACTGGCGGCTTCCGACTTACCCACGGGCGGGCCGACTCGAGCTGCGCTGCCAAACGAAAAAGAGCGGCTTCATCCCCAAACCGGCCGATGAAGTGGACGCCGACAAAAGGACCCTCAGGGATTTTCCCAATAGCCGGTGTGCGGGCTTGTTCGTACATGGGAGTCACAACTGCGTTAAAGGAAGGGTTAAAACGCTCGATCCTCTCATTTGCCGCATCAACAAGCTCGATTAGTTTAGCCTGTTTCTTCCGCACCAGCCCGGCCACCGCCATAGCATCGAACGATCCGAATTCTTCATCATATGGTTTATCTTTCAGGAAAGGATATTAACTCTGTTGAATTACTCTTTTGCTAATGCCCCTGCAACCTGCTGACAAGGAATATAATTTCATTTTCCTTGATATTGTAGTCATCGAGAGAACGTTGATCTTCCATCTGTCTTCCGGAATAGATAAGCCTCTGCTCACCTACCGAAAGTCCGCACTCCCGTTCGATTGCCCATTTGACATCACGGAAATACGTGCTTCCTGGCATATCAAACGGCCCCATCTGAACTCCGCTCAACATTCTAACGTAGAATATCATGCTGTCCTCCTTTCCTGAAAATTTCATCTTTCCTTCTAACGGAGTTTACTTTTTGCGGTCTCCTCACTCTTCTTCAATGCCGCCTCTAATTCATTCATAATATCCTGGACATCCTCTTCTTTCTCTTTTTCAATCTTCAACTGCCCCAGGGTTTCCGAGTCAGCAATCATCTTGCGTAGTCTTAAAGAAAACTCTTCGAGAGAGAATGGTTTTTTAATAAATTCTCTCGCACCCACAGAAATGGCAGTCCCGGCAGAATACTCTTCATCAAAGCCGGTCATCACCATCACCGGGAGCCCGGGGTATTGACGAGATATCTCCCTGGTCAGAATGATTCCATCCATTTCGGGCATTTTGATGTCTGTAATGACAGCATCGAAATTTTCCCCTTTCAATTTATCCAGGGCATCGATTCCATCCGTTGCAGTTATGCACGAATGTCCCAGATTGGATAAAATAGTAAAGACCAATTCCCTTATTAATTCTTCATCATCAACTACAAGAATTGTATATTTAGGAGAATCCATCCTTCGTTAACCCGGAAGTTATCATGAATATAGGCAGTATAAAATCCTCTACATAACAGACAACTCTTATGAATTTATACCTAAATTGAGCGATTTTATAAATTTAATCGTAGGGCAGCCCTTTAGGGTTGCCTCTCATGCAAGGCTGAAGCCTTGCCCTACGAATCACCCAACGGGTGAGAGGAAAACGCCCCGGTAAGCCGGGGCGGCTACAGGTTCCTTTCAAAAGAATCGTTTAATTTAAGTTATAATAAGAAATCTTTTAATTGAAATCAAGCCTGGATATTTAGATGTGGACACGGAAGGAAAGGGTGTGTTATTTTTTACAATATCCATTCTGAAGAAGGGGGGATTTGAGATGCGGCGAAAGAGATTCTGGATATTTTTAGCTCTGACATTGGGCCTTTTTCAAGCGGGATATTTCCAATGTCCGGCTTCCGATGGCAAGACTCCCAAGATCACAAAAGAAGAGCTCAAGCCGATGTTAGGCAATCCTGATGTGATCATTATTGATGTCCGCTTAGACACCGATTGGGAAAAAAGTGATTCGAAAATTAAGGGCGCAGTCCGGGAGGATCCAGAAGGAGATGTGCAAGCCTGGGCGGAGAAATATTCAAAAAGCAAAACCATTGTCTTTTACTGAGCCTGACCCCGTGAGGCGACCAGTGCCAGTATGGCACGGCAATTCAACTCCATGGGTTTTGAAAGAGTCTATGCGCTCATAGGCGGTTGGAAGGAATGGTTTAATGCGAATTACCCGATCGAACCGAAGTAGATGCCGCAGAGGTCCCCCACCCCCACCCTAACCCTCCCCCGTCGAAGGGGGAGGGGGTATTCAGGTGATTACAGGAGAAAATTTATGAGGAAACTAAAAACTCTTCAAGCAAACCTGATGATTCTATTTGCTTTTCTTCTTTTTCCTTTTTCGGTCCAGGGAGCAGGAGACCTCACCACCCAGCAGCCTGTCGAGTTAAGAGTGGAGTTGGGGAATAAAGAGGATGCCCTGCGTTTCTTTCCGGATATCATTCAGTTGGAAACGGGCAAACTGTATCGGCTAATACTCCTTAATCCCAGTAAGCAGAAGCATTATTTCTCTTCCGAAGGAATGTCCCAGGCGGTCTTTACACGTAAGGTGCAAATCAACGGGAAGGATGGCAAGCCCATTGCCGAAGTGAAGGGGCAGATTCGTGAGATAGAGGTCTATCCGGAGGGTTTTGCTGAGTGGTGGTTTGTCCCCGTGAAAACAGGGGTATTCAATGACTTGAAGTGCACAATTCCCGGTCACGCGGACGAAGGCATGCTTGGAAAGATCGTTATTAAATAGAGCTGTCCATTCTGATTGAAACGCCAATTTGTGAAGCTCCCCGTCCACAGGACGGGGTTTCCCGGAAATGAAATATCATTCATATTGCGCCCCTTTTCCCCACCTACAAGGCGGGGTTTTCAGGGCGCTTGCCGGTCAAAAGTCACTATTTATAGAGAGACAATTTTTTCGTGGAGGTGACAATTAATGTTATGGGATGATTCGCCTTTTCTAATATCTTTAAAGCATATTTATTGAATCCTATATATTATCAAATAGTTATGGCTTGTGGAGGTTTTTTAAAAGAGTTGGCAGGGAATTTGCTTTTTAAAATAACAAACCAAACCTGATATGGAAATAATAAGATGCTAAGGGAACAGGAAAATCATATCAGTTATGAGAAATGGTCGGAATCGATGTCGAGGGATATCTTTTTCGCCGACAACGAAAAACCGAAAACGTTGAGCAAGCTTTATGACATGTACGGTGAGGATTTTGACGAGGAAGAATCCCCCTCATCCCGGTAAAAAAAAGAAAAACAGCGCTGGCTTTATTAACCGAACTTATTCGAAATCTCCTCCCCCGCTTTTAAACCGCTCAGAATCTCTCCTTCCACTCCCAGCTGAGGAAAATTCTCTTTCCCGGTAAAGTAGAGACGATTCGATATCCGTGTGGGGACCACTCCCTTTCTCCACTGAAAATCGGAATCCGTTTTATAAAGATAGTGGGGATAGGACCAGCAGTCCATTTGATCATCCGCCCATTTCCGGTCAATAAACTCAATATGATTTTCAAGAAATGGAAAGAGATGCTTAAGATGCTTCATTACCCCATCCTCCAGATCGGAGAGGGGATCTTTTTCCGATTTCTCGAAAGGCAGCAAGCTCTGGACCGTAAGCGCCCTCTTCCCTTCCGGAGCCTGAGTCTCATCTCCTCTCCTGCTCAGACTCAGAAGCAGAAGGTTTCCTCCTTCGCGCGGTTTCTTTAGGTCCAGAATGGAGATGAGGAGGTCTCTCATGCCGACCGGAGTGACCTTTTCACGAATTCCTAAAAAGAATGGAATCAATACATCATGGGGTCGAATCTTTTTAGACCACCTTGATACTGCCTTTCCCCTCGTCCCGAAGAGGCCCGAAACACGGTGAAGCGGAGCATTTAAAATAAGAGACCGGGATTGGAAGATGCTCTTCCCTCCCTTTAACGAGAGGGTAAATCCCTCCCTCCATTTCATCTCCGCTTTTTCCACCCCCTCAATCTCTTCAATCATTCCTCCAGATTGGATGAATTTCTCAAGTAGACCCTGCTTCACGTCTTCCAGGTCGCCGCTCTTCCACCATCCGTCCATTTCATCATTCAATAAAAGGTAGGAAACCAGCGAGACAGGGAAAGAGTCCGAGAGGAGATTGCCCCGGGAGATCATCTGGAGCTGAATGAATTTTTTAAATTCGGGTGAGGAGATAGAAAGCCATTGATCCGTTCTCCCTTTTGGAAGTCCATCGAAGGGAAACCATCGCTTGATAAAAGATCGGGGATGAACAGGAAAAAGAGGGTCAGGCAGCTCCTTGCTTTTTAATTTCTTCAAAACCTGTTTGGTCCGGTCCAGTGCAGCATAGAAGTTTTCGATCAGATTCAATTCACCTGGGAATTCCCTCTTCCACTCTCTCTGAAGAACGGGACGCTCATGGTAAAGGTCGATCCTCGATTCAGGGAGGATCACCTGAAAGGAGGCCTTCTGCTCTGATCGACCCCCCCCTTTTCTCTCTCTCCGGCGGTCTGTAAGAAATGGAATCTTCTGCAGGAGGTTTGTCTTGATCAGTTTTTCCGAAAAGTTTGAAAAGGGAACAAATCGGTACCCATCTCTGGCATAAACGGAACGATATTTTTCTTCTTTAAGGAGGAGAACACTCCGGTTTTCCTTTGCCAGCCGGGTAGCGGCGATCAAACCGGCCAGCCCGGCGCCCAATAGGGCGACATCAAAGATTTTGGGGTGATGCTTCATGAGCTTACTTCCTTGGTTTAATCGACACCCAAAACTCTTATTCCCTCTTTAAGAAGCAGCGCCGTGGTTACTCCAGGACCGGTCTGTTTTTCTCTCCGCCCAAACCGTTCTACTCCGCAGGAGGGGCTTCCCTCTTTAAAAAAAACCCTTTCGATCTTATTCAGCCGTATCATCCTGAGGGCTTCCCTTGCTCCTTTGATAAATTGAGCGGTCACATCGTGTCCTTCAGAATTGATCACCTTTGCTTCCCCTTTCAGGACATCGAATCCGTTCCCCCCGACAATCTCCGCACGGCTTCTCGGGGTTGGAAGGCCTCCCAGCTGCTCGGGACAGACAGGGATGATCAAACACTTCCCTAATTGACGGAGCAGGCCTTTTCTCAATTTATGATTCCCATCATAACGGCTTTTGATACCGACCAGGCAACTGCTTAGCAAGGCTGCCGGGTTTGATTGTGAAGAGGTGGTTTCTTTGAATTTCTGAGGCAATCTCTTTTGCGGCATGATCATACCCCAATTGAGCGAAAATAAACTCCTTGGTTTAAATTCTTTCGGATAATGAAGCTACAAAACAGAGTATGTTGAGCCCTCTATTAAATCCCCCTCCCTCCGGGCCAGAGGCCCTATGGGCCGGCGGCAATCCCCCTTTATCAAAAGGGGGATGAGAATGGGTTCTCCCCTTTGGTAATTCTTATCCTGTTATAAACAGGCAAAGGGGAGTTAGAGGGGATTTTGTCAAAAATTTTAACTCAATTGGGGTTATACGTTTTGACCTTATACAAGCGATGGGTGGGCAAATTGCTTTTCAGACAAACTCGATGGGCTCCTGCTCCTTTTCAGCCTTTCCGATCTCCCCGATAAGAAATGTTTTCTCGCCCATGGAGCGAAGCCTTTCCAGAATCTCCCCTGCCTCCTTGCTCTTAACAATGAGGATCATCCCGATCCCATTATTAAAGGTTTTGAACATCTCATCTTCCGAAATATTTCCTTTTTCCTTTAAGAATGGAAAGATGGGAGGGATTTCCCATGTCCCCTTATGGACAATCGCCTTACAACCCTTTGGAATCACCCTCGGGAGATTTCCGGTGATCCCTCCGCCGGTGATATGGGCAATTCCTCCTATATTGAAATCCCTGACAAGGTTGAGAACCGTCTTGACATAGATCCTGGTGGGACGAAGGAGTTCCTCTCCGAGAACCTCTCCGATCTCTTCCACCCTTCTGGTGAGGTCCATCCGGTGGTGTTCAAGGATGACCTTTCTCACCAGGGAGTACCCGTTGCTGTGGAGTCCGCTCGATGCGATCCCGATCAATCTGTCCCCGACGGTGACACTGGAGCCGTCGATCAGCTGGGCATTCTCTACAATGCCTACGGCAAAGCCGGCAAGATCATATTCACCCTCTGCATAAAATCCTGGCATCTCGGCTGTCTCGCCGCCGATGAGGGAGCATTCGGCTTCCGTGCAGCCTTTGACGATACCGCTCACCACCTTGATGGCTTTCTCCTGGTCCAGCTTCGAGACGGCAAAATAGTCCAGGAGGAAGAGCGGCCTGGCTCCGCTGACCACGATGTCATTGACGCACATGGCCACCAGATCAATTCCCACGGTATCATGGCGGTCCATCAGGAATGCGATCTTCAGCTTCGTCCCAACACCATCCGTTGAGGAGACGAGGATGGGTTTCTTATACCTTTCAAGGTTGAGAGAAACGCACCCCGCAAAACCGCCGATCTTTGTCATTACTTCCGGGCGGAAGGTTGACTCAACCATCGATTTGATGGCATGGACGAACGAATCCCCCTTCTCACTATCGACACCCGAATCTTTATAAGAGAATTTTTTCATCGAATTATAATTAATCGAAGACCACTGAAAAGTCAAATCACTTGCGAATTTAAATTTAACCTGTTAACTTAATTGAGCTTAAAAACATTTATAATGCCCGGGACATGAGAATTGAGGAGTTTGACTACACCCTTCCAAGATCGCTAATCGCTCAGCACCCATCCCCCTGCCGGGGGGAGTCCCGCTTAATGGTCCTCGGCCGAAGCCAGGGCGTTATTGAGCATCGGAACTTTGGAGATATTCCGGATTATTTAAACTCCGGTGATCTCCTGGTGATGAATAATACCCGTGTTCTTCCTGCCCGATTGATCGGGCACAAAGAGACGGGAGGAAGGGTTGAAATCCTTCTCGTCCCTTCATGGAACGGAGCAAAGGGGGAATGGGAGGCCCTGGTCAGAAATGCCGGAAAGGTGAAGGGCGGAGTTCGAATTCAATTCGGTCAGGACGTCTATGGAGAATTGAGCGGTGTCAAAGGTGGAAGGGCGAAAATCACTTTTACCGGAGGAAGACCGGTTGAAGACCTTCTCCGGGAAGCCGGCCATATTCCCCTCCCTCCCTACATCAAGAGAGAGGATGAACCACTTGACCGGGAGCGTTACCAGACGGTTATTGCGGAGAAAGATGGATCGATTGCCGCTCCCACTGCCGGCCTTCATTTCACCCAGTCGATGATCCGGACCTTAAGGGAGAAAGGGGTCAAGATCACCTTTATCACACTTCACATCGGACCAGGGACGTTCACCCCGGTAAAGGCTGAAGAGGTCGAAGAGCACCGGATGGATCAAGAGTGGGTGGAGATAACGGAAGAAGCGTCAGAAGAGATCGAGGAGACCAGGATGCGGGGCAAAAGAGTGATTGCCGTTGGAACGACGACAACCCGCGCTCTTGAATCCTTCTCGGACCGGGAGGGCCGGATTAAACCCGGAAGAGCGCACGTCTCGCTTTTCATCCATCCGCCTTACTATTTCAGGGCGGTCGATGGATTGGTGACCAATTTTCACCTTCCAAAATCGACGCTGATCATGCTGGTATCGGCTTTTGCAGGCAGGGACCTCATTTTAAGCGCCTACCAGGATGCCGTTAAGAGAAAATATCATTTTTACAGCTATGGCGATGCCATGCTGATCCTTTAAGGTTTGAGGATAGAGGTTTGAGGTTTTAGGCAAAAGATTTTGCCTCCAACCTGTTGCCTCAGACCTAACGCCAAGGTATTGTGATGGCTTTTCATTTTGAGATCATCAAGGGAGATTCCCATTCACAGGCGAGGCTGGGAAGAATTGAAACCAGCCACGGCGCCTTAACGACACCGGCCTTTTTTCCCGTCGGGACACAGGGGACGGTCAAGTCACTCACTCCTGAAGAACTGGTAGAAATCGGCGTGGAAGGAATCCTGGGAAACACCTATCATCTTTACCTCAAACCCGGTCATGAGACTATAGGCAGGCTGGGAGGACTCCATCGATTCATCCACTGGGAGAGGCCCATTCTGACCGATAGCGGCGGTTATCAGATCTTCAGCCTTGCGAAACTGCGGAAGATCACAGAGGAAGGCGTCACGTTTCAGTCGCATATTGATGGTTCTCAGCATTTTCTCACACCCGAAAAGGTGATGGAGATTCAAAGGGCTCTCGGCTCTGACATCGCCATGGTCCTGGACGAATGCATACCCTACCCTTCTTCCCATGAATATGTGAAGGCCTCAACGAGACTCACGACCCTTTGGGCCGAAAGGTGTCTGAAGGAGAGAAGGAAGGATGATCCGGCCTTCTTCGGCATTGTCCAGGGCGGGATGTATCGGGATCTCAGGGAGGAGAGCGCCGGAGATCTGACCAGGATGGACTTCCAGGGATATGCCATCGGAGGGCTCAGTGTTGGAGAGCCCAAATCAATCATGCAGAACGTTCTGGAGTGGACCGCTCCCGTCTTACCCGAAAACAGGCCCCGGTATTTAATGGGGGTGGGAACCCCGGAGGATATTCTCCATGCGGTCATGCAGGGAATCGATCTCTTCGATTGCGTCCTTCCCACAAGGAACGCACGGAACGGAATGCTCTTTACCTCAAAAGGGAAAATATCGATCAAACAGGCACGGTATGCCGAGGATCCGGGGCCGATCGACGAGGCCTGCCGTTGTTACGCCTGCCTTAACTATTCAAGGGCTTACCTCCGGCATCTCTACCTGGCAAATGAAATCCTCTCGGCAAGGTTGAACACGATCCACAATATCTATTATTATATGAAGTGGATGAAGGGAATTCGGGCCGCCATTCAGGAAGGGCGGCTCGCCGAATTTTATAAGGCTCAGATTTCTCAGATGAATGAAGCGCCTTCTGATGGCGCGATGTATCATCAGACAGCTGCTTGTTAGAAGCCATGTAGGGCAAGGCCCTGCCGCAGGAGTCTTGCCTGCCTCAGGCAGGCTTAAAACAACCCTGAAGGGTTACCCTATAAATGATATCATATTATTTTTTGTTTAGACCTAAACTGTAGCCGCACCCTTTAGGTTGCGTGATTTTACCTGCCCGCCGAACCTGCCTTCGCCGAAACGCTTCGTGCAGGCAGGCAAGTTCTTTGGCAGGCGGG
>MGQQ01000005.1 GCA_001798855.1 Deltaproteobacteria bacterium RBG_16_49_23 | reverse complement strand
TTCAAGATTCGGCTGCTTCCAGGGTCTCCGGGTTGCATTCTCCCAGACATACCGGAGGATGAGCCGGTAAGTCATCCGTTTAAAGGGATTCGGATTAAAGAAACCGCCCAGAAGGATTCTCGGTTGAGTATAATATTTCTTTAGATAGGCCTGATGAAGACGGTGGACCTCCCCGGCGGATAAGAACTTGGTGTCCATAATGGGATGCATGAAGTCATACTTCCCAAAATCCTCTTCCCGGATACTTCCGAGTCGTTTTGCCTCTTCAAAGTATCTCGTTGCCGGAAGAGGCGTGGTCATGGTGAGGACGAGAAAATCGCTCTGCCTTTTCACAAACTGAAAAACCTCCCTGAGGGTTTCCTCGGAATCATCCCAGTCTCCGAACATGATATTGGCCATCACCATGACATCATTCTTTTTAAGAATATCGATTGCCTTCTGTGCCATTTCCCGTGACTGTTGTTTTGCATAACGGTCAAGCACATCCGGATGGACGCTCTCTATCCCCAGCATCACTTCATAGAGACCGAGGCGTTTCATCTCCGGAAGGAGGTCTTCGTCGCGGAGGATATCTTTGATGCGGGACTGGAACCAGAAATGGATTCGAAGTCCTGACTTTCCCAGCTCGTCGAGGAACTCCTCCACCCTTTTTCGGCTCCAGTTGAAGGTATTCTCATTGAATACGAAAAGGCTCTTTCCGTATTGATGATGGAGATAGGAGATCTCTTCAACCACTTTTTTACCGCTTCGCCCCCTCCAGACTCCTCCCCAAAATCTCGTCTCGGAACAGTACGTGCAGCGATCTCCGCACCCCCGGCTGGTGGAGATGCCGAAGGCCATCCTTCCCATCCCGTGCCAGTAGTAGGCTTCGCTCTCCATATCGATGAGATGATAAGCGGGGAGAGGCAGGGAATCCAGATTGGGAAGGATGGGTTGACTTCCATTCATGACGACTCTCCCCTGATCCAGATAAGCAATGCCCTTGACCTCTTTTCCATCTCCCCCATCCGCCAAATTCCGAAGAAGGTTCGAAAAGGCTATTTCGCCCTCGCCCAGAACAATGTAATCCAGCTCCTCCACTTCCTGCAGGATGGATTCTGCCATCAGCGTAAAATGGCTTCCTCCTGCAACGATGATTGAATGGGGTGAGAGTTTTCGGCAGAGATGAATCGTCTGAAGGGCTTCGGGTGAGAGGCAGGTGGCTGAACAGGTAATACCGATGACATCCGCCTTCGATGTCGAAAGGAGGTCGGTCAGATCTTTCCATGAATGACTGAGGGCTGTGGCATCGATGATCCGGACTTTAGCTCCTTCCCTCTCCAGAAAGGCGGCCAGATGAAGAAGGCCGAAAGAGGGGGTCCACATTCGAAGCCCCGGAAAGAGCCGATGAGGAGGATCAATAAGAAGGACCTTCATAAAATTTCAAATTTCAAATTGCAGATTTCAAATTTTGTAACACTTTAGCGGTTTGAAAAAGGCATTATAAAATCCCTCCCCACCTCCCTTTTCCAAAGGGAGGAGAAACATCTCCCCCTTTTGACAAAGGGGGATGAAGGGGGATTAGATAATCTTTTTCAAAGAGCTATACTGTTACCAAATTTCAAATTGTAGATTTAAGGATTTAGGATTAACTCCGAACTCCGAACTCACAACTCCGAACTTTTATTTATACTTCAAGGTACTTCCTCATCTCTTCGATTTTCTCAAAAACCTCCGGGGGAACCCGGTAGAGGAGATTTCCTTTAAGGTCTGTGAGGACATGAGTTGTCGAACCTGTCGCCAATACCTTTCCATTTCCCTGCGAGAGGACCCGGTAATGAAAGATCAATTTGGCTACCTCTGTTCTCTCCATCGTTGTCCGGATGAGGAGGAAATCTCCAAAGGCGGCGGGCAATTTATACTCGCAGGTTAACTCCACTACCGGCGCCAGGAGACTCTTCTCCTTCAGTTGAAGAGGACCCAGATGAAACCGTTCGGTCAGATCGTTTCGGCCCACCTCAAACCAGCCGATATAATGGCCGTGCCAGACAACTCCATAAGAATCCACTTCAAAGAACCGGACCTGAAGAGGTGTTTCGTGGTATTTCATCTCACTTCCTTTTTGCTAAACAATCTTTCTTGACGGCTACGACACCCTCGAACCATGAAAATACTTTGGGTAATTGGGTTACGGCTACGAAGCCCGTTTAGGTTAAGGTTAGAGGGTTACGTGAACTTCTCAAGACGAACGACATAACCGAACGACGAAACGGGCATCTTAACCGTTACCGTGAGACCAAACCTTTATATTATAGCCGATCCCCTGTCGAGATAGTCTCTACATCTCGATCGATCCACCGTATCAATTTCGACAAAGTGACCCCATGGCCGATCTCAACGAACCGGCTTACTCCCTCCTGAATCAGTCTCTCCACACACCGATCCCAATAGACGGGCTGTCCGATCTCCTGCGACAGAAAACCTTTGATCTCCTCTCTTTTCAGAGGCCTGACGGTCCAGTGATTAAGGATGGGATACCGGGGCGACCGAATCTCTACCCTTTTCAAAAGAGCCTCTATCTCCCCGCTTAAAGCAGATAGGGCAGGAGAATGAAGAGCGATATTGAATGTGAGCCGGGTGGCGGAGATGGCCTTCCTTGAAAGGGCAAGAGCAATCGCCTTCTCTATCCCCTCTTCATTTCCGGAAAGGACGAAATGCATCGAACCATTATAATTGGCAATGGAAAGACCAAATCCGTCCAGATCCTGCCTGATCTTCTCAACATCCCCGAAGGGAAGCCCTAAGATGCTCGCCATGGCTCCCCCGGAAGAAGTCCCCTCTCTTTCGAGAATCCTTCCGATCGATTCGGTGATGAAAAGGCCCTCCTCAAAGCTGATGGCCCTGGAGGCGGCCAGCGCAGCATAGATTCCCATGCTGTGTTCCGTGATGATATCCGGGACCCATCCTTCTGCCCGGAGCCGGAAGAAGTGGATCATGGAGAGAAGATAGGTCGATATCTGGAGCTTGAGATTGTATCCGGCCTCTTCTCCTTTGAAAGAAAAATTGAGAAGGTCAAAATCGGTTTGACGGGAAGCCCTCTTCAGCCACTCTTCAAAGTGGGGATTCCTTCTCAAGGAGTGGGAATCCTCTAAAGCCGGCCCTTCCTGAAGTTGACCGGGAAAGCAGAAAGCTATCCTTCCCATTACACCATTCCTTTTTGATCCAGAACATACTGGGCCATGGTCCTGACGGATTGAAAAACCTTTTTCCCGACCTCCGCATCCGGAATGATCACGCCGAACTCCTTCTCCAGGCCCAGGACCAGTTCAAGGGCATCGATCGAGTCCAGTCCGAGCCCGTCGCCAAAAAGGGGGGCGTCGGCCTCGATCATGTTGGGCGTCATATCCGCAAGCTTCAACCTTGTGATGATCAGTTGTTTGAGCTTCTCGATCAGTTCACTGTTCACTTCAGCCATACTTCTCCTTTTCCCCCCTCACCCCATCCCTCTCCCCTCAGGGGAGAGGGGGAGGGTGAGGGGATTATTCCTTCCAGTAAGAATAAAAATTATACCATTGGTCCGGATATTTTTCGATATACTCCTCAAATTTTTTAATCAATTTTACCATCCCTCTTTGAATGACCGCCTCCCGGTTTTCCCTTGAAGAGGCATCGAAGTGGATAGGGGGCTCGATGATGCCTCGATATTTTCGGCTCTTTTCCATCACTACGAATACCGGAAGCACCGGCGCACCGGTCGCCATGGCAAGAATCGCCACTCCGATCGGAAACGGGGTTTTTCTTCCGAAAAAGTCGAAAGTCATTGTCTTCTGAGTCTCGATGCGATCTCCTAACATCGCCACGATCTCATTCTCCCGCAATGCTTTGACCGCATCGATCACCGCCATTGGAGAATCATCCTTCGGGTGGATATAGATATTCCTGATTCCACTTCGCCTCCTCATCTCTTCCCGAAAAGATTTCGTATCCCGATCCCTCTCATCCAGGGTGAGGACATTGAGCCTCCCTCCCTTAAAAGAGAAGAGAAGCCCTCCTATCTCCCAGTTTCCAAGGTGAGGCGTGATGCAGATGACCCCCTTTCCTCCCTGAAGGGCTTCGATCATGTAATCCCCTCCCACCTCCTCCTCCACCCACCTTTTCTTATTGGAAGGCCGGAGGCGGTGCATCACCATATAATCCAGGAGGTACTGGCCGTAATTCTGAAAGGTTTTCCGGGCCAACGCACAGATCTTCTCCTTCGACCACCTTCCTTCACCGATTCCTTCGATATTTTTTCTGACATAGCCTCTTGTCTCTCTCATCATGAGATAGAAAAAATCTCCCACTATAACGCTGAAAAATTTCTGGACGGAGCGGGGGATGAGGGTTGAGCAGAACTGGAAGAAGAAAAGGTAGATAAACCGGTTCAGTGACCGGACATGACGTTCCTCCATGCTTAACCCCGGTTGACCATAAGACTACCCGACTATAGGACGAGGAGATGTTCGGTACCTTTCACAGAGGTCGCCCCAGCCGGCAACCACCTGCTGATCGACGACGAGCTCGATCACCTCGCACTGATTCCCGCATTCTTCGCATTCGAATCCCCGGGTGAAGCAGGGTTTCCGTGACAGTTCAAATCCCTTGAATTGCGTTCGACAGGGTTTGGCCCGCTTCGCCAGTTTCGCTGCGCCCAAAGCGCCCATGAGGCCGAAATGTTCCGGGATGATGAGCTCGGTCTCCAGTTCCCTCTCAAGGGCTTTCCGGATCCCCTGATTGGCAGCCACTCCTCCCTGAAAGACAACCGGGGAAAGGATCTCTTTGCCCCGGCAGACATTGTTCAGATAATTTTGAACCAGGGAGTCACAAAGTCCTCCGATGATGTCCTCAATGGAATGGCCGATCTGTTGTTTATGAATCATGTCCGTTTCTGCGAAGACTGTGCATCGTCCGGCAACCCGGACAGGGTGTTTAGCCCTCTGGGCCAGCCTTCCAAACTCCTCAATGGAAAGACCGAGCCGAGCGGCCTGCTGGTCTAAAAAAGAGCCTGTGCCTGCGGCACAGACCGTATTCATGGCAAAATCGACAACGACTCCGGCCCTCAAGATGATCACCTTGGAGTCCTGTCCTCCGATTTCGAAGATGGTCTTCGCCCCGGGGAATAGATCGATCACCGCAATGGAGTGAGCCGTGATCTCATTCTTGATGAGATCGGATCCCACGAGATAAGCGGCCAAATGCCGGGCGCTGCCGGTGGTCGCCACTCCATCGAGGATGGTCTCTCTGCTTAATCGGGAAGAGATCATCTCCAGCCCTTGCTGGACGGCTTCGAGGGGACGCCCATTGTTCCGGAGATAGACGTCGGCAATGACTTCATCTCTCTCATCGATCACGACCATCTTGGTCGTGATCGAACCCACATCGATGCCTAAATAGAGCGCCATAAAAAACCAATATCAGGTTTAGGTTAAGGATAAGGTTTAGGAATTTATTATTTTAACCTCAACCTTAACCTCAACCTAAGCATTTGACCTTTTCCTCTCTTCCATCACATCCCGGAAGGCCTCCAGACGGGTGGTCAGACCCTCCCTCCCTGAATGTTCATCAAGGGAGAGGATGAGAAGGGGAATCGAACTCCCTCCCCTCACCTTCAACCTCCTTCTCACGAATTCCTGAAGAAGGGCGTCGATGCCGCACTTAAAGGAGGTGAGAAAAACCACTCCGTCAACTCCTCCAGACAGGAAATGAAACAGGGAGCCCACGATCTCCCTTCCCGATGACCAGTAAATTTCTTTTGAGAGATCTGAAACCTGCGCGTCTATTTCTTTTTCGGAAAGGCCTTCCGGAGTGATGATCCTCATCCCCAGGCTTTTAGCGAAAGAGAGAACATCCTTATTCACATCCGTATCGAAAAGATTGTAGGGGTGACCGACAAAAGCCACCCTGAACAAAGGCTTCTCGCCACGACAACCATCTTCCACGGGCTTTACATCCAAGAACGATGGAGATTCCATAAGTTCCCCTCCCCCTTTGACGGGGGAGGGTGAGGGTGGGGGTGGAAGTGGTGTAGGTATATCAATCTCGAAAAATTGACGGGTTGGAAGCTGATTGATTCGGTCCTCCCATCCCTTTTGAAAATTCGTAAAGAGTCTCTCTGCCTTTTGAAAAGCCCTTTTCCCTTCCTTTTCGTCAGCGCCCAGTCGTTTGCCGGTCCTTAAAAAAGATTGAAGCATTGAGTGTTCCCTCATCCGGAGATCAATCGTCTCATCGAGGATTGAAACGGTTCCCTCCGTGGCAAGACGGACAATATCCGGAGCTCCCCGGAACTTGGGACACATGATATAAGACCGGTGGAGGCTGACCAGTCTCGGAAGAAAGAGATGATCCGCCCTGTCCTTCAGATCCATGGAATGAGTGACGAGGAGTTTCATGGGAAGACAACTGTCCTCAAAATAGATGAGCCTCCCTCTCTTTCCCAATCCATTGGAGACAATCACCCTCCAGCCCAGCTCTTCAAAAAAAATTTTCCAGAGGGGGAAATACCGGTAGAACATTAACGCCTTTGGAATGCCTATGCGGCCTTTCTCTTCCATTGTAACATCTCGACGAAGGCCTCAAGCAGGGTCTGAATACGGCCTTCGATCTCTTGCTCATCAAGGATCAACGTGAGGATGGGAATATCCCAGTCTTTTCCCACACGGGTCAAAATTCCGGAGGCAGTGGTCTCAGGCATACAGGCAAAAGGCATGAGATGGACCACTCCATCGTACCCTTCCTGAGATCTGAGGATCGCCTCCCCGATGGAGAGATTGCACTCCGCCCCCACATCATAACCGAGATAGGCCTTTGATGCCTCGAAGAATCGAATCCTCTCCGAGGCCTGATCGGCCTTGTTCTTTCTCAAGCTTCTCAGGATATGGGTTGAGAACCATGAAGTACGTGTTACCTCTGCCCCCAGTTCACCCAGTTTCTGTTCTACTCCCCGGTTGATATGGGGATCCATCACTGTGTAGAGTTCTCCCACGATCGCAATCTTCAGAGGGGTTCGGTAAGGGTCCTGTTCCGTCTCCTGAATCAACACTCTTCCTCTTTCCAATCCCTCATTGAGTGTTCGAAGGCTCCTGGCTTCGTCCACCCATGAAAGGGCTTTCTTCAATTGTCTCTGGGTCTCCCCCTTCTTAACCTCCCTCGGCCTCACCTTCATCGCCAATTTCTCCAGCGCTTCGCAGGCCATCATCTTCTTCCATCCCATGCGGAGCCCGTAAGGAAAGAGAAGGATATTCTTCCAGCTCAACTCCTTCTTCAACTCCTTGGTCTCCTCATAATTCTTCCAGATCGCCTGCCAGGTCAAACGGGGCGGGATCGTCAGCCACCGGTAGCGAAGTCCCATATCTTCGAGGATCACCTTCTGGACGAGGTCGTAAAGTCCCAGGCGGCAGGGAGGGCCGCTTCCGACCATCACAATCGTATCGGCTCCCATCTTCAGGGCTTCGATGAAATTACCCAGGATGATCTTAAAGGGAAGGCAGATGCATTCGTTGGAGTGCTGGACGCCTAAAGTGAAGGTTTTCCTGCTGGTTTCAGGGGGAACGATGTAAGGAATTCCGGAGGTCTCCGCAATCGCCTTGCAGAAGATGTGCATTGTGCCCAGATGAGGAAAGGTGACTTTCATCCATGTTGACCTGCAACCTTTTTCCTTTTGGGGAGAGTCTGGCCGCTTTGATTTTCGGTCTTCTCTTTCCAGGCAGTTTCAGCAATGGCCCGGTAGGTTTTTGAGTAGGCATCAATGGCCGGAGACAGTTCCGTAAAAAAACCCTCCGCCCCCTCATGGGTAAAGTACCTGGCAAATTTCAGGGCAAGCTCCTTGCCGTGCTCGGGATGATCGATCAGAGGGCAATTGATGAAAAGGTTTTCCGAAAAGGGCTGTCTGGAGCGCATCTCCCGAAAGAGAGGAGAGTTAAGGGCCTCCATAAGAGATTTCTCCTTGATGTTGTCATAGGCGAAGTGGCAAAAGACGCAGGGTTCCAGATCGCCACGGGCATTGACATGGAAGTATTTCCTTCCTCCGGCGATGCATCCCTCGGTGAGGCACCCGTCATTCCA
>MGQQ01000004.1:4853-5826 GCA_001798855.1 Deltaproteobacteria bacterium RBG_16_49_23 | reverse complement strand
TTATTATCAAAGAGGAAAGAATCTCGAGCAGGCAGAGGCCCTTGCTCAGAAGGCCTTAGAATTAGACCCCTCCAAAAGCTCTATTTATAGAGATACCTTGGAAAAGGTCAGGGAAAAGAAGAGAGCAACCCGACCTTGACGCATTCGGCGGCGCCAAGCCCCCCTTTTTAGGCGGCGTAAGGAAGCGCCGCTCAGGGTCAACCCCTGCCTACCGGCAGACAGGCCGAGGTGTCGAAGGGTTGACAAAGGTAGAGGTCGATACCTATCTTTATAGCAAAACAAGCATCCCTATTCATATGAAAGGAGGGATCGTGATGGAAACCACAAATAAAAGAAATCACAATTTTTTGACAGGGTTGGTGTTTGGTGGGGTTTTGGGTGGAGTTGCTGCCTTCTTACTTGCCCCCAAGCCCGGAAAAGAGTTGAGGACTGATATCAAAGAAACGGGACAGAAAGCAATCCATGAGACAGAAGCGTTTTTTGGCAAAGCCGGTCATCAAGTTTCCGAAGCCCGCCAGAGGGCCAGACATGTTTTGAGCTGTATTAAAGAGAAGAAGGGGAACGAACCTTCCTACACGACGGAGTCAGGAGAGGAGATGGTAGTCGAGGCATGACCCTTCCAGAGTGAATCGGATAAGAATCCTCCTCCCCCATATTCGGGAAGGAGGATTCTTATTTTCCCTTCGAGGGAGAAAGGAGGACAAAACCATGGCAGAAAGGGGTAATGATCAAAACCATTTTCTGTGGGGATTTCTCATTGGCGGTATCATGGGGGCACTGGCAGGTCTCTTCTACGCCCCTAAATCGGGAAAAGAATTAAGGACAGAGCTCAAAGAAAAGGGGAGCGAAGCCTTCGAGGATGCAAAGCAATTCTATTCAGAAGCCCGAGTCAAAGCAAAGGCCATTCTAGAGGATGCCCGGCGGCGGGCTGACGAATTGAGGAGGGAAGCCGATCGTCAACTTACCGAAGCCC
>MGQQ01000004.1:4443-4786 GCA_001798855.1 Deltaproteobacteria bacterium RBG_16_49_23 | reverse complement strand
ATCTTAAGGAGAAGGGGGATAATTATGCTAGTGACCATCAGCATTACTGTCATCGCCGCATCGGCCGTCGTTTTCACTTTTTTTCTGGTTCCGGTTCTCTTGCAGGTGCGCCGGACGGCTCGTGAATTGGAAAAACTCATCGATACGACCCGTCTTCAAATAGTCCCCCTCAGCCATGACCTGACGGCCATTTCATCAGAAGTGAATGGTATCCTGAAGTCCATTCACCGGCAGATGGATAAAGTGGAAGAAGGGATCACTTCCGTCCGTGATGCCGCCCGTAATTTTCAGCTATTCCAGATGGAGATTCAGCGAGTTGTTGAGGAGCCACTCATCGAACTTG
>MGQQ01000004.1:4208-4308 GCA_001798855.1 Deltaproteobacteria bacterium RBG_16_49_23 | reverse complement strand
TCGAAGGGTTGATGTCCGCCTCCGCAGCGGCGCTTTCCAGCACCCAGGGGCATGGGGCAGATATTGTCGGACCAGGGCGGGATTAGCCGACCTGGCCGAA
>MGQQ01000004.1:0-4100 GCA_001798855.1 Deltaproteobacteria bacterium RBG_16_49_23 | reverse complement strand
TCAACGGGTGCCCCTAATTTCTGTCCCAGATTTCATCACGGGAAAAGAGATGCTTACCCAACTCATGAGAGACCTTGCCTAACCACCCCGAAGCATAGTATACTTCCTTCGATTGATTTGTGATATAATCTGGACACCCCGACTTCTTGGTTAGGATAAGGTTTTTCAAATGAAGTTCACGATCTTTTCTCGACTGGTTTTTGGTTACCTATTTATTTTGGTCCTCGTCTTGGTCCTGAGCGGCTACGTGGTGTTTCGCATCGGCCAGTTCAATGAAGTCACGCGATCTGTCCTGATGACCAATAACCGCATGGTTGATTATTCAGGGAAGTTGACGGATGCTATTCTCTCACAGGTCCGGTATGAGAGGAAATTCATCATTTCAAAGGATCAAGCTTTTTACAACCAATTCCTTCACTTTAAAAATGACTTTGAACGATACTTGGAAGAGGCCATGTTGATTTCAGAAGCCTCTCAGGCGAAACAGTTTTTAGTCACTGTCAAAACATCCTATCAGCATTACCAATCCCTTTTAGGGGAGGAGTTAAGATATCTCGAAGCCGGTAAATCCTATCCACAAGGATGGTTCAGGCAGGAGAAAGAGAAGTTTTCAAATTCAATCCTTGAGGAGCTTGAAAAGGTGCAGAGCACCATCCAGCAAAATACGAATGAAAAGATTAAGGAATTATACGAAGCGGGTGTCGAGGCTTACCAGATGGCTATCGGGATGACAGCCGTGCTCCTCATCTTTGGCATTACCCTTTCCTATCTGATTAATCGGAGCATTACCCAACCCATTTCTGTTCTGGTCAAGAAGACCCGGGATATCGGAAAGGGGGATTTCAAGGGGAATGTCAATCTCTCTTCCCCGCCGGAATTGGCGGAGCTGGCAAGTGCCTTTAACCTGATGTGCAACAAGCTCGGCGAGCTGGACCAGATGAAATCCGATTTCTTTTCAACGGTGACCCATGAATTACGCACTCCCCTCTCCTCCATCAAAATGGGAATCAGCCTCTTGACGGAAGGGCGAGAAGGACCTCTTACCGAAGGGCAGAAAGAACTTCTCATGTTAGTGAGACAGGAGAACAACCGGATGGTTGGACTGGTGAATGCCATCCTCGATCTTTCCAAGATGGAAGCGGGAATGATGACCTATCAGATCGAACAAAAAAATATTGTTCCTCTGATTGACCAGGTGGTCAAAGAGATGAAGCCTCTCGTGGAAACAAAAAAAATCAGACTCGAATCGGAGGTGGCGGAGAAATTGCCGATCCCCAAGATCGACACCGAAAGGTTCCTGCAGGTCCTGCGGAATGTTATCGGAAATGCCCTGAAATTCACTCCGGAAGGGGGTCGAGTGAATGTCTCCGTTCGGACGATCGATCAAGGGTTGCAGATCTCGGTAGCAGACACAGGGCCGGGGATTCCGGAAAAGAATCTCGGGTCTATTTTCGAGAAGTTTCAACAGGTCAATGCCAAAGGCCCCTATAAGACCAAAGGAACAGGCCTGGGGTTGGCTATCGCAAAACAAGTGATTACCCATCATGGTGGAAAAATATGGGCAGAAAGCAAATTGGGCCAAGGAAGTACATTTTTTATTCTATTGCCTGCCTGATCTCTCTTTCTCTGTTTCGCTGCGCTGCCATTGATGAACTGCGGACACGAGAAGAAGCAAAAGGGGGTCTCCGCCAGGGGCATAGACTTCTTGCCCGGGGAAATTACGAGGGGGCCCTCGACAAATACCAGAAGGCCCTTGCTCTGTCCAGTCGAAAGCCTCCGGAAGACGAGGCCCTTTTCTACATCGGATTGATTTATGCGAGTAGTCGATATCCCAAGAGGGATACCAAGAAATCCATGGATTTCTTTACGGATATCTTGAACGACTGGCCTCAGAGCCCATTTGTCGAGCAGGCGAAGATCTGGTTGGGGATCCTTCACGAGAATGAGAGAATGAACCTTCTCGTTAGGAGAATGAGGCCACACGAGGCGAAGCCACCCGAGACGAAGCCAGTGGAGGTGAAGGCTGAAGACTTTGCAGAAGGTCGGGAATCTCAAACCCGAAGCCAGAGGCTCCTTGCCGCAGGGGATTTTGAAGGTTTCATTAGCGAGAATCAGAGGGTCCTCTCCCCTGCCCATCCGCGCTCTTCCAAGGACGAAGCCCTTTTTAACCTGGGCCTTGTTTATGCCCATGAGGGAAATCCAAAAAAAGATTTTTTGAAATCTCTCGATTTCTTCAAACGGCTGATCCGTGACCATCCCAGGAGCCCTTTGGTCGAACAGGCAAAAATTTGGGTGGGACTCCTTCAGGAATATGAGTCGCTGAACCAGGTCATCCAGAAGTTGAAACAGGTGGATATTGAAGTCGAAGAGAGGAAAAGAGAGAAAGCAAAATAGCGAAAGACCTAAAAATCGTTGGGGCTGGAGTTCAATTCATTCTTCTTCCTTTAAAAGATCATGGACCTCTTTTGTTAATTTCAACTGTTCCTCGTCATTCAACATCAGCCCATTCTCTAAGCGACGAATGGTGTCGTTGATTTCGGTATTTTCTTCCCTGAGACGGGCAATCCTCTCATGTTGATTTCTTATTCTTAAATCGAACTCGGATAAATCGAGATCCAGGTTAAATCTTTTGTTTAAAAAAGAGAGGGTCACCTTGATGGCCTGAGGGTCCTCCCTTTCAGCCAAGTAAAAAGGAATTTCCACCCAGAGGCTCATTCCCGGAATCCCTCTTCGGTTGGCTATCCATAAGAGATAGCTGCTCAAGGCTGGAGGTCCTTCCCAGGTCAACTCCTCTAGGTCGTACCCTTGGAGGCCTTCTTTGAATTCGTTTTGATTGAACACGGTGAGAATCCTCCGGGGCTGGGTGTGGGCGATGAAAGAAAATGTCCCATTTAACGTGTAGACGTCTTTCGCCTGAAAATGAGATTCGGCCCACTCCAGAACCTTGTTTAAGAATTGATAGTATTCAAATTCAGGCTCGTCGCTCTTAAAGATCAGGAGATTCTTCTTTTCACAGGCCCAGAAATGGCTTACCGGAATCTGGACTAAATCATGTTTAAATCGGATCCCTCCAAAGGAGTAGAAGCCGAAGGGTTTCAATTCGGCAATCTCCCGGCCTCCCATTCTCTCATTCAAAAAATGGATGACGGTAGAGGACAGTTTGCCCAGATCATGGGTTTGCCAACCGATCAGGAGAGAGGGATGGTCAAGATTCGGTGTTTGATAGATTTCAACTGGGGCTTTCTCCGCCGCCATCACCCCCTTTCTTAAAACGGTCATCGATAAAGACCTGAGCCCGAATCGTGATCGGACCCGGTTTTAAAGGAGCCTTCGACTTCCTCTGATCAACTCCTGTTTCATTTCCGAGGGGAATTTTGCATAGAAGCTCTCAACGATCTCTTCGATCTGTCCTTCGATTTTCTCCAGAAAACCAAGATCCACTTGAATGCCTAAGATCTCAGCAAAAACCTCAAGAACCGATTTCGAGGCCCTCGGATAAGGGAAGGAAGCTCCTGAGAGCCAATCGGGTATTTCTCCCATGAAACAGATTCCTCCGAGCCCTCTCTTCTTCGCTACCCCTAGCAATAGACCATTCAGTCCAGTGATGACTCCCTCGCCCTCACTTCTCCCCTCCAATTCACTCATAAGAACCGTATTGGAGGTACGGGTCACTTCCTCTTTTAGCTCCTCAGAACTGACAATCGCACAGACTCTTGGTTTCATCTGGTGATGGATAGGTGAAACGCATGCCCCTGAGGTATAAATTCTCTGGCACCCAAACTGCAGGCCCACGTCGATGACGAGATTAGCCATCTCGTAGGCCTTTTCTCCGCTCGCATACATCCTCCCTCCGAAGGCGGGCTGTTCTTCCCCGATGAACAGGATCACATCCTTTTTCTCGGTCCGGGCATGATAGAATTTGTTACTGGGAAATTCCAAATCTTTGAGTAACCCGTTTTGGATGAAGACCTTCCGGGGATAGAAGAAATCCCAGCTCTCTATTTCCCCGAATTCCTCTCCCCTCAAGATGTCTTTCAGGGCATTCACCGCAATGATTCCAATGTTTCCGATCCCTGGCCATCCCACAAACATCATTGGTT
>MGQQ01000003.1 GCA_001798855.1 Deltaproteobacteria bacterium RBG_16_49_23 | reverse complement strand
TCACATATTCGGAAACTCTTTCTTTTGATTCCCTTGAAATGCTTTCCAGTCCCTTCAATCCTTCCCTGAGCCAGCGAGCCCTCAGCCACTCCACGGGAGGGCCCTTCCACAGATCGACCGTATAGTGAGAGCCTTCTTGAGAGGACTCATCCGGGATCAATGGGCAAGGGAGGTAGGGAAAGTCTTCTCCTCTGGAGGCCGCACGGCTAAACGTCACATCAGGGGCGGAGGCGAGGAGGCAGGAGAGGTTTCGTTGGCCCGTCTCCCATTGCCCTTCGGCAGTGCCTCCTTCGATTTTACGAAGTTCATCGGAATCAAGAAAAGGCAGGGCACCCATCATCTGTGGCAGGGCGCGGCCGTGAGCTCCCACCACCCAGACTCGGTCAAAGGCCAAACCCCTCGATTCCACGAGATTAAGAATCTGAATGCCGGCGGTCTCAGGAGTTTTCTCAACAACCTCAATTCCCCGGGAGGCCGCATTCAACCAGGCCAGTACATCCTTTCTGCCCATCTCCAGATGTCCGGTTTCGCTTTTCAAGTCTTCGACGATCATCAAAAGATGTTCTTTTGCTAAAGTGTCCGTCTCACACCTCAACAGGGGGAAACCGAGGTTCTTCCACAGATTTTCAAGCTCCTCAAGCCAAACCTTCAGCGGCTTTTTCTTATAAAGGTAGAGGTTTCGAAGAGGCTGAACCGGACAACCGATATGGCTCAGGCGGAAAAGAAGATCTCCTAATGTCTCCGAATTGTTTTGACCCCAGAGTATGGACCTGACCGCCGGCTCCTGACCCTGCTTCATTCTCTTTGCATAAGGCGAAAAGAGGAGGGAGGATAAAAGTTCGTTCGGCTGAGGCTCATCTGATAAGCGCAGAGGTAACAGGGCTGTCTGAAAAAGGGGGTGTTCTGAAAGCGGCGTCCCTCCCGTCAGGTTGTAACGAAGGGCATCAGGAGGCCTCTCTTCCCGGTCTGTCAGCTCTTCAAAGAATTGCTTGAAGAGTTTGAAATAATCAGGATCGAGAAAGACCACTCCGAGTCGCCTCTGGCTATTGTTCCAACACTCAATCACTTCAGCGCAGACGGATTGACACTCCTGCTCCGGAGTGGCGTAGACGCGAACCCTTACGTTTTCGTCAGGACTCTTTGAGGCGCGGCAAAGGTTGATTTTCGACCTTTGAGATAGTGATTTGACGAGACTCTCCTCCATGGGCGAAAACTCGTTAAATCCGGCCAAGATGATATTTTCAGGAAGACTGATCCTTCCCTCTGCCAGGGCTTCCCCTGCCCTTTTCAAAATATTTCCCCAGGGGATATACCGATTCTTCTCAAGGAGATCCAGAAAATGTCCAAAAACCTCCCGCCTCCAGTCGGCAAGCATGTGCCCGCTTGGAGGACCCACAAGGGGTTGCCCGGAACGCATCAACAGATCGAAAGAATCCTGCAGTTCAAGATAAAGAAAGGGCCCTGGCCTCAGCCCCTCCATCCATTTTACTCCCTGGGTCGCCTCATCCCACAGGCGAAGCGCTGCCAACCTTGAGAGAGACTGAAAAGGCTCCCATAGCGATTCATAGGTCATTTTGACCCAACGGTTAAAGCCAAAGATGGCCGGGGTCCTCCATCCCTCTTCTTCATTCTTGATCCTTGCCAACCGGAAGCAATGCAGCAATCTTCGCGAAAGGCGTGAAGTCGTTGTGAGGACCAGTTCTCCACTGGAGGCAGCCTGGACTAGTGCCTGTTCCAATTCGAAGGCAGATGAAAAGGCTCGATCAGAAATCCCGTGTATCATATCTCATCCAAGAATACGTTGACTCTTATTCTATGCTTTGTATTGAAAGGATTCAATACTTTCTGCTCTTCCGGTTTTTATCTGAGGATAGTCTTGTTCTTGAATTTTTAAGCTTCGTTGTTAAATTTATATTGAAAGGATGGTGTAAGCGATGAAAAAAATTGAAAAAAAAGTAAAAACCCAAAAAGCAAAAACAGGCGCCCGCGGTTCGTATGATTGCTGTTGGTATGAAACCCCTCGTTATAATCTTTGCTGTGGGGGGGTTTGCTGGTGCTAATGTGGTGCGTCAAACAATTCTTCACATAACCCGTTCGCCCTGAGGCTCTCGAAGGGCGAGCGGTGAGTCGAAAGGCTAAAGAGGAACGGACTGTAAAGGAATTATTGAAACATTAAATTAGTTCCGTTTATAAGTTTAGTGGGATTTATTTGACCCGGATTCGGAAAGGGTTGTTTTAAAAGCGTTTTTTTGGGGAATCCACAATCTCTGTGGAATGGTTGTGGAATCAAATCCTCCCCCCCTTGACCATGGCAGTTTACCTCCCTTTGCCTAATATCTAAGCAGACATAACTGTATGTAATTATACAGATAAGTATGAAATATTAAGAATTATTCTTTACTTCCTCAAGTACCGCTCAAGGACCTTTTCATTAAACTCTTCTTTGATAAAATCACCATTGATGATAAGGGCAGGTGTTCCTGTAACAGGGATCTTATTCCCGATGGCCATATCCTCCATCACTCTCTTCTTTCCCCGTCCCTGTTCGAGCGCTGTCTGAAAGACTTTCACGTTAAAACCGCTCTCCCTTAAAATCGCCTCAACCTTTCTGATAACAATATTTACATCCTCCCGGATGATCACCTGACCTTCGGGTGAGAAGAAGAAGTCGTGGATCATCCAGAAGGCTCCATCACCCAGAACCTGAGCAGAGGCCGCAATCTCTGAAAGTTCAAAAGCCCCCTGGAGAGATTGAAGGGGAAAGTGTTTGAAGACATATCTGATCATCTGGGGGTGGTTTTCCAGCATCCTCTCCATCTTCGCCCATGAGAGCTGGCAGTAGGAGCATCGGAAGTTTGAAAATTCGACGATCGTCAACTTTGCCCCCGGATTACCCCGTATAGGCGATTTTTCAAGCTCAAATTGACCCATATCAAACTTCCGGGGTCTGGGTTCTCCCGCTTCCTTGGCAGCCACATTTTCACCCTTTATGATGAGGGACCCCAGGATGACCTTCTCTCCGGCTTCATCCACATAGGCGATGGCGGGTATCTCCCTGTCCGGCGCCAATATAAGTAACTTCACCGAATAAAAGCCGGGGATGGGGCTCTTCTTCTTCTCGACAAACCTGACCTCCATCTCCCTCGGTATGCGCATATGGACCCTTACCGTCTCAATGGCAATCCGGACGATCTTATCCTCCTGGGCAAAACCCGGTCCGGAAAGGAGAAATAAAATCAAAAAGGTGGCTCCGGCGATAATCTTTTTCACAATACCTCCCTTTTCAATCTCCGGATGGTCTCCCTGTAGTTCGCGGTCTTAAAAATTCCTGTTCCAAGAACAAAGATGTCTCCACCCGCCCTTGAAACACCTCCGATATTCTCTAACTTGATTCCGCCATCCACCTCAATCTCCAGGGAATAGTTGTTCCGGTCGATCATTTCCCTCAACTGTTCAACCTTTTTCAGAACCGCCGGGATGAAGGCCTGCCCTCCGAACCCCGGATTGACCGACATCAGGAGCACGAGGTCAATCTCTTCGAGAACAGGATAGAGCCTCCGCAGAGGGGTCGCAGGATTGAGCGCCACCCCCGGCCTCACATTCAATTGACGAATCCTCCGGATCATCGGCCTCAGTTGGCGACAGACTTCGGCATGAATCGTAATCCAGGTAGCCCCCGCTTGAGCAAATGCTTCTATATATCGCCCTGGTTCTTCAATCATCAAGTGGACATCCAGCGGAAGAGATGTCAGTTTCTTCAACCCGGTCACTACCAGAGGCCCGATGGTGATATTGGGGACAAAATGTCCATCCATCACATCGACATGGATGAGGTCAGCTCCTGCTCTCTCAACAGCCCGCACTTCCTTGTCGAGCCGGCTGAAATCAGCAGATAGAATCGAAGGCGCTATCTTCTTCATATTGTCTCCTCGGATTTTCTTCAGCAATAAATGCCGACGCTACATTTAAACAACGTGGCTGTTTGCGCAATCATAATCAAGTCAAAAGGTTAATTCAATTAAATTCTCCCCGCATCTTCTCGTTCTTGTTTATAACTCCGCAATCCCCAATCCCCGCCTGCCATAGCTTTGCGGCGGGCAGGCGAATTCCGCATTTCATTCCCTCTCCCGATCACCCTATCTCCCCATCTCCCTAATCTTTCCTAATCAGTCTTGCTACAAAAAACCCGTCCATCTCATCTTTGGGGGGGAAGGTTTTGAGGTATCCACCTTCGATGAAGGAATGGCACTTCTCCGGCAGAAGACCGGAAATCGGCTCCAGTTGAAAATCGGGATGGCTCTTCAGAAAATGTTCAACCACCCCCTCATTCTCCTCCCGGAAGACCGTGCAGGTGCTGTAGACGAGAATGCCCCCGCTTTTCACATACCCTGAGAGATTATCCAGAATCGCCAGCTGTAGTTCGCTCAATCGCTTTATATCCCCCTCTCCCTTTCTCCATTTCAAGTCCGGGTTTTTCCGGAGCGTTCCAAAGCCGGAACAGGGAACATCTGCAAGGATGCGGTCAAATGTCATTCCCTTTAAAGCGGAAAGGGATTGAGTTGCATCTCCCTTCAAACTTTTTATAATCTTTATCCCCAGTCTCTGGCACATCTCCCCGATGAGGGCCAGCTTATCTTTCGTGAGGTCCAGCGCATAAACCTCTCCTTCATTCCCCATCCTTTGGGCGATATGGGTCGCCTTCCCTCCGGGCGCGGCGCAGCCATCCAGGATTCGCTCTCCTGGCATCGGACACAGGACAGAGGTGACCAGTTGAGAAGCCTCATCCTGAATGATGAAAAGGCCTTCGCTGATAAAGGATAACTCAGAGACGGGTGGAGGATCATCCAGCAGAATCCCATCCGGCGAATAATCGGTTGAAATCGCCTTCAATCCCTTCTTCCTCAACCTCTCGATCAACTCTTCCCTGTTTATCTTCAAGGTATTGGTCCGGAGGGTGAGAGATGGAATCCGGTTGTTGGAGACACAGACACTCAATGTCTTTTCAATGCCCATCTCCTCGATCCATCGCCGGACCAACCAGAGGGGATGGGAGTGAATGACGGAGAGATGGAGGGCCGGGTCATGTTCGATCTCCGGATAAGGGACCTCCTCTTTCTTCCGGAGAAAGGAGCGGAGGATAGCATTGACAAAGCCGCCTCCCCCAGGACCTCGAAACCTTTTGGCTAACTCGACCGATTCATTGACGGCAGCCGCCGCCGGGGTTCGGGTCAGGAATTGGATCTGGTAGAGTCCGATCCGGAGGATGTTGACCGTCTCCGGTTCGACCTTTTCATATGGAATCTTTGAGAGATGACGAATTGCCCAGTCAAGTTTTTCCCTCCACCGGAGGACGCCATAGGTCAATTCCGTGAGAAAGGACCGATCGAGAGAAGTAAGGTGACGGTATTGTTTGAAGGAGTCGCTTAAAAGGTGATCAGGATGGCCATCCGACTTCTCCATCCGGTTTAGAAGTTCGAGGCAGATGGCCCTTGGGGTTTTTTTCCTCAAAACCTTCCTGTTCTCGCCATCTCTTCAAGCCTGGCGATTCGTTCTCCGATGGGAGGATGGGTGCTGAAAAGCGAGAGCACTCCTCCCCCTCTTAATGGATTGACGATGAACATATGGGCGGTCGATGGATTGGCCTCCATCGGAATCCGCTGGGTAGCCGTCTCCAGTTTTCCAAGGGCTTTTGAAAGCGAGAGAGGATGGCTGAGGTGCGCTCCGCCCTGATCGGCTAAATATTCCCTCGAACGGGAGATCGCCATCTGGATGAGCATGGCGGCAACGGAGGCGACCATCGTGAAGAGAAGGACGAAGAGGATGTTCCCTCCCCCGCCTCCTTCATCATCATCGGATCGCGCTCCCCCGAAGATTGCGCCCCATCGTGCAATGGAGGCGAGCATGGTGATCGCGCCCGCGATCGTCGCTGCAATAGTGCTGATGAGGATATCCCGGTGCTTGATATGGGACAGCTCATGGCCGATGACCCCTGTTAATTCCTCCTTGGAGAGGGTTCTCATCAGACCGGTTGTCACAGCCACCGCGGCATGTTCGGGATTTCTTCCCGTGGCGAATGCATTGGGAGTATCGTTCTCCATGATATAGACTTTGGGCATCGGCATGCTCGCCTTGTTTGTCAATTCTGCAACGACCCGGTGAAGCTCAGGAGCCTCTGACTGGGAAACCTCCTTGGCTCCGTACATCTTGAGCACGATCTTGTCGCTGAACCAGTAAGCAAAAAAGTTCATCAGGGCGGCAAAGATGAAGGCATAAATCGCCCCGGTCTTTCCTCCAATGGCCGAACCTACAAGGATGAAGAGGACGGCCAAACTTAGCATTAAAAGAAATGTTTTAAAATAGTTCATCTCTTATGGTAACCTCCTTTACGAGCCTTAATATAATGATTTCGAGTATATTTGTCAAATCGTAACACTTTAGCCTCTTTGAAAAAACTGATCTAATCCCCCTTCATCCCCCTTTGTCAAAAGGGGGAAATGTTTCTCCTCCCTTTGGAAAAGGGAGGTGGGGAGGGATTTTAAAAAGTTTGTTTCAAACAGCTAAATTATTACGTCAAATTATTCCCGGGGAGATCCGGGTTCGAGGATATCCAGAAGCGCGGCTTTCACCTTTTGAATATCGGCTCTCGTATTGATGCAGGGGCCGAAGGGGCGTTCGTTGAGAATGCCGATGACCGGGATAGGATAGGCATCCTGAATGCCGCTCGTCAAATCGAGTTCACAGGCGACCGCTACGATCGCCTCGGGCCTGTTCTCAACGATGATCCTCCGGGCCAGCGTCCCTCCGGTTGCTACCGCAATCTTTACCTGATACTGGTCTGACAGCTCGATCAGGTCTTTGATCTCACACTTCCCACATCCTTTGCAGTTCTTGATATTCCCGGTGATCTTGATCTGGCAGTCAAAATCCTGGATGCAATGCGGAAGGAGGAGAAGGAGCCGGCCGGGTCTTGCACTCTGATGGTTTGACCGGACCAGATGGTTATTGAGCTCGATGAAGGATTGTTGAACCTTCTCCTTTGACACCCCTACGATTTTTCCCATCAGAATCATGAAGGGAAAGAGGACCTTGGCCACGATGCCTCTCAGTCTCTGAGAAAAGAGGATGTCTTTGCCCCGGAAGATGGTGAAGACAAGGAGCAAACCTCCGGAGAACATAAAGAAAACGAAGATGGCAAGGATGAGGCTATAGAGGAATGGCAAAGAGGAATGGATATTCTTCAACCCTACCAGCGGAACATACCAGAGAAGAAAGGTAAGAAAAGATAGAATCAGGCAGGTCAGGACCAGCAGTCCGATGAAGATTCTCTTTTTAGGCCTGGGTTCCAAAGTAACTCCAAAATCTTATTTCGGATTTCGGAATCCGAAATCCGAAATCTAATGAAAGACCGTACCGACAGGAACGGAATGCCCTGAGAGGAAGTCCCGGGCATTCATTCTTCTCCTTCCCTCCAGTTGAACCTCTCTGATCAGGAGAGAACCGCTCCCTGTTTCAACCTCAATAAAATCAGATCCCACCCAGACGACCGAACCTCCCCCGGTCCGGGATATCCCCTTTCGAACCTCTCCCCGATAGACCTTGAGCAATCGATTCTCCCACCGGGTAAACGCCCCCGGCCATGGATTGAATGCGCGGACCTGACGATCGATCTCTTCTGCCGGTCTTTTCCAATCGATCCGGCCATCCTCCTTCTTAAGGGGAGGAGCGTAGGTCGCCTTCGAATGGTCCTGCGGCAAAGGGGTGAGACTGCCTGTCTTCATCTTTTCTACCGTCTCCAGGAGCAATCGTCCGCCCAGAGAAGATAACTTTCCCTGAAGGGTTTCTCCGGTATCCTCTTCTTCTATCGGGATCTCGGTCTGCATCAGGATGTCTCCGGTATCCATCCCCTCGTCCATCAGCATCGTTGTGATCCCAGTCACCTTCTCCCCTTTTAGGATCGCCCAGACGATCGGAGCTGCTCCCCGGTACACAGGCAGAAGAGAGGCATGGACATTGATCCCGCCGGATCTCGGAATCTCCAGAAGGGGCTTCGGCAGGATCTGACCGAATGCCACCACCACAAAGAGGTCAGGTTCAAGGCTTTTCATAGCCTCCAGAAAGGACCTTTCTTTCACCTTTTCCGGTTGCAGCAAAGGAGTCCCGTATCTGAGGGCAAGTTCTTTAACCGGGGAAGGGCTTACCTTTTTTCCCCTCCCTCTTTCCCGGTCCGGCCGGGTGACCACTGCCGCAACCTCATCCGGCCCTTCCAGAAGCCCCTTAAGAACAGGGAGGGCAAAGGCTGGAGTTCCAAAGAAGACGAAACGCCAGGGAGATGGACTCAAGATTTCTCTTCCTTTCGTCTCTCCTTCTTTAACTTATTCCGGTAGATCTCCCTCTTCAGCCGGCTGATTCGATCGAGGATGAGCATTCCGTTGATGTGATCGATTTCATGCTGAAGGGCAATGGCCAGTATCCCCTCCCCTGAAACCTCGATCATATTTCCCTCCGGAGAAAGCCCCCGGACCAGAATCTTCTCTTTCCTCTTCACCTTCTCCGAGCAATCCGGCACGCTCAGGCATCCTTCCTCATGTTCCATTTCACCCTCTTCGGAGATCACTTCCGGATTGACCAGGGCGAAGAAGTCCTTTTCGGGGTCGATGGGGGTGACATCGACAACGATGATCCTCCGTGGAATGCCAACCTGGCATGCAGCCAGTCCGATGCCGCTGGCATGATAGATCGTCTCTCTCATATCCTGGATCAATCTTCTTACCTCCTCGTCAATCCGTTCCACTTTTTCACATTTTTTCTTCAAAAGGGGATGGGGATATTTGAGGATTTCCAGAAGAGCCACCTTCTCTACCTCCTTCGCTCGCTTTTTAAATAGAATAACATAAAAAGGGAGGCCATGGCCAAAAAGATTCCAATTCCCTGGGAGATGGAGAGGGCCTCTCCAAAGAGAAATCCTCTCGGATCATCCCGCAGAAATTCGATCAGGAAGCGAATGGCTGAGTAGAGGAGAAGGAAAAGCCAGAAGATCTGGCCATCGAAGGTCTTACTCCTCCTCTTCCGGTTTAGAAAAAAGAAGATGGCAAGACCGCTGATGGCCTCATAGATCTGTGTGGGATGAAGAGGGACGTTCAGACGGGCCAATGAGTTTGGATCGGTGAAGGTGATCCCCCATGGAAGAGAGGTTTCCTTTCCATAACAGCACCCGGCAAAAAAACAGCCTATCCTGCCGAAAAAGAGCCCCAGGGCAATGGAGGGTGCAAAGAGATCAGCAACCTTCCATACCGGGATCCGGTTCCACTTCAAATAGAGAAGGGAGACGGCAACGGCGAGGAGGAGTCCTCCGTAGAAAACCAGTCCACCCTCCCAGATCCTGAAAATCTCAAGGGGATGATTGCGGTAGTGTTCGAGGTTGACCAGGACAAAAAAGAGTCTCGATCCGACGATGGCCGACAACACGATGCAGAAGAGGAGATCGACCATCCTTTCAAAGGGAATCCCCTCTTCCCGGCCTCTCCATACGGCGAGGAAAAAACCCAGGGCGAAACCGATAGCGGTGAAAAACCCGTAAGCATAAATGTTCAAACTACCCAGGCGAAAAAGGATGGGAAACATAGTTTGGTTGTCTAATCCCCCTTACTCCCCCTTTGTCAAAAGGGGGAAATATTTCTCCTCCCTTTGGCAAAGGGAGGTTGGGTGGGATTTTAAAAAGTTTAGTTTCAAACCATTAAATTGATACAATTATTTTTTTGGAATTTATTTGGGATTGAGTGCTTGTGTTTTGGCGCTTCTTTTACGATCATGAAACAGCAACTCAAAGGCCATCAGGCCGATGCCGATGGTGATGGCGGAATCCGCAATGTTGAAAGCAGGCCAGTGAAAGGAGAAAAGGTGAAAATCGAGGAAGTCGACCACTTCTCTGAACCGAATTCGGTCGACAAGATTTCCAATGGCTCCGCTCAGAATGAGGGAAAGGGACAGAGAGAGGACTCGTTCATGCTCCTTCGCCTTATGGAAGAGGTAAAGGATCACTCCGACCGCTGCCAGCGAGACCGTGATGAAGAAGAAAGAGCCAATCCCTCCCCTCTCGCCTCCGAGAACTCCAAAGGCTCCGCCGGTATTTCGCAGGTGGGTGAGATTAAAAAATCCGTCGATGACTTTGATGGAGCGATGGAGTGGAATTTTCCGCTGAACTTCGTACTTGGTATACTGATCCAGGGCAATGATAAAGACCAAACAGATCAACAACACCCAGTATTTACGTTTCATTTGAAATTTCCGTAACACTTTAGCGTTTTGAAAAAGGTCGTCTAATCCCCCTTAATCCCCCTTTGTCAAAAGGGGGAGATGTTTCACCTCCCTTTGGTCTCCGACCCAGAGCGGTCTCTGACCCGGAGGGCAAAGGGAGGCGGGGAGAGATTTTAAAAGATTTATTTCAAACCATTAAATTGAAACTAAATCCGCATTCCGAGATCCGCATTGGTGTTAACCTTTGAGCGTTTCGACACATCTTCCGCAAGCGGCCGGATGGTCCGGATCTTTGCCAACGCTGACATCATAGTTCCAGCACCGCTCGCACTTCCCCCCATCCGCGCGAAGGACCTCGGCTCTCACTCCTTTCTCTTCCCCGCCCTGAGCAGGGTAAAGGGTCACAGAGGAGACGATGAAGATTGACTTCAACTCCTTCTCGTAGGGCTGGAGGAAATGATAATCCTTCTGGGGGAGATGAAGATGGACTTTGGCGTCAAGAGAGAGGCCGATCTTTTTCTCTTTGCGGGCTTCCTCAAGGGCTTTCATCACCACCGTGCGGATCTCCCAGATCCTGTCCCATCGCTCGTTCAGCGCCTCATCCAGACACTCGTTTTGAATGGCCGGAAACTCCGTGAGATGGACGCTCTCCTGCTTCCCTGCGCCTCCGGGAAGATATTGCCAAACTTCCTCGGCGGTAAAGGAGAGAATGGGAGCCATCAGCCCGGTCAGACCTTTTAAAATCTCATAGAGGGCTGTCTGTGCGGAACGCCGGCCCCGGGAATGGCTTGAAAAGGTGTAGAGGCGATCCTTCAGGATATCAAAATAGGTTGAGCTCATCTCAACCGCGCAGAAATTCTGGACGCTGTGGTAGACGACGTGAAACTCAAATTGCTCATAGGCCTCCCTGACCCTGGAGATCAGTTTCTGGAGCCGGTGGAGAGCCCACCGGTCTATCTCATAGAGGTCCGGATAGGAAACCCGGTCTTTCTCAGGATCAAAACCGTAGAGGTTTCCAAGAAGAAACCGGTAGGTATTCCGGATCCGAAAGTAGGCATCGGCCAGACGTTTCAGAATCTCATCCGAAATCTTGATGTCATCCTTATAATCCTCTGCCGAAACCCAGAGCCTCAGGACATCGGCCCCCAGCTTATTGATCACCTCTCCGGGAGCGATCACATTTCCTGCGGACTTGGACATCTTCTTGCCCTCTCCATCCACAACAAACCCATGGGTTAGGACCGAAACATAGGGCGCACAGCCCCTTGTTCCCACCGAGGTGAGGAGAGAGCTGTGAAACCATCCGCGGTGCTGATCGCTTCCTTCGAGGTAGAGGCTTGCCGGAAACTGAAGCTCATCCCGTTTCTCCAGGACAGCGGCATACGAAACCCCTGAATCGAACCAGACATCCAGGATATCCATCTCCTTTTTAAACTTGCTCCCTCCGCATCCGGAACATCGGGTTCCTTCCGGCAGAAGGCGGGCCGGCTCTTCTTCAAACCAGACATCCGCTCCCCGCTCCTCAAAAAGTTTTGCCGCATGCTCAATCGTCTCCGCAGTGGCCAGCGTCTGCCGGCAGGAGGAGCAGTAGAAGACGGTAATGGGAATTCCCCATGCCCTCTGCCTGGAGACGCACCAGTCCGGACGGTTTTCGATCATCCCGTAGATCCGGTCCCTGCCCCAGGGAGGGATCCAGGTCACCTCGTTGATCGATTGGAGGGCATTCTTCCTCAATCCCTTCTTGTCCATCGATATGAACCATTGCTCCGTTGCCCGGAAGATAATGGGCTCGCTCGTCCGCCAGCAATGGGGATAGGAGTGAACCATCACCTCCTCTTTCAGGAGCGCTCCTGCCTCCGTCAGTTTCTTATTGACCGCGGAGTTGGCGTCGAATACAAACTGCCCGGCGAAGAAAGCCACATCCTTTGTGAACCGTCCGTCATCATCGACAGGGCTGTAGATATCAAGCCCGTATTCCACCCCTGTCTCATAGTCCTCCTGTCCGTGGCCGGGCGCTGTGTGGACACATCCCGTGCCGGCATCGAGCGTGACATAGGGCGCAAGGACGATGACCGACTCCCGCTCATAGAGGGGATGCCTGGTTTTGAACCCTTCCAATCTTCTGCCTGGAAACTTTTCCAGAACCCGGTAATCCCCTATTCCGAATTTTCCCATCACTGTCTCGAGAAGGCCCTCGGCCAGGATATAGATCTCTTTTCCGATGTCGACGGCCACATAGGTAAAGTCAGGATGGAGGGCAATTGCCAGGTTGGCGGGAATCGTCCAGGGAGTAGTTGTCCAGATGATCACATAGAGGGGTTTTTCTTTTAGGCCCGGGAATTCATTTCCGATGTCTGAGATCATTCTGAACTTCACGTAGATCGAAGGGGAGCGATGATCTTCGTACTTCACCTCGGCCTCGGCAAGGGCTGTCTTACAGGTGGGGCACCAATGAACGGGTTTCTTCCCCTTATAGACCGAACCATTCAGGAGAAACTTGCCGAATTCTCTGACAATCGTGGCCTGATAGGCAAAATTCATCGTCAGGTAGGGGTTCTCCCATTCTCCGAAGATGCCGAGCCTTTTGAACTCCTCCCTCTGAATATTTACAAATTTATTTGCATAATCCCTGCATCTTCTTCGGATATCCACAATGGAGAGATCCGCCTTCTTCTTTCCAAAACCCTTCTCAACCTCATGCTCAACAGGCAGTCCATGGCAGTCCCAGCCCGGCACATAATGACTGTTAAAGCCGGCCATAAACTTCGACTTCACAATGAAATCCTTCAGGATCTTATTCAATGCCGTTCCGATGTGTATATTCCCGTTAGCATAGGGCGGGCCGTCGTGAAGGATATATTTTGTCTTCCCCTTCGCCTGCCGGATCAATTTCTCATAAGTTCCATTAGCCTCCCACATTTTCAACAAGTCAGGCTCTCTCTTGGCCAGATTGGCTCTCATGGGAAAGTCGGTCTTCGGAAGGTTGAGCGTGTTTCGATAATCCATTGTCATTTCCTCTTTTCGGAAACCCTTTCAGGCATTCATCCGTCAAAATGTTTGCAAAATCCTCAATTTAAGGATATTTATTTAACACAAAAAATGAGGCTAATCAAGGAAATAGAGGGCTTGAAGGAGGGCAAAAAAGTTGACTCGTAAAAAAACGACTAAGCGAATCAAATCAGTCAACCCCGTTAGAAATTCCAGCGGGGCACTCGCCGCGCTGTCGCGCAAGCGAAGCGGGTTAAACCCAGCCGGAATTATTTTGAAATGTAACCCACACCCCCCCCGCAGCCGCCGGCCCAGAGGGCCTCTGGCCCGGAGGGAGCAGCGGAGCATTATTTCTAACGGGGTCAATCGACTTCACCATGGAAAAACCCGATCCCTTCTTAACGGAATACCCGAAGATCTCCCTTCGCTCACCCGGGCTGACCGGATCACCCGGAGGGTCTCAAGCGCAGGATTCGATTGGCCGCACCTGGCGGGGATCTTGAAAAAGATGGATGAAGAGAGGAAAGAACTCCGGGAGGCTCTCTCTTCAGGAGACCGGAAGAAAATGCGCGAAGAGATCGGCGACCTCCTGTTTGTCCTGGTCAACCTGGCCCGGTTTCTCAAGATCGATCCTGAAGACGCCTTGAGAAGGACCATAGAAAAATTTATCTCCCGGTTCCATTATATTGAGATATCGCTCCGGAAAAGAGGGAAGTCCATAGATCAATCCAACCTCTCCGAAATGGATTTCCTGTGGGAAGAAGCAAAAGGAAAAGTTAATGCTGACAATGGGTAATCCCACCCTTACCCACCTTTAACAAACTAACCGTGTCCCATATCTTGGGGGCTGGATACAAGGAGGGAACTTATAACTGGTGCAATTTAGGCTTTAGCATAAAACCCCACCCCCACCCCAACCCTCCCCCCTGCCTTCGCCGAAGCGGCTTCGCGCAGGCAGGCTGAAGGGGAGGGTAATCGTCATGCGTTTCGCGTGATTCCTCCCCCTTCAAGGGGGAGGTCAGGAGGGGGATGGGGGGATTGGAGAGTTTTTTTAACAATTATGGAGGTTAAATCAGGTATTCGGCGACATTGATGCTGTACTCATTGGGGTCAAGTGTCTTCACGATCTTCCACTTATATTCACCGGTGGTTTCATCCTTCTCCGTAAGGTCCGCCACTTTCCCCTTCCGGTACTGGCCCTCCTTGTAAAAGAGAAGGGCGACCTTCGGCCGGTCAATCAGGTCGGCCTCTTCCTGAATCTGAACGACGATGCCCATTTCATTGGTATTGAGAAGGACAAGGGTGCCCAGGGGAAAGATGCCAATCATATTTACAAAGACCTTGACCAGAATGGCGTCGAAATCCTTTCCGCTTCGCTCCATCATCAATCCCAGAATCTTCTCCGACACATAGGGGAACCGATTGTAAACCCTTGGCCTTCCGAGGGCATCGTAAAAATCGGCCAGGGTGATAATCCTTCCGAAAAGGGACACCTTCTTCTTTCGCGTCAGCCTGGGGTATCCGCTCAAATCATACCTGAGATGGTGTTCGAAGGCGCCGGTGATCATCCGTGTGGAGAGCTCTCCCCACTCCTTCATCCTCATCACCATCTCTGCCCCGACGACCGGGTGGGCCCGGATCACCTCCCACTCCTCTGCGTTCAATTTCCCGGCCTTGTTCAGAATCTCCTTGGGAACTCTCGTCTTGCCGATATCGTGGAACAAGCCGGCCATGCCCAAATGGGAGAGGTGCTTCTTGGGAATACCGATCCTCTGGCCAATGGCGATGGCATAAATGGCCACATTGACCGAGTGGTTAAAGGTATACTCGTCATAATTTTTGATGTTGGCCAATCCCAGCAACGCCGAATCGTCCTGCATGATCGCATTGACCGCATTCTGCATGAGGCGTTTAGCTTTCCGTATATTGACGACCTTCTGGCTCTTAATGCCCTCCATCACCTCTTTGACCATATTAATCGACTTAAAGTAGACCTCCTTGGAACGCCGCTTTTGGTCCTCGGAATCAATATAGATCTCCTCATCCTTGAAAAACTCCAGTTTTCCCACATGGATATGTCCGATATCCTTGTATTCCAGCTGTTTCGTAACATAGAGGTAATTGCCCTCGTTATTCTCCTCCAGTCCTGAAAGAAGAAAGAGAAGTTCTTTGAGATGCTCCTTGTTCACCTCCTCTGAAAACTCAATCTCTCCGATCCATCGCTTCTTCATCTCCATCAAAAAGGCCTTTAAGATGGGATAATTATCCGCCCTGACCTGAATCTTCACATTATTGAAAAAGAGATTGTCCCGAACGATCTTCAAAAAGAGGTGGTCCTCCGATTGGACGACGGGATTGAGGACCTGGAGACACTCCTGGGCATACTGATCCATGACGACATTGTTCCGGTCATAGATCGCCGTGCCCTTGAGGAGGCGGTATAACCGGACGACAAATTCGGCTCCCATTCGGCTGGAGAGGTCTTCCTGTGTGGAGAGCTGTTTTTCCGGCATTAGACTGGGGACTCCCTGGAGGAAATCATTCTCAAAGCTTGTTGACAGGCGTTTCGAATCGACTCCTCTTTTGAATTTATTCCTTTCTCCAGAATCGCCCTCGCCTCCGGCGTTCCGATCATGGCGAGTGCATTGGCCACCCCCGGCCGGGTCTCATCCTTTTTGCCGATTCCGAAGAGACTCTTCCTCTCGATCATCTGCTGAAGCACCGGAAGCGCCTCATTGGAACCCACCATTCCGATCGCATCGAGAAAGGCTTTCATCTCGGCCGGCTCTTTCTTCTGAAAATCCTTCGACTGGACCACTTCGAGAAGAGCGAACAGACCGACATTTTTTCCGATTCTCCCGAGATTGATGGCAGACATTGCCCGGATACGCGCGTCTTTGTCGATAAGGGCTTTGATGAGCAGGGAGACCGCTTTCGGACCGCCAATCAATCCCAGCGCCTGGACCGCCTCCCGCCTCACCCGGAGCTCATCATGATTGAAGGCCTTCTGAATATAGGGAAGGGCCTTCTCTTTTCCGATCCGGCCGAGGATATAGGCGATATTGCGGACGAGATACCACCGCCGGTCATCGATGAAGGGAGTAAACAGTTCAATGACATTCTTGCCGATCTCAGAGAGGGCGTCACAGATCACCCTCCGGGCCTTCGAATTCTTCAGCTCTCCCAGCAATTTAATGAGGGGCTTGACCGAACTCTGCTGAAGAAGGATGAGGTACTCGTTCACATTCTCTAGCCGGATCTCCGCTTCCCTCTCGAGAATTTTGCCAATCCTTTCAATCCTCACCTCGTCGCCGCCGCTCTCGATCAATTGATGAATGGCCTTGGCCTGCCAGTCCTTGAGTTCATAGGTTTTGACAAGGATATAGAGCCGTTTCAACAGCTCGCTTGCTCTCTGAAAATCGCCGAGGGTGAGAAGTCCGTCCAGCATCTTCAGGAGGAGATTGACAGCATCCTGATAGGGTTCCTGTTCTTGCTCCAGCGTCAGAACTTCAAAAAGGATGTCGATTACATTGAAGACAAAGGCAGGGTCAATTTCACCCTCCACCTCGTTTCTCAAATGGTCCACTTCCTCAGGGGTAAGGAAATAGACACTTCTGTCCCTGAGTGGCGTCTCCCTCACGGTCTGGGAGAGCATTTTTTCCAGATCCGGTTCTTCTTCCTCCAGGAGATCCACCTGGACGTTATAGGCGAGGGGCTTGAAGACCAACTTGCTTCTGAATTGATCGACATTTTCGGGAATGAGGATGGGGTTTTCGTCAAGGAATTCGTCTGTTGCAAGGTAGCTGATGTGCACGAAATCCCTCTCCCAGATCATGGTGACGAGGTCGTCTTCCATTTGGTTGACATGCTCTCCTCCCCTGATGACATCCATCAACCCCTGAACCTCCCACTCCTCCAGCCCTTTCGCGAACCGGAGTTCCCTGAGCCCATCCTTATAAAGAAGAAAGCCAAGACTTGATTTCGTATCCCTATTTTCGTAAAGGATCCTGTCCTTAAAAGAGAGCGTGAATTCGCCAATTTGCAAGGTAAAGGAATTGTATTTATTTAAAAAATACTGTGACTTCTTGAGCAGTTGATCTCTGAACCCCTTGATCGTAGGGTTGTCGGGTGGATAAAACCGGATGGCCTTAAAGGTCTTAAGGAAGAAGCTGGTCAAATCTCTGGCGAGAAGGAGCTCCTCATCCGTGTCCATTCCTTCGATCAGAGGCATCTCCTCTGTTAGATCAAGCGATTTCTTCTCGGGAGAGATTTCTTCGGGCATAGGATCTCGAATCTCAGTTTTTGAACTATAGTTCTATTTATTGTTTTTACCATCAATTGTCAATACTTTTTTTTGAGACCCTTCAAAAACGACGACAGGCCCTCATGATTACACAGATTTAAAAAAGATTACAACGAGTTGGGATTTCTCAACTTTTTCAGAAATCTCTTATTTTCTTCGGCGCTCTTGATCCATCCCTGAAGAAGTGATATTGAACAGGGTATGGCTTCCTCCTCCGACAAGAGACCGTGTCGTAAGTCCATTCATGGTTCGACAAAGCCTGTCCTAAGCAAACCGTTCGTCCCTTCGAGAGCCCTCAGGGCGAACGGTGAGTCGAAGGGCTCACCACGAACGGAAAAAGCCACATTTAAAACCAATTACTTAGCCGTTCGCCCTGAGCGTGTCGAAGGGGAAACGGCGAATTGCGACACAGTCTCTAAGAAGAAAGGATCTCTCTATATCGTCTCCACACCCATAGGGAATCTCGAGGACATCACCCTGAGGGCGATCCGGATATTAAATGAAGCGGACCTGATTGCTGCGGAGGACACCCGCCATACCCTTCTCCTGCTCAGACACTTTGACATCCGGACTCCGCTCACCAGCTATTTCGAAGGCAATGAGCTGAAGAAGAAGGAATTCATCCTTTCCAGATTGAAGCTGGGCGATCGGGTCGCCCTGGTCTCGGATGCCGGAACCCCAGGGATATCCGACCCCGGATTCCGCCTCATCCGGCTGGCCGTCGATCACGGAATACCGGTTATTCCGATCCCTGGTCCCTCAGCGGTCATGACCGCTCTGAGTGTTGCCGGCCTTCCAACGGACGCCTTCCTTTTCAAGGGCTTCCTTCCCAATAAATCCAAAAAGAGAAGGGACCTGCTGAAACAATTGGGGGAGGTCAGGGAAACGCTCATCGTCTATGAGTCCCCCCACCGCATTCAGGAGGCATTAAAGGATATCCTTGAGACGTTAGGAGATCGTGAGATCGTCCTGACCCGCGAGCTGACCAAGCTCTATGAGGAGATCCTGAGAGGAAAGGTGAGCGAGATTCAAAACGCACTTGGAGAGAAGAAGATAAAAGGGGAGATCACACTGGTCATCTCCGGAAAAACCCGTAAGAAGACGGTTGAGGAGATAGGCAGGCAATGAATCATTCCCTAACCCTCCCTTTCAAGGGGAGGGTTAGGGTGGGGATGGGTTAGATTGTAGCCGGCCAGACGAACAAGAAGATACATTCACGTAAATTGCAACGAAGGCTACAATCTAACCCATCCCCCTCCAAACCTCCCCCTTGAAGGGGGAGGGAATGATAGGGAAATTACAAATCTTTTGAGTAAAATGATGGAAGAGATTCTTCAAAGAGAGATTGTCCTGCGAACGCTTGGTTTGAGCAAGAGGTTCGGGAAGCGCTGGGCCGTCAGGAATTTAAATCTTGAAGTGCACCGCGGCGATATCTTCTGCTTTCTTGGGCCGAACGGAGCGGGGAAGAGCACCGCCATACGGATGATCCTTACCCTCCTCCGTCCGACCTCCGGCTCGATTGAAATGTTTGGGAAGGATCTTCATCAGAACCGCCAGGATGTTCTCTCCCGTGTCTGTGGCATTGTTGAAAAACCTGATTTCTATCTTTACCTTTCCGCTTATAAGAATCTCCAGATCCTCGGCTCGATGAACCGGAGCGTCCGAAGCGATGAGATTATGGAAATACTCGATGTCGTAGGGTTAAAATCGCGTGCCTTTGAAAAGGTCAGGACGTTTTCGCACGGAATGAAGCAGAGACTCGGAATCGCACAGGCCCTTCTGACCCAACCGGAATTGATCATCCTCGACGAGCCAACCACGGGGCTCGATCCCCAGGGGATGAAAGAGATCAGGGAATTGATTAAGAGACTTTCGCACGAGAGATCCATGACCATTTTTCTCTCTTCCCATCTTCTTTCCGAGGTTGAACTGGTGGCCACAAGAATGGCCGTGATCAATAAGGGCGAACTCCTTGCCCAGGACACGGTCTCCGAGCTCCTGGGCAAGGAGGCCACGGATTACACCCTCCAGGCATTCCCTTTTCATTCCGCCCTGGAGTTGATGGGAAGTCTCACCTGGGTGAAGGTCCTCTCGGTCGGGAATGACGCGATGGAGGTCCGGGTGGAGCCCGGCCAGGCCCCTGAGCTGAACAAGTATCTCGTGACCCATGGGATCTCGGTTTCATCATTCTCTCCCCATCGTTCCCTTGAGGACTTTTTCCTGAAGGTCACTGGAGGAAAATCGGAGATATGAAACTTGTCTGGTTTGAAACGGTCAAGACGTTCAGCCGATGGCGGACCTATATCGGTTTCAGCGTCATTGCCTTGATTGTGATCATCACAGAGGTCGTGATGAGATTGAGCGCCGATGAGATCCTGTATCGCATGTTGCGGTCACTCGAGAAAGATTTCCTCATCTCCGGGAATGTTTTAAACGGCTGGTTTGTCACCGCCTTTATCATGAACAGCCTCCACATTCACATCCCTTTCCTCATCACCCTGGTCGCAGGAGACATGGTTTCAAGCGAGGCGACTTCGGGCACCGTGAGACTTCTTTTGATACGCCCTCCTTCCCGCAGCAGGATCATTGCAGCCAAATATATCACGACGCTTTTCTACACGGCCGGGTTGGTCCTCTTTCTTGGGCTTTTATGCATTCTCCTCGGGATGACCCTTTTTGGCAGCGGCGATTTGATCATCCATCATTATGGCCGGTTCGGCATCATCTACCTCGAGGAAGCTGAAATTCCTGTCCGGATGCTCTTGGCCTTCATGGCGGCGATCTGGTCCATGATGACGGTGGCTTCCATCGCCTTTCTCCTTTCAACCCTGGCGGAGAACTCCGTCGGTCCGATTATCGGCACGATGGCGGTCGTCGTGGTTTTTCTTGTGATCGGAAATTTCCCGCTCGATTTTTTCCGATCTTTAAAACCCTACCTCTTCACGACCTACCTGACCTTCTGGCAGCGATTTCTGGATGATCCCATCCCCTGGCAGCAGATCGGGAGCGCCGCAGCGATACTCGGCCTCCATTCGATCCTCCTGTTCCTCATCGCTTTAGGAGTCTATTCAAGAAAGGATATCAAAAGTTGAAGAAACGGTTGTGGTTTATCTATGTTCTTTTGTTGTTTTCGGCGGGTTGGGCCTTTGCCCAGGACGATGCGGTGCGGTATCTCGACGCTCTGGAAAGAAAATATTCGGCGCTCAAGGATTACACCGTGGATGTCAGGGTTCATTTTGACATGGAGGGATTCAACGCCCCTGACATGCAGGCCAGGCTCTATTTTAAACCCCCGGACAAAATGAAGGTGGAATCAAAAAAGGTCTTTTTTTTCCCCAAGGAAGGCGGCATCTTCAATCCCTTTATGTTCAAAAAGGAGGCCTTTGACATTCGTTTGCTTGAAGAGATGACCTATGACAACCGGAAAGCGGTCAAGCTGAAACTCTATCCAAAAGATACGAAAAAGATGAAACAAAGTTTTGTTCTGATCCTCGACATTGAAAGCCATCAGATCCGGGAATTTCATACATCCTCTGAAGAAAAGGAAGTCAAAGGAGTAATCGAATATGGGAAATTCAAAGAGTTTGACCTTCCCACGCGGATCGAGCTCCATCTCGACCTTCCCTTCAAAGAATCGTTTGAAATGAGAGAGTTTGGCCAGCCTGCGGCGGTTCCCCAGCGGGTCACCGGAAAAGTTGAGATCTCCTATTCCAACTACAGGGTGAATTCCGGACTTCGAGATGAGATGTTCGGAAGTCCCAAAAAGAAAAAGTGAGTCAGAGCAAGGGTTAGATTCTTACACGATTAAGTCTGAGAATCTATCTCTAACACTGGTCAATGATTCCTGTCATTCCCGCGAAGGCGGGAATCCAGAAAAAACCCCACAAAGAAAACCCTGGATTCCTGCTTCCGCAGGAATGACGAAATGGTGATGCCAAAATTTCAAATATCTTTGGTCAGAATTTAATAAGAAGCTGAAAGGTTAAACGGCTTTATTGATTTCGAGAAAAACCGGGGATGGAGACTATTTGATCTTCTGGATATCCTTCTCCTTACCTATCACGACCAGAATATCGCTATCCTTGATCACAAAATCGGCGCGGGGTACCATTATGATCCTCTCGGGAAGCACCTCCCTTACGGCAATTACTTCTATGTGGTACCTGCTCCTCAGATGAAGTTCTGCGATCGTCTTTCCCATAAAACCGGGGGGAGGAACCAGTTCGCAGATCGTATAATCCTCTGAGAGAGGGATATAATCGAGGACATTCGGGGAGATCAGGCTCTTCGCTATCTTATCTGCCATTTCTTTTTCGGGAATGACTACTTCTGTTGCCCCTACCTTCTCTAACACATGTTTATGATCCTCATTGGGAGCTTTGACAATGATATGCTTTATCTTCATCTCCTTGAGATGAAGAGTGATCAGAGTGGCCGCAGCCAGGTCTTCTCCGAAGGATACAATGACCACATCATCCTCCTGGATGCCAATCGATTCCATCACCTCTTTGTCCGTTCCATCGGCAAGGATCGCCTTCGTGGAGTAATCCCTAATCTTCTGAATTATCTCTTTGTCCTTATCGATGGCGATCACCTCGATCCCGTTCTCATAGAGGTCTTTGGTAATATTAAAACCGAAAATTCCTAATCCAATCACGATCACTCGTTTCATCGAACCTCTCCTATTTATAAGATTATCTTACACTCTCCATTCCTCAATTGATTAACCTCTCACGATATTGAGATGCTTTTCATTCCGCAATCCGCATTCCGTAATCCGAAATTGAGAAATTACCCCACCATCACCCCTTCTTCAGCGTATGTCAGCCCTCTTTTCCCCGTACCCCTTGAGAGAGAAAAGGCCAGGGTCAGGGGCCCAACCCTCCCCGCAAACATCATCAATATCAACGCATACTTCTGGAGATCGTTCAGTTTAGGTGTAATCCCCATAGAAAGCCCAACGGTTCCAAACGCAGAAACAGTGTCAAAGAGGTATTCCACAAAGAAACGCCGGCTTTCTTCGACTGGGGGACTTCCCCCCCCAGCAATCAGCAAAACGGACCAGATAATAGCAACAGAAAAGGCCGAGGCAAAGATAATCGAGATGGTCCGGCCAATGATTTCACGGGGTATCGTTCTATTGAAAACGTTCACTTCCTCATTCCCTTTTATCCGATTCCAGATTAAAAGGCCGAGAAGGGCTGCACTTGTTGTCTTCACACCTCCGCCTGTGGAACCGGGAGAGGCTCCGATGAACATCAGGAGGATCATGAGAAGGATCGTTGGGTTCATCAGTGCTCCGATATCTACGGTGTTGAAACCTGCAGTACGAGGTGTAACGGACTGAAAGAGGCATGTCAGGAGATTGGTCAGAATCGGGGTCCCCCGAAGGATATGATTCCTTTCAAAAAGATAGAAAAGGAGTGCACCTGAAATAATAAGAAGGGCAGTCGTAATAAGGACAATTTTCGTGTGAACAGATACCCTTTGTTGAATCCCTCTGAACCAAGAAAGAACCTCGTATTGAACGATAAAACCAATGCCTCCGTGAACAATGAGACCCATAATGGTCAGATTCACTATCAGGTCTCCCTGGTAACCCATCAGGTTATCAGAAAAGAGAGAGAAACCTGCATTGTTGAATGCAGAGATAGCATGATAAATGGCTTGGTAGAGGGCTCTGTTGAAAGGAAAATCCTGAAAAAACCTGATGAATAATAAGAGGGCTCCTATGGATTCGGTGATGAAGGTAAACAGGATAACCGACTTTGCGATGACCAAAAAATCCCTCCGCGGGGTGTGAAGAAAGGTGGACTGAACAATCTCTCTCCCCTTGAAGGAGATTCCACGCCCCATCAGTACAAAAAAAACTGTAGAGAAGGTGATGATCCCCAGTCCTCCAACCTGAATGAGGAGCATAGTAATTACCTGACCCACCACGGAAAGGTCTTTCCCTGTATCAATGACAACAAGGCCGGTGACACAGACCGCCGAAGTAGAGGTAAACAATGCATCGACAAAAGCGAGGGGACCCTTGGCCGCTGAAAAAGGAAACCAGAGAAGAATCCCACCGGTCAGGATCACTGCTGCAAAACTGAGGACGAAAATCCTCGTGGGGGAGAGGTGTCTTGAAATGAAGTTTTTAATCCTAATATGGATCTTCATAGGTACTTTTAACCATCTACCTACGACCAGGATAGACTTTACTGAAAAATCACAGGACTGTCAATCAAAGAAGAAATGATATTTAGAAAAAAATGGAGAACGTTGGCATCTGTGACCAGCCTATCACAGGAGATCAAGCAATCATATCCCTTCTGACCTTCTTGGTGATGCACCGATCCTTGAGAAACTATAGCCATACATATGAAATGTTCAATAAGCCATTAATAAATACAATAGGAGATAGACGGCGAATGAAAAAAGAATCAAAAACAGAGAAGCCCCTACCGTCAGTTTTGGAAGTTCCCCGGGATATTTCTTTCTCTTCTCCTCTAAGTCTCGGACATATTTCTCCACCCGATCCGGACTCGCATATATTTTTTTCACTCTTACCTTCACTTCTTCCTTCTTGATGTGGAACGCCACGGCAGGATTCCTGCTGAACCAAGCAAGGAAGTGAACGAGGTCCATCACCTTCCCATCAACGAACCTCGCAAAGGTCATCAGCGGTTTTTCGCAGAACCAGATCACCGACTTTCCTGCCATCCGATAGAACCAATCGGTATCGAGCGTAATCGTCGGCTCACCATGAAGTTTCTTTCTCAACACCCAGAAGGCGAAAAAGGTGAACCCGAGTAGTTGAGACATGGAGACCACATGGCCCGGTGCATAAGGTTCATAATGGACGGGATAAGGGAGAAGGTCGTAAAGGAGTTTAGGGTACACCCCAAGAAGGATACATAGAAAGGAAGTGAGACCCATCGCAACAAGCATATTCTTAGGAGGCTCCTTGGCCTCGCAGACAGGCTTTTCCTTTGCGAACCAGGTCCCCCAGGGAAGCTTCAGCCCCGTGTGAAGGAACGTACCGATGGAGGCACCTTCAAGCATCAGCCAGATGATTGGAAGATGCCCCATCGCAGAGGCCTGAACCACCATGGTCTTGCTCACAAATCCATTGAATAAGGGAAATCCCGAAATCGAATAGGCGCCTACCATATAGAGATGAAACGTCACGGGCATATATCGGTAGAGCCCTCCCAACTCCGTCAGTTTACTCCTTCCCGTGACCTGGAGGACAGCGCCTGCCCCCATGAAAAGCAGGGCTTTATAAAGGATGTGGCAGAAGGCATGAGCCGCCGCGCCATTGATGGCCATCTCTCCGGCCGCTGTTCCCATCACTCCCATGCCCACACCGCAGACCATATAGCCCACCTGGGAGATGATGTGGTAGGCCAGGAGTCTCCGTATGTCATTCTCAAGGACAGCAAAGACCACCCCATACACCGCCATGATCGCCCCTAACCAGATGAGGAGCTCTGCACCCGGAAAACCTCGGATCAATACGTAGATCGCACTCTTTGTGGTGAAAGCGGTTAAAAAAACGGCTCCCGTGACCGTTGCTTCCGGGTAGGCATCTGACAACCATGCGTGTAAAGGAGGAACGGCGGCATTGATAAGGAAAGCGAGGAGGATTAAGTAAGAAGCCACATGCTCCTGGCTCAATCCCCATCCCCATGAAAAAGTCTCAAAGGCAATGGATCCGGTCTGTTGCAGATGTAAGAGGATACCTCCCAACAAGCAGAGCCCACCGAAGAAATGCACCAGGATATACCGAAAGCCTGCTTCATAAGCGGCTTTTCTCCTTCGATACCAGATGAGAAAAAGTGCGGACCACGCCATCACCTCCCAGAAGAAGAACAGGGTGAAGAGGTCCCCTGCGAAAACGACCCCCAGGGTGCTCCCGACATAAAGATAGGCGGCCACATGTTGCCCCTCCTCCTTAATATGGATGGCATAAAGCATCATACAAAAGGAGGCGATCACAAAGACATAGGCGAAGACCATGCTCAGCTTATCAACCCGGCCGAGGATCAGGTCGTATCCTAGGAAAGGAAGGATCCATTCCTTCCCCTCTGGTGAAAATACCCCCCTCGACATGAGCAAAAGGTTGATCAATGCCAGGACGGGGAGCAGGAGAAGGTAACCCTTTTTGATCGTTCCTCTGAACAAGGGGATCAAAAAAGCTCCAAGGATGTAAATGAGGCCGGGATGGAACCAGTCAATC
>MGQQ01000002.1 GCA_001798855.1 Deltaproteobacteria bacterium RBG_16_49_23 | reverse complement strand
GGGAATATCTTCCGTGCCCTCTCCAATGTTAAGTTCGATTATCTGTGGTTGGAGAAGTAGTCTGAAATAGTTTCGGTTTGCATCTTTGTCAGGAGGAATAGGATGATAACAATAGAACGTGTCGAGACCTTTCATGTTTCGTTGCCAGTACGCCGGGCGCACAAATGGACAGGTCTAACCGAACCGATCGGTGGGTATGTCCTCGTAAAGCTCACCGGGAATGAGGGTACCATTGGCTGGGGCGAGGCGCCCGTGCTGAAAGATTGGGGCGGAGACTACGGGCGGTATTATGGAGAGACACCGGGGATGACGATCCAACTTATCCACAGTTATCTTGCTCCCGTAGTGATAGGCGCCGAGGCGGGGAACATTGCCGAGTTGCACCAGCGAATGGATGGAGCCATTAAAGGTTATCCCTATGCAAAAGCCGCTCTGGATATGGCGGCCTATGATCTTGCAGGTCGGGCTATCGGAGTACCGGTCTGGATGCTTTTAGGGGGCCACGCTCGAGACTCAATTCATGTGACCCACTCGATCGGACTTTTGCCGATAGAGGAGGCGGTTCGAGAATGTGTCCAGGTCTTATCGGAAGGGATCAGGACGATCAAAATCAAGGTAGGGGTTGACCCCCAACGGGACATTAAAATTGTCAGGCAAGTGCGAGAGGCTGTGGGCCCGGAGGTAGATATCTGCGTTGATGCCAACCAAGGTTATTCGAATCCCCGTGAGGCGATCCGGACCATTCGCTCCATGGAATCCTATCGGCTGAAATATGTCGAGCAGCCAGTAGAAGGGATTGCTCGCCTGGCAGAGGTAGCACGGGCCATTGATACACCGGTTATGGCTGATGAGAGCGCCTGGACAGCCCATGATGTCTTAGAGATCGCTGAAAGGAAAGCCGCAGAGATCGTTTCAATCTATACCACTAAACCGGGCGGCCTCTTCCGCGCGATGGAGATGGCGGCTGTGGCAAGAGCAGCAGGATTGCTCTGCAATGTGAACGGCTCTGTTGAGACAGGAGTGGGAAACCGGGCTAACATCCAGCTTGCAGCAGCCATCCCTGGCATCATGCTCTCCTGTGTTGTACCCGTTTCAACACCTGCAGAAGCTCAGAAAGGACAGATGGCCGGTATTTATTATAAAGATGACCTGATCAGAGCTCCCTTCATCTTCTCTGAAGGTTCCATTAAAGTTCCAGAAGGACCGGGCATGGGAATGGATGTGGATCCAGCCAAAGTCGCTCGTTACCAGGTGAAGAGTCATGAGTGAAATCAGAAAAGTTGCCATCCTCGGAGCGGGTCATGGAGGTTGCTGTGCTGCGGCGGACCTCACGCTTCGGGGCTATGAGGTGAATCTCCACAGTCGTTCTTCCGGGCGATTGGCATCGCTGGCCGGAGGGATTACACTGAGAGGAGTAAGAGAAGGCATAGCCAAACCGCACCTCATGACCACTGACCTTAAGTCGGTGGTGGAGCATGTGGACTTAGTAATGCTCGTCGTTCCAAGCATTGCCCATGAGTATTATGCCCAAGCTTTGGCTCCCTTATTAACTCCGGGAATGATTGTCTTCCTTAATCCGGGCCATACGGGAGGGGCTCTACACTTCGCCTCTTCCCTTGCAAAAGCCAATGCTCCATCCGTGCTCCTCTGTGAGACCGTCACCTTGACCTATATCTGTCGAATGGAAGGAACAACAACGGTCGCCCTATACCGAGAGACAACGAACCTCCGGTTTGCCGCCATCCCCGCCCACCAGACCCAGGAGCTTGTTAAACGATTCCGTCCAATCTTCCCAAACCTGAAACCCGTAGCCCATGTCCTTGAGACAGGACTGATGAATATCAATGCCGTCATCCATCCGCCCGGGATGTTGATGAACACAGGATGGATCGAGTACAAAAACGGGGACTTTCTCTTTTATAAAGAGGGGATCACTCCAGCCGTTGCAAGAGTGATCGAGGCAGTGGACAGAGAAAGATTGGCGATCGGCTCGAAGTTCAATCTTCTCCTTCCAACCTTTATTGACTACTTCTGTGAAGCTGGTCTGACCTCCGAAGCAGCGCGCCAATCCCGATCTGTCTATCGGGCGATGCAGGAGAGCCATCCCAATCGAACCATCAAATCTCCTCCTTCGCTCAATCACCGCTATCTGCATGAAGATGTGGGTTATGGTCTGGTTCCGATGGTTGAATTCGGCAGGTTGGCCAATATCTCAACCCCGACCATGGAAAGCCTTATCACCCTGAGCTCGATTGCACAGGGGGTTGATTACTGCCGGGAAGGTCTGACCCTCCAACAGATGAACCTGGAAGGCCTCTCAATTGAGGAGTTGTTAAAGGTTGTGACCGAAGGGAATCCAGCGAGGCATAAGAAATGAGAGAAGAGATTATCGAACGACAATGCAGAGCCATGGAGTGTGCAGGCCTCGATGCCATGGTCGCCATTTCACCTGAGAATTTTGCCTATACCACAGGGTTTGTCGTTCCATCCCAGCCCCTTATGCGATGGAGACATAATGTAGCGGTCGTCACTCGGGACGGAAAGACAGCCCTCGTGGCTGTTGACATGGAGGCCAATACGGTTCGAAGCAAGGCCCCGGGCGTTGAGGTTCGAGTCTGGGGAGAATTCACAGATCGGCCAATGGCAACACTCGCCCGACTTCTCCTTGAAATGGGAGTAGGGAGGGGTGCTGTGGGGATCGAGATGAACTATTTGCCAGCCGGAGACTATGAACAAGTCAAGGATCTTCTGCCCAGTGTGAGGTTTGAACCGGCCGATAGGATTTATGACCAGATGCGGCAGATTAAGACGCCCCATGAAATTGACCTGCTACGCCGGCTCTCGCGCATCGCTGATGAAGCCATTGTCGAGGCCTTCTCCACTGTCCGGGAAGGCATGACAGAAATGGACATCGCCGGAGCACTTACAAAAGGGATTTACGCCCGCGGGGCTGAGTACTTTAAACTGATGATCATCGCTACCGGGGAACGGAGCGAGTATCCTAATGTAGGTCCCACTCAACGAGTGCTCAAGGCAGGCGATCTCTGCCGGGTTGAGATCTTTCCTATCATCGCAGGCTATCATGCGGGTGTGTGTCGTACGGCCGTCGTCCGGAAAGCTACTCCGCAGGCAGAGAAGATCTGGAAGACTCTGGTGGAGTGTAAGTATATTGTGATGAGCATGATTCGCCCGGGTGCCAGCGCCCGTGCCATCTATGAAGCCTTTCTCAAGAAATTTATGGAGCTGGGGCTCCCTCCCATCTCCTTCGTAGGGCATGGCATTGGCCTCCATTTACATGAAGAACCCTATGTCGGTAAATATTCCGACAGCCACCTTGAAGCGGGGATGGTTTTGGGCATCGAGCCTCTCGTCTATGGTGCCGGCATGGGATTTGGCCTTCAGAACAAAGACATGGTAGCGGTGACTGGGGCGGGAGTGGAACTCCTCTCAGATCAGACCAACACGGATGAGCTCATTGTCATTTCGTGAAGGGATCGGGGTAGTCTTTGCGAAAATGCTGCAGAATGCCCCGTCCCGACATAGACGGGACGGGCGGGGATGAATACAGCGATTTCAAAAACCCGATAGGCCGGACATTCCTGTCCGGCAACCACATTTTCGCCGAGACTGGAAAGTCTCGGCTATCCGTCAACCCCGCCCTTGTGGGCGGGGCTTGACTTGGTCGAAACCGCCTAGCCATAATGGAGGTAAGCTCTCCTATGTTCTTTCTGGTAAAACGGGTTCACAGTGGATCGGAAGGTTCAGGGGGATAGGGGGGATTTGGGCGCTAACTTGAAATTAAAGAAGGAGAGAGTGGAATGGAAAAAACAATTGTCACGACGTGCCCTCTGGATTGTCCGGATAATTGCGGGGTATTGGCCAGGGTAATGGATGGACGGGTCGTTGCACTGAAGGGCAACCCGGACCATGGCCATACGCGAGGATTCCTCTGCCGGAAGGTCTACAAATATCCCCAACGGGTATACAGCCCCAACCGGATCCTGTTTCCAATGAAGAGGCTCAACGGTGGCTGGAAGCGAATCAGCTGGGACGAAGCCCTTGATACGATTGCCGAGAAGATCGGTTTCTTTCAGGAGACATTTGGAAGCGGCGCAATCATGCACTTTCAGCGGAGTGCCTCCTGGGGAGCAACGAAGCACCTGGTCAGGAGGTTATTCAATCTCTTGGGCGGCGTCACTGGGACGAAGGGTTCCCTCTGCGCCGGTTCGGTGATGGCTGCCCAGCAGGCCGATATGGGGGTCCGCCTGGGAAACGATCCCCAGGACTTTTTGAACGCCAAAGCGATCCTGATCTGGGGCAGGGATCCGGCTAAGACATCGATCCACTACCTTCCGATTCTCAAAGAAGCCCGGCTCGAGGGGACACACCTGATCCTCATCGATCCAGTTCGTACGAAGACGGCCCCCCTCTGTGATGAGCATATCGCTCCCCGGCCTGGCGCCGATGGTTATTTGGCGATGGGCATGGCTAAAGAGATCCACAGATTGGGACTGATCGACCAGGACTTTATTCGGAGCCATACCGCAGGGTACAAGGAGTATCTGGAACTTATTGGCTCCTTCTCCATGAAAGAGGTCTCGGAAAAGTGCGGGTTGGAACAACGGGTCGTGGAGAGACTGGCTCGAACCTACGGCGAGCAGAAGCCTGCCTCCATCTTCTTAGGCTATGGGATAAACAAATGGGTTCATAGCCCCGAGATGATTCGCCTCATCGATGCTTTGGGCGCGATTACTGGAAATATAGGTACTTCGGGAGGAGGTGTAAACCACGGGTTCCAAACCCGGAGGCACTTTGACCTGCAGACCCTCGCACCCGAGGCAGTCCGATACAAACGGGAGATACCGGAGCCCATCCTCGGGCAAGGCATCATCGATGCCGAAGAGCCTCCCATCAAAATGATCTGGATAAACGGTTCAAATCCGGTGATCTCGTGTCCCAATTCCTACAAGGTCATTCAAGCTTTGAAGACTCTCGATTTTGTCGTGGTGGTAGACCATTTCATCACCGACACCGCTGATCTTGCCCACATCTTTCTTCCCACCACCACCTTCCTCGAAGAGGAGGATGTCGTGGTCAGCTGGGGGCATAATTGGATTGGTCCGGTCAATAAGGCAATAGAACCTTTGGGGGAGTGTAAATCCGACTTGCATATTGTGCAAGAATTGGGCGGAAGGCTGGGACTGAGAAACGAGATGTCAGGTACGACCCGCGACTGGTTAAAGAGATTTTTACAACCCATGGAAAAGGCGGGCGTCCTGTTGGAGCGGGTGATGGAGTCACCGGTGCGCTGTCCGATAGCTCCCATGGTTGCGTTTGCAGATAAGAAATTCCTGACCCCTTCTGGAAAATTTGAATTTATTAAAACCTTTTACAAAGAGAAGGAAAAGGAGCGTCCTTATCATCTCCTGAGTGTACTTGGGGAAAAGTGGCTGAACTCCCTGATCCTCGAAGAAGAACATCCGGAAATGCCCCAGGCATTTATCAGTCCAAACGTGGCTCGGGAGAAGAGCATCCGGGATCAAGCGAAGGTATCGTTAAACTCGTCAGTGGGAGAACTGGTTGCAGAGGCACGATTTTCTGAGGGCCTCCGGGATGATACGGTGGTAATGCCCCACGGGACGTGGCTCAAGCGAGGGGGCGCCGCCAATCAGCTGACGGAAGATCTTCTTTCTGATTCGGGAAATATGGCGGCTTACTACAGTACCACTGTCTCGATCGAGCCAAAGGAGGATTGAGGACAAGCTTATTTTAAACCTTTCGGTGGGTCGCACTTTTAGGCAAATGGATGGGTCCCCGGACAGGGATGTTTCCAACGCCTTAGAATCCGGTCTCTTTATTATAGAGCGTATTAGTGTTGTGTCTCATAAATAGATTCCAAAAGCCATATAATTCAGGTCGAACGGGGGTATCTCCATCGCTTTATAATTGCATTTATTTCGGAAATGTTGGGTCTGTTTTCCTTCTTGACAAATGGTTTAGAATTGACTATTGAACGTTCATTCAAAGTCCAGATGGTTGGAGGGAGGCAGCGACTAAGGGTTTTGAAAGGTGGTCATCAAAAAAGATTGAAAGGAGGAGAGGACAATGCAGAAGAAGTTCATCATCATTTTTTTATTGATTTTGACCGTTACACTCTGGGTCGGTTTGAGCGACAGAAGGGCAGTGAGTCAGGTAAAAAAGGAGCCCCTCAAGATCGGGTTGCTTGTTGAGAGGACAGGGGGGTTGGCCGCCTATGGCTACTCTCATGAGAAGGTGATGGTGGCTGCAGTAAATAAGGTAAACAAAGAGGGTGGAATAGCGGGGCGTCCCATTGAACTGTTTATTGAGGACAGCGAATCGAAACCCTCGGTCGGTGCTCTAAAATTTAGAAAGTTGGTTGAGACCAATAGGGTGGACTTCGTCTTCAATTCCAATAGTTCGGGTGTAGCCGTCGCCTGCGCTCCGATTGCGAAAGAGCTAAAGACCCCTTACTTCCCCTGTTCGGCTGCTGCCGAACTGTCCGGTGATAAGAGCAATCGATATGTCTTTCAAAGCTGCACAAATGTTGCCCAGGAATGCAAAGGAGCGGCGGAATTTGCTTTGAGGACCCTTGGGAAAAAATGGGTGACCGTGGTCGTTAACTATGCCTGGGGATGGTCGAATGAGACTGAATTCGCAAAATATATCACTGCGAGGGGAGGGACAGTACTTAAATCGATCCGGGTACCCTTGGGGACAGGAGATTGGCTCCCTTATTTGAAAGGAAATATTCCCGCCGAGGCGGAAGCGGTCTATTTTGCCAATTTTGGTTCAGATTTTCTCTCTTTCAGTAGAGACCTGCATGCCGTACGTCCAGACATAAAAAGGCTTGGAGCGGTCTACGCGATTTCGGCACAGGATCCGAAGAAACTTGGCATCGAGGGGGAGGGTCTTTACTGTTTGAGTTCTTATCCCACCCGCTTGGAAGGTTTGGACACGAAATACAATAAGGCCTTTCGCGACCTGATTAAAGTAGATCCCGATGGAAAAGAGATTGGCACAGGCAAATATTTCGTTCTCGCTTATGACTGGGCAGTCTGGGAACCCTTCTTTGCGTTAAAAGCGGCTATTGAGAAGAGTGGATGGAAGAGCAGAGCGGACACCCCCAAGGTCATTAAGACCTTAGAAGGGATGGCCTTTAAGGAAAGCCTTGAGTTTCCGCAAGGGGATAAATATATTCGGGCAGAGGATCACGCAACCATCACAGGCCTGTATATAGAGCAGATTCAA
>MGQQ01000001.1 GCA_001798855.1 Deltaproteobacteria bacterium RBG_16_49_23 | reverse complement strand
TCCCCGAAAGTGGAGATATCGTTTCAACAGCTCTTCCCTCTCTAAAAGGGTGCTCTGGTTTTTTTTAAGTCCCCGATAGAGAACAAGGCCTATGCCGACGAGCAGGAAGAAGGAAATCCCCTCATTCAAATATTTGATCCACATCGCTCCATTCATTTCCGTGACATCCGAATTGAATATAGAGTTCCAAATCCCCCCCTGCCTACCGGCAGGCAGGCATCCCCCTTTTACTAAAGGGGGGCGAGGGGGGTTATAACCGGTTGATCAGGCTGGCCATATAGCCTGCCCCGAATCCGTTATTGATGTTGACCACTGCGATGCCTGAGGCGCAGGAGTTTAACATCGCTAAAAGCGCTGTGATCCCGCCGAAACTGGCCCCATAACCGACGCTTGTGGGAACAGCAATCACCGGCTTATCGACCAACCCTCCCACCACACTGGGGAGCGCTCCCTCCATCCCCGCCACAACGACGAGAACCCGGGCTTCCTCCAGTCTCTTCTTCTGGGAAAGCAACCGGTGAATTCCTGCCACGCCGACATCATAAAGGGTTTCCACGCGATTGCCCATGATTTCCGCAGTGACAGCCGCTTCTTCGGCCACCGGGATATCGGTTGTGCCGGCGGTGATCACCAGGATCGTCCCTTTGCCTTCTAATTCGACCGGATGGGTATGGTAGGTCAGGAGTTTTGAAAGAGGGTAGTAACGGCTCTTCAAAAAAATTTTTTTGATCGTTTTTGCTTTCTTCTCTTCGAGGCGGGTGAGGAGGATGTTCTGGCCTTTCTCCTTTAACCCCTTCATGATCGAAAGAATCTGCTCAGGCGTCTTTCCTTCACCCCAGATCACTTCCGGAAAACCCTTTCGAAGGCTTCGATGGTGGTCCACCATCGAATGGCCCAGATCTTCGAAGGGAAGCGACTTCAGCCGGGCCGTTGCTTCAGCAAGGGTGATCTTTCCTGATTTCACATTCTTTAAGAGATCTTCGAGCTTTCGAATATTCATTTTTTCATAACCACCATCGGAAGAGGTCTTTAGGCTCTCCGGAATGAAATAATTCTATTCAGTCTCATCACCAAAAGTCAAGAGAAACTCCACTTTAAAATTGCTTGACAACATCGTTGGAATGGAATATTTTGCTTCTTACGGTTCATCCTGAAAAATACCATTCCATGGATATGAGGGCGGAATTTCTGTTTTATATCTTTTAGGGAATGGAACGCTTCATGAAGGGGATAGGACGATGAGAAAAGGAAAATTTCTTAAATTATGGGGCGCGATCTTCCTTCTGATTTTTTCAAACTCCATGCTATGGGCCGGGGAAGTGGTAAATAAGGACATGAGGGCTTGGGCCAAGAAAGCGCTGGAAGAGGAAAAAGCCTTGAAAGCCGCCCCGACCCGGAATACCCTGGCCGTTCCTTATTTTCAAAATAAAACGGGACAATTGGATTTAGATCCATTGCAAAAGGGCATTGCCCTTATGCTCATGACCGATTTTTCCAAAATAAAAGGATTTCAGGTTGTGGAAAGAGTCCGGCTTCAAGCCCTGGTGGAGGAACTGGGCCTCGGGACTTCAGGACTCGTCGCACCCGAGACCGCACCCCGTGTTGGAAGGCTGTTGGGGGTCCAGTGGCTTGTTGGGGGAGAGGTTTCCAAAGGCCAGACAAGTCAGATCAAGATTCAATCGCTTCCCCTGGATGTGCCGGGTCAAAAGGTACTCGGAGAACCGGCAGCCGAAGGAGACTTGACCGATCTGTTCCGTATCGAAAAGGATCTTCTTTTCGAAATCATCAAGCTGTTAAAAATTGAAGTGACGCCACAGGAACAAGAGGAACTAAGAAAGCCATGCTCCGTGAACCTGAGAGCCCTGATGAACCTGTTCAGAGGCATTCAGGCGAGCGATTTACAGGATTATGAAAAGGCCGCCCAATTTTATGAGAAGGCGCTCGAAGAGGACCCGAGGATCTGCAACGCCAGGGGAGCTCTCCAGGAGCTCCAAGCTCTTGGTCTGATTGACTCAAAGAAGCGGAGCCGCGACATGTTGCGTTCGTTAAGAGACCGGGGTTCCCTGACAGATCAATTGTCACCGGAAGATGCCACAAAAAGGACGAGAACGCCAAAAGACACTCCGCCTTCTTCAATAAGAAGGCAAGGTCCAACAAATTGATGATCAGAAGAAATTGATCAGAGGGTGCTGTCCTATGAAAAGATACGCATATGCTCTATCGTTTGTCTTCCTCCTTCTTTGGTTTGGGATCGGCTCTGCCTTCGATATGACTGCCCGGACAGGGTTTATTTTTGACTGGTGGAAGGATACCGAAGACAATCGAGGCAGACAATTCTATACACCCATCGAGTTGGAAGCCCGGCACGGGGATATCTCTCTGAGCTTGTTAACGGCGTATGGCTACACCCATTTCGATGGCATTGCTCAGCCAGTACCTTTTTTCGCGTTCTTCTCCAATAAAGAAGATCGATCCTTGACCCATTTCCTGGACACCAAACTTAATTTTTCATATGAGATCGTGGGAAAACTGCCTGTTGACATTCTCCTTGGCCTTGACTTCAACCTTCCGACAGGCAAAACCGATCTCAGGGCAAAGGACCTCGCAGCGATTATGGACCCTGACCTTATTTCAATCAATAATTTTGGTGAAGGGTTCAATATCAATCCCACCCTTTCGCTGGCCAGGGAATTGGGAGACTGGGTTTTTGGGATCAGCGCTGGTTATCTCTGGCGCGGAAAATATGATTTTGGATTTACTCAGGAGACCCCATTTTTTGCACAAAAGATAAGGGATTACGATCCAGGGGATATCTTTAATTCGAATGCGGAAGTCCGTTACTATTTTTCTCCCAACTGGCAGGGACGCCTCTTCGGAAACTATACCTGGTATGGAAAAAACGAATGGAAGCAGAGAGATCTTTCTCCTTTTTTCACAGTTACCAGCAAAATCCGCCATCAGGAGGGGGAGCTTTACTCTTTAGGGTTGGGGCTTCATCATAGCCGGAAAAAATGGGACGCTGATCTTGCCTTTCGGGGAATCTTCAGAGAAAAGAATAAGCTTATGGAGAGGAACCAAGCCGGTCGAAATTTATTGGGGTCTTTTCCAAGGTTTTCAACGGAGCCTGAGAATAGCCACGGGAAGGAGTGGGTGGGTGATTTTGTCTTGAGGTATTTCCTCGATGACAAGACCACCTTCCAATCCCATTTTCAAGTACTCTTAATTCAAAAGAACGATTATTCCTCCCATCCGGACATTTTCTCAAGTTCGGTCAACCGCTTCGTTGGCCGGAGGGAAAAATATAGTCTTGGCTTCGGGGCTACGAGAAAATTTGGGAAACATGTTGAAGCGGAATTATTTGTCAAAGGATTTCTGATGCATGACGAGGAGGCTTTCTTCCCGGAATTTCCATTCTTTCGAAGTGAACGCAACTACAAAGGCTTTTCCCTTGGGGGACAACTGGCCTACCGTTTCTAACGCTTGATCACAGCTCCTCAGCCGCCCTCCCTGCCATATCGATCCATTCCTGTAAGTTGGTCGATGAAGCAATCTTCTGAACCGCCTTCTTGATCCTTCCCGTCTCCACTTCCACCAGACGCAAATCAAGGCGCATCTTGTCTCCGATGATCTGATAACCCCCGAAGACCATGAATCGGGCCGCAACAATTCTTCCAAGCTTTAACCGGGTGGTCTCATCTACGATCGAGGTCGTCCCGAGACGGAGCTCTTCAAGGGCTAAGAGAAGACGCTGTCTTTCGATCACCTTGTAACCTTCTCTTTTATTAAGGGTTTCGATAATTCGGAGAGAGAGGATCTCTCCTAAGTTAACTCGACCTGTCTTCCCGGGGCTGAGATCGTCCAGATCCCAGACAGCTATGGTGGCGCCTTTTTCCTTGAAGTCAGGAGAGGAGGCGCACGAAACAAGAATCAGACCGAGTGAGAGAAAGGGAACAAAAAATCTTCTAAGCATGGGTATCATCTTGGCCCGGCTCCCTCCATCTTCTCCTGAATCTTATCATCCGCCTTAAGGGGCCTCTCCTGATTTAGAATCTTCACATGGCATAGATCCGGCTCCACCCGAACGACCTCCACCTGTCCGATCGCCCTGGGTGCGCTCTGAAGGGCTTTTCCCTTATATTTGATGGGCTCCTGCTCTTCTAACACTTCAAATTTTGTGCCGGAAACCACCCCCTGTTTCGAGCCCAGATTGAGGATGGCCTGATCCCCTGTCACTTTGACCAGATAGCCTCTCAAGGGATATTTCGAAATCACCGTTTTAAGAATGTCGCGGTTCAGATGGAACAACTCCTTTTCCAATGAAACATTGGGGCCTAATTGCTTATTGGTCACTTGAGGGATGGCTGAGGTCTCCGTATCAATGAGCCTCAGGCTGAAAAGGGTCCCCTGCGGGAGGTAGAGGAGGGAACCTGTCCCGATCAGTCTCGCAGCCAGAACTCTGCCGAGATGGAGAGCGGTTTCAGGATTGGCCAGTTCGGATGAGCCGAGATTCAGTTCTTCAAGAAGCCTCTCGACCAGAACCCGTTCAACCACCTGGACTCTCCCCGATGCGTTCAGATGGTCAGCCAACTGGGTGATGAGAACTGTTGAAAATCCATCTCTCTCAGCCAGACCGCCCTTCTCCTGAAAATCGACGAAGGAAAGGACCATGGGCTGAGAAGTCCAGGTATCTTCCCCCTTTTTGGCGCCCGCCTTTTGGTCTCGATAACGCGCGGCAAGCTCCTTAATCAGTTGATCCGTTCTCTCCTTCCGTTTCGCATCTCTCTGAAGCTCGATCATCTCCTGTGCCTTTTTGGCCAGGACGACAGCAAATGGATCGGTTTTCTCAAGACCCAGGGCCTGACGATAAGACTCCAGCGCCTTATCCCATCTTCCCTCCTTCTCATAGGTAAGCCCTTTGTTTGTCGTCCCCTCAATATAGTAAGGATCGACGGTGAGCGCCTGATCGTAGTATTCTCGCGCCTTCGGATACTGTTTGGCGCCGGCATAATACCGGCCCATTTGATTATATTTAACAGCCTCCTGATAAAGCTCCCCCTCTTTTTTCTGAAGAGCGGTCTGATAAGCCGATTCCGCCTCTTTCTTCTTATCCTGTCCGTAGAGGATGTCTCCTTTGATGACATGAACATAGGCCCTGTCAGGAGCTTTCTGTTCCACCTCCCTGGTCAATTGTAACGCTTTCTCCGTCTCTCCTTTCCTGGCATAGACTGCGGCCAAACCTTCTTTCCCGATGATTTCTCCTTGAGCTCCTTGCTGAGAAAGATCCTTAAAGGTTTCCTCCGCTTCGGCCAGCTTATCCTCCTTCAGGGCGGCGTAACCCTTGACCGCTTTGGCCTTCACATGTTGAGGATTCTTTTTAACCACCTCTTCGCTGAGGGCCTTCGCTAACTTTGTCTGTTTCCTCTGTAATTCTCTTTCCGCAAGCCTTACGAGCATCGTTTCAGTCGTCTTCCCACCCCCTTGAAAATAGTCAAGCATTTTCAAGCCCGGACCGATGGTGCAAATCGTTGGAAGGATCTGTCTGGCTTGATAAAGATCGCTGACCTTTGAAACATCCAGGAGAACCGGAAAGCTGAGGCCCGAGCTTTCAACGAATTTTGTCGCCCGGTCTTTTGAAGAAAGGGTTATCGCCCATGTGGTGAGGTCCGTCCCTTTATACTGTTTTGTCAATTGATTGAGACTCAACAGCCCTTCCTGGCTTGGCCTCGACTCCGCATCGAAAAAGTAGAGGATGATGAGGGGCCGTTCTTTCATCCGGGATAAATCGTAGGTCTGGCCCTTGAGATCCTTCAGGGAAAAAACCGGGGCCGCCTGGCCGGGAGGGAGCTGACCGTAACTGACTTCGCTTCCAAAGAGAATTCCCACGATTAAGATCATCAGAAAAAGAGGGTGTTTTAAAATCATCATGTGAGCACCTCCTCATGGGTTAACCCTATTGCATAAGGGTTCAGTTGAATTAACTGGATACCATCATAAAAAGTCGGGTTCCAGTATTGCAATGATCTTTTCCAAACGTCACCATTTGATTAATCCAGCAGATGACATTGATTTAAGGATCCTCCCTGTTAGCCAAAGGTTCGATGAATCTGAGCGCCAAATCTAATGCAACAACAGGGTTAAGGTTTTTTCTCAGCGATTGGAATTAATCGAATGCGAAGAGGCATTTCCTCTCCCTCCTTCAATTCCACCTGCGCCTCCCATTCATGGAAGTCCGGTAAGGTCAATCGAACTTCTCGCTTTCCTATGGGAAGGGCCGCCCTGAGCGGAGCGGCTCCTTTGAATTCCCCGTCCACAAAGACCCGGGCTCCTTCCGGCATACTCTCCACCTTAAGGAAAGTGGTGATGACCTTTTCAACAGGAGGGGGCGGCCCCGGTCGCGAGATGATTTTGGTCCATCCGATGTATCCCGCCATCCCCAGCAATGCAATGAAAAAGAAGGCCAGGGCAATCTGTTTCAATCTCTTCCGGCTTTTCCGTTCAGAAACCGGACCCTCTTCCTCGAGACAGCCCTTCAATGCCTCGGCCAAGGCTCTGCCTGTTCCAAAACGGGCATCAGGTTTCTTGTTCAGACATTTCATGACAATTTGAGAAAATTTCAGAGAGATGGCCGGATTGATTTTCGCGACCGGAGGAGGAGTATCCTGGGTAATCGAACGAAAGATCGCGGCCAGGTTTCCACCTCCAAAAGGCTTTCTACCAGTGCTCAATTCATATAGAATGATCCCCAGGGAATAGAGATCCGAACGGCCATCCACAGGTTGACTCAACACCTGCTCAGGAGACATATACGCAGGGGTTCCAAGGATCTCCCCTGCCTGGGTCTGAGTGGGGGCCGTGGGATCTTCGATATGGGCAATGCCGAAATCGGTTATCTTCGTCTGACCGTTGGCATGGATAAGGATGTTGCTCGGTTTGATGTCCCTGTGAACGATCCCTCTTTGCTGGGCATAGTCAAGGGATTCTGCCACCTGGATCCCGATGCGAATGATCTCCTGGGGATTCAATTTCTGACCCTCCATCACCCTATGGAGAGGAGTTCCCTCCAAGAACTCCATGGCGATATAGACTGTTCCATGATCCTGCCCTACGTCATAGACGGTGACAATACCGGGGTGGGAGAGGCGACCAATCGCTTTTGCCTCCTGGAGAAATCTTTGAACAAAAGCTTCGTCACCCAATCGGTCCTGGCGCAGGACCTTTAAAGCCACCTTCCGGTCAATCTGCGGGTCATGGGCCAAATAGACGACCCCCATCGATCCCTTTCCCAATTCATTGACGATTTGATAACGACCGTAGTTCACAAAAAGACCTTATCTTTCTTTCAAGAATTCCAGAACCGTTCTGGCCGGAATTAAGAAACCAATGGAATCGGATCCTCGATATCTCCCTTTGACGACTCCTACAAAATCTCCTCTGGCATCAAATACCGGGCTTCCACTGCTCCCGGGTAGAATTCCCATTTTCACCTGCCACAGAGGAAGATGGTTCACCTGCCTGAGCGGTCCATCAATCATTCCGGAATAGACCTTCTGATGCTGATTCGAAAGACATCCCATGGCATAGACCTTCTCCCCGTCTTTCAAAAGATCCCTGGCCTTGGTCAATGGAATGGAAGGATTGAGACTGAGAGGAGTCCGGATGAGAGAGAGATCCCGCTCCAGATCCAATTTGACCAGATGGCCCTGGAACGGGTGACGATTATAAAGGACCATGATCTCCTGGACCCCTTGAAGGTCGTGGGCCGTAGAAATAACGAGCCCCTCCTTGTTAATTATGAAACCAGAAAACTGTATTGGATTTTCACCCATCTTGGCTTTGATACAGACAAGGGATCCCTGCCGAGATAAGACCGGCGCAGGAACCTCCTGCGAAAGATCTGCTTCTGACGAAGGACTCCTCAGATAATTCTCGATAAAAGCCCACAGGGCTTCCGCCTTGGTCCGATCCGGTTGCCCATCCATGGTATATCGCACCGATAGAAAAGAGGCGAGGGGTGAGGATGGTTTTAGAAGCGCCTCCCACCTCTCACTCCCCTTCGAAGCGGTTATCCGAACCTGGCCGCCCCCCACAGGGTTTCGAAATATCTTGAAACCCGATTCCGTAAGCCACCGTGAAAGAATCTGCTCCGCTTCCACCATAGGAAGAGGATACTCTCTTGTTTCGTCCATTCCCTGGGCATGAAGATGGGAAAACGGAAATGAAGGGCTTTGAAATAGATTGGAAAAGAAAAGAAAAGTGCAGATGAAAAAGATTTTTTTCATCTTTCCCTTACCTCACATACGATCATATCATCCCTGGGGCTCATTCTACTCTCCTGTCAAAGGGGTAGTCCTGATCCTTCTCAGGATGAATTATTCTATTCAGGCCCCCGGAAAAAAGTCAAGAAAAAGTCCTGAGGAGAAAACAACCCATGGATTCTTCTCAATAAACCTTTAATCTTGACTTTGAATACCTCCTTAAGTATAGTAAGTTTTACCGCCTGGTCATTCTTTCAAAACTTACAAGGGCGAAAAAGAGAAACAGATGTTTTAAACAGATGGATACGCACTGAATTCATTAACGAGTGGAATCTTATGGATAGCCATGAGGGAAGCCTTTCAGGAGTAGGCAAAGAGTTCAAAGCCATTCATAGGATTCTCGTGAAGATTCTCGATAAATGGCGAACCGAAACCCAGGAGGGAACAGAGGAAGCATTAAATGAAACCCTCATCATCTCTCCGGAAACTTATCAAAAAAAAACATCTCCTCCTCTTCGAGATCAGGAAACAGAAGAGATTCTCCAAAAAACAGTGATTTTCTCTCCTCAGGGAACGACCGGGAGAGAAGGATTTCCGCCTGCTCATGAACCTGAAGAAATATCCGAAAAGGATCAATTTTCAGAGGAAACCGTCATCCTGAAACCGGGAAAGATCCGGGGCAAAGCAGAAAGGTAGTCCTATTTCCATGGAAAGGTTGACCCAGGAGATCAGATCGATTTATCAATCAGACCCCTTGAGGGCTGAAACATTGATTGAGGCCTATCTCGAACAGGTATGGGAGGAGGAGGCTGCCGCTGAAAAGATCACCCTCCTTGAAGCGCTGATTCACCAATTTGAAATCGGTCCTTCCCGGGCCCGGCCGGAGATTGATCTCGAATCGAAAGAATTTTCCCGCCTCTTCTCTCTTCTGTTGGGAGAAAGGGTCTCTGCTTTGGATCTATCGTCTGGAGAACTCATCGAAAAATTAGCCTCCTCCTTAAACACCATCTTCGATTCCTTAAATCAGATCATCCGTGTGATCCATGTGACGCTATTGGGCCAAAAACCTGAACTTGAAACGATCCGGCATTTCATTGGCTCCCAGTTGGGCTCCCAGTTGGAGCGAGAGGAGCAGACGAATTCCCTTCAACACTACCTCGCCCAGATTCAGGAAGCCTTTTTAATTGCCCATAAAGCTTTTCAGGAAGCAAGCCATGCCAAAATGGGTGAAATTCTGAAGGAACTCGGGCCGGAACGTTTGGAATCAGACCTTGCAGGAGGTTTAACATTCGGCCCTTTTCGCAAGGCCGAGCTTTTTAAAATATATCAGGAAAGATTCCTTAAGTTTAAGAAATGGTTTGAATCAGGCCGGTTCAGTGAAGAGTTGTTACGAGAATTTGAAAAAACATGTCAAAAACTATATAATGCCGACCGGAGGTGAAAAAATGAAAAAAAATAATAAGGTATTGTTGCTTTTCCTTCTCCCGGTCTTTCTCTTTTCTTGCTCCAAAACCGTTATCCCTCCCAAATGGGACTATGAGCTGAAGGCCGTCAATCTCTATCTGAAAACCGACCCCAAGCTTCATCTCTATTCGGGTATCCCCCATACCCTTGTCCTCTGCATCTACTTTTTAACAGACCCGAATGAATTCAATCAACAGATTGACGATAAAGGGGGATTGGAAAAACTCTGTGAATGCTCGAAGTTTCACCCGAGTGTCACTAATGCGAAGCGATTCATCCTCCATCCCGACAAGGAATATACCGAGTCTCTTGACCGGCCTGCAGGGGCCCAATATGTGGGGATCGTGGCCGGTTATTATAAACTTCAGAAAGAGAACGTCGTGCGTCTCTATAAAATTCCGGTCATTGAAGATAAATCCATGAGGACGATCACCCAAAAACCGGGGGTCCTCAATCTCAATTTATTTTTAGGTCCTCAACAGATTGAAGAGTTAAGGGGGAAAGAGAAATAATGGATATCCAAAGACCGCTTTTCTGGCATCAGGGGCTCTTCCTGCAACCTCAACATTTTCAACTCCTGGACCTCTCTTTTCAATCTCTCCTGGCCCCTTTCCATCATTTCATTGAACCCCACTTCTGGGGAATCGGCGGAATCGAAATTCAAAAGGCGTCCCTGGGGATGAGGGCCTTCAATCTCCTGAAAGGTCATTTTCTCTTCCCCGATGGAACATTTGCCGTATTCCCCGGCAATGCCATCCTGGAGGCCCGGCCTTTTGAAGAGGCATGGGTTGAAGGAGGGAAACCTTTCCCGGTCCTGATCGGTCTTAAGAAGTGGAATCCGGCAGGCGAAAATGTGACCGTTGTCCAAAAATTGGAGAACCTTTCTGAGGTAGCCACACGGTTTGTCACCACGCCTGACCCCGATGAGGTGAAGGACCTCCACTCCGGCGGGCCCCAGGGTCGGGTAAAAAGACTCTATTTTGCCCTCAAGTTTTTCTGGGAAACCGAAAGAGATCACCTGGGTGACTATGTCCTGATTCCCATTGCCGAGCTGGAGAGGATGGGAGAAGAGATCAGGCTCTCCGAACGTTTTATCCCCCCCTCTCTTACGATTTCGAGTTCAGAACCTCTCTTCAATCTCATCAAGGAGATCAGAGATCAAATTTCCGCCCGAAGCCGCCAACTGGAGGAGTATAAGAGCCAGCGAGGAATTCAGACCGCTGAGTTTGGCTCAAGGGATATGGTCTATCTTCTGGCCCTGAGATCGCTCAACCGGTATGTCCCGGCGCTCTTTCATTATACGGAAGTCCAGCAGGTCCATCCCTGGGCCGTCTATGGAACGTTAAGACAGCTGATCGGGGAACTCTCCTCTTTCTCCGAGCGGATCAATGTGATGGGGGAGTTGGAGGACGGGAGTCGTGTCCTTCCCAATTACGACCACCGGAATTTATGGGAATGTTTCTCGACAGCCCAGGATCTGGTGATTCAGCTTCTCGATGAGATCACCGCAGGACCGGAATATGTCATCCGCCTGGTCTATGACGGCACCTATTATGCGGCCCCTCTGAAACCTGCCATCTTTGAAGGTCGCAATCGCTTCTATCTCGTCCTAAAAACAGAGGAAGAGCCCAAACTGGTCCTGAAGTCAATTGAGACCATGGCCAAATTGAGCTCGCGGGAAAATCTGCCGATTCTTATCGCTAGGGCCCTCCCCGGGGTCGGCGTGGAACATTTGCCCGTCCCTCCTCAAGAACTCCCTCGCCGGGCCCGTTCGATCTATTTCTCTGTGAATCATCACAGTGACCAGTGGGCCCTCGTGCAGAAGAATAATAACATCGCTCTTTACTGGGATAACGCTCCGGAAGACCTGGAGGTAGAATTGATGGTAGTGGGCAGATAATAAAAACCCATTGCAAAATGAAAATTGCAAATTATAAAAGTCTAAATTGAGATACAAAAATATTTTACATTTTGAATCTTTCATTTTTCGTATCACTTTAGCTGTTTGAAATCGCTTTGTAAAATCCCTCCCAACCTCCCTTTGCCTGCCTCTGGCATGATAAAAAGGCCAAAGGGAGGGGAAAGTATTCCCCCTGTTGACAAAGGGGGATGAAGGGGGATTAGATCAGTTTTTTCAAAGCGCTAAAGGGTTACCTTTTTTCAATCTTACTTAATTGAAACGGAGTTGACTATGCACCTGACGGACAGTTTTATGGAGCTGATAGCCTATGTGGTCTATTTCGTTAAAACCGTTGATAACAAACAACCTCCCTACGAGCAGGTGAAGGCCGATATCGTACGCTTTCTCACCCAGAGTGAGATGGCTGTCAAAAGGGGCCTCTTCTCCCAGGAAGACTATGATCTGGCTCGATTTATGGTATGCGCATGGGTGGATGAAGCGATTCTCAATTCCTCATGGAACCAGAAAGGACATTGGCAGAGGGAACCGCTCCAGCGCCTCTATTATCATACCCTGGATGCGGGTGAAGAGGTTTTCGAAAGGCTAAACGCCCTGGGCCTCCATCAAAGGGAGGTTCGTGAAGTCTACTATCTCTGTTTAGCTCTGGGTTTCATGGGTCGCTATCACCATAAGGGGGATGAATATCTCCTGGAGCAGTTAAAAACCTCCAACCTCAAGCTCCTTCTCGGAAGCTCTGTTGGGATTCCGTCCCTCGAGAGGGCGGAACTCTTTCCGGAAGGCTATCCTGTCGAAGCCATGGACCTCGGTCCCCAGAAACGAAAGTTTCGGTTCTCACCTTTTACCCTGGCCTGTCTGGCCGGACCCGTCATTCTTTTTGGCCTGCTCTTTTTGATCTATCAATTCGCCCTGAGCGGCGTATCAGAAAATTTTTTAAAGGCGGTGCCATAAATGAAAGCCTTCTTGTTAAAGTATCTTAAATATGGCCTCATCGCTGTCGCTATCTTTCTGGCCATTGTCCTGGTCTTCGGAGTCGTCCTTATCCTCAATTGGCCCTGGTGGGTGGGGCTCTTCCTTCTTCTGATCCTCATCGGATTGGCAGTGGGGATTCTCTTTCTCCGAAAGATATGGCTGAAGCGGAGGGAAGAGAGATTCGTTCAGCAGGTCATCGAACAGGACGAATCTCAACTCAAAGCCGTTTCGGGAACAGAGAAGGATGATCTAAAAGAGCTCCAGAGCCGGTGGAAAGAGGCAGTGGAGGCCCTGAAGCGGTCACATCTGAGAAAATATGGCAACCCCCTCTATGTGCTCCCCTGGTATATGGTCATCGGAGAAAGCGGCTCCGGAAAGACGACCTCCATTAGCAGCGCCCGGCTCTCCTCCCCCTTCGTCGAAGTCAGTCGAACGTCGGGCATCTCCGGCACAAGAAATTGTGACTGGTGGTTCTTTGAACAAGCCATCATTCTCGACACTGCCGGAAGATATGCGATTCCCATTGACGAAGGCCGGGACAAGGAGGAATGGCAAAGGTTTTTATCCCTTCTCATCAAGTATAGAAGAAAAGAGCCGATCCATGGCCTTATCGTCACGATCGCCGCCGACAAATTGCTGGAGGGTCAATCGGAAGTCCTGGAAGAGGATGGTAAAAATATTCGTCGCCGAATCGACGAATTGATGAGGGTTCTGGGAACCAAGTTCCCTGTCTATCTCCTGGTGACCAAATGTGACCTCGTTCAGGGGATGACCCAATTCTGTGATCATCTTCCGGAGAAGAGTCTCGACCAGCCCATGGGGTTTATCAACCAGGATCTCACCACGGATGTGGCCGTTTTTCAAGAACGCGCCTTCAATGCCATCGGAGAACGGTTGAGGAATCTCCGGCTTCTCCTGACCCATCAACCGGGCGGCAGGGGATTGGAACCGGGCCTTCTCCTCTTTCCTGAAGAGTTTGAAAGCCTGAAAACAGGCCTTCATTCCTTTATCAAAGGATCCTTTCGGGAGAACCCCTACCAGGAGACGCCCATCCTCAGGGGCCTCTTCTTCAGCAGTGGCCGCCAGGAAGGAAGCCCTTACTCCCATTTTCTGAAGGCTCTGGGTCTGATCGGAGAGAAGGAGATCTTGCCCGGCACCAGCAAGGGTCTCTTCCTTCATGACTATTTCGCCAAGGTGATCCCCAAAGATAGAGGGCTCTTTGCCCCAACCAAACGGGCTCTGCAGTGGCGGCTCCTGACAAGAAATCTTGGTCTGACCGCCTGGGTTGTCCTCATCGTAGCTTTGTGCGGTCTCCTCAGTTTCTCCTTTGTTAAGAATCTTAAAGTCATTCAGGATGCCCGCCGGGAATTTGAAAAGCCTCCGGTGTTGCGGGGCGAGGTTCTCGCCGACCTGATCACCATGGACCGTTTCTGTCAATCGATCCTCAGGGTGGAGGAACAGAACAAAAACTGGTGGATTCCCAGATTTGGATTGACGGAAAGTAAAAAAGTAGAGATGGGGCTGAAGAGCAAGTATTGCAAACAGTTCCAGACCGTCTTCTTAGCCTCTTTTGACAAACAGATGTCGAACAATCTGGCCGGTCTTGCGATCACAACGCCCGATGAAGTCATCATCCAGTATGTCACGCATCTCGTCAGACGGATCAACCTTCTCAGGGCCCGCCTGGACGGCCAGCCCTTCCCCATCCTCCAGGCCAAACCCCAACCCTCTTATGAACCGATCCCGATCCTCGCCGACCCGAAAACCATCTCCGAGATGAAAAAGAAGTTCGGACAACTCTACCTTTACTATCTCGTCTGGCGGTCGGACGCGGGTGAAATCAACAAGGAGATCGCCATCCTTCAGGCCTGGTTAAAAGATCTTCTGGGCGCCAAGCGGACCAATCTTCGATGGCTCGTCCTGTGGGCAAACAGGCAGGAGACCCTTCCGTCCATTACCCTCCGGGATTTTTGGGGGGGAAGCCTTACCCTGGCCGATGAAAAGCTGGTTTTCCCTTCTTTCACCCGGAAGGGAAAAGAGGCGATCGATGCCTTTGTAAAGGAGATTGAATCCGCCCTTCCTGATCCTCTGATCCTCGCCGGCCAGAAAACCGATTTCGATAAATGGTATCCCTCGATCTGCTTCGAGGGCTGGCAGACGTTTGCCGCCTTCTTTCCCAGAGGGATGGAGAGGTTAAAGGGAATCAAGGAGTGGCAGCCCGTGGCGACGAAAATGGCAACGGAGCAAGGTCCTTATTTCGCATTCCTGAATAGGGCGGCCACGGAGCTGGAACCTCTCATCCGTCCGGAAGGATTGCCTTTCTGGCTCCAGCAGGTTTACCATTTCCAATTGATCAAGGCCCTGAGCAAGACCCAGAAGGAAGGGGGCCTGATCGATAAGGCAACAGAGGAGGCCCGCAAACTCATCACCCAACTGGAAAAAACATTTGGCAAAGAGGTCGGGCAAATGGAGACGCAAATCCAGGCAGCCAAAGCTCATCAGGAGTATCTCAATGGTCTGTCCGCGATTTCGCAGGCCACGACCACTTCGAGAAACCAGGCCTATCAGATGACTTCCCAGATTTACGGGGAGGATCCTGCCACCAGTAAATCGCCTCTCTTCGCTGCCGCCGGCGCTCTGAATAAACTGAAGGCCCACCTGTTGAAAGGAAGGCCCACGGAGGAGATTTTCTGGAAACTGGTTGCAGGGCCTCTCGATTTTCTCTGGTCATTTGCACGAAGGGAGACAGCCGGCTACCTCCAGAATCAGTGGGAGGAGAAGGTCCTTGCCGAGGTTCAGGGAACAACGGGGCACCAGGCCACCCAGCTCCTGTTGGGGTCCGAGGGTCATGTCTGGAAATTCGTGAAAGGGCCTGCGGCTCCCTTCCTCTCCAAGAGCCCGCAGAAAGGCTATTATACAAAAGAGGTTCTGGGAGGAGGCATCCCTTTTGAAGCCTCTTTCCTAACCTATGTGACCAAAGGGGCTCCCGCCCCCACCCTTCCCAAGAGCGCTACCATTCTGATCAGGGGATTGCCTACCGATGCCAATCCTGAGGCGAAGATCAAACCTCACAGTACGAAACTGGAGCTTCAATGTACAAGCGGCAATCAAACAATCGTCAATTACAATTATCCTGTGAGCAAGACCTTTCAATGGTCCTTCGATGCCTGTGGCGACGTGCTCTTCCAGATCGATTTGGGAAGCCTCGCCCTGATCAAGAAATACACAGGCAACCAGGCTTTCCCCGAATTTCTCCAGGATTTTAAGGGGGGACAGAAGGTTTTCTCCCCCGGTGATTTTCCCGGCCAGAAGTCCACTCTGGAAGGTTTTGGAATCAAACAGATCAAGGTGAATTACCAGTTTAGTGGAGATTACAGTCTGCTTGTGGACCAGATCAAATCCATTCCAGGGCAGGCGCCTGGAAATATTGTAAGGTCTTGGGAAGAATGACCTCTCCTCCTTATTGGCGCTGGTTAGCTTCTGGAAAACATCCGGTCGCTTCAGACTTTTTCAGGCTGGGGGAAGATGCTCCCCTGTTAAAAGTCTTTTCCGATTGGGTGGAAAAGGGTTATCAGACCCTGATTTCCAGGAAGAAAACAATTACCCCTTCGGTTCACTATGCCTGGCGATTCTGGGCAAGGGGTTCACAGAAAGAGCATATCGCCTGTGGGGTCATCAGAGATAGCAGTGATAGCGTAGGCCGGCCTTATCCTCTTCTCATCATGGGGACCGGCCCTCTCTCTGGCTGGGAAGATCATTGGGATCTTCTTCCCTTCGCCTGTGAAAAGTCCTGGAGTCAGATCGAATACCTCTCGGCCCTGGTGGCCAATGATTTTAAAAAATTGGAAGGAGAGGTTCGTCACATCCGGCCCCCCTCTTCCGATTGGTCAGATTGCGGTCTGAAAAAGAAGGAGATTGAAAGTCAATGGCCCTCTCCCCACACGGACTCCTCTTCTTCGAGCCTGAAGGAGATGGAGGGGCGGGCCTCGATGGAATCCGGGAACGCCGAGTCTATCGTCTATTTAGACCCGAATCCCATGAACGACCAATTTGCCCAGGTGAGCCTCTGGCACCATCTCTTTAAGAACAATGGGCGAGGAGCCCCGAATGCTCTCTTTATGGGAGGAAGTCTGGAAAAGGCCTGTCTCGCTATATTCAGAAGACCTCTTGGGCCGACAGACTTTGTCCGGCTCTGGTCCGTCTCTTCACCAGCCCCCGCTCTCTCCCCCTGAGCGATAGAGAGAGAAGGAAAGGAATGTTCCGTGGAACTTGAACTCTTAGGTCAATCACCCATCAGCCAGGAACAACCGACTGGCACGGATGTCCGGTTTGAGCCTCTCTTTGAAGAGCTTCAGGCTGAGACTGCTAAACTCTCCTCCATTTCAGGACCCGGCAGTGTGGATTGGGGAAAAATCACCAGACTCTCCTCTGAAATCCTGGCTGAAAAATCGAAAGACCTTCTGGTTGCAAGCTACCTTGCCGTGGCCCTCATCTACCACCGCCAGATCGAAGGCTTTGCCATCGGCCTCAAAATCTATCAGGACCTCCTCGAAACATTCTGGGACCGTCTCTATCCCGGAAAGATGAAGGCCCGGGCGAGCGCCATTGAGTGGTGGACAGAGAAGACAGAGACAGCCCTGAAACAGATCAAACCCGGACCCCTTGCTCCGGAGCAGATGAAATCCCTCAAGGAGACTCTTCAGAAGATCGAAGAGTTTCTGAGCCAGCATTTAGAAGAGCCTCCTGCATTCAGTGCAATTCGGGATCAATTAAAAGCTCTATCTCCAACACCGCCCGAGAAGTCAAAGGAAGAGCTACCCCCTCCAGCAGAGAAAGCGACCCGCGGGGAGCCCGAAGCTTCGGAAGGGATAGCCACTGAACAAGATGCCCAGAAGGCGCTGAACTACGGACTCCAGAAAATCCGTGAAGCTACAGCCTTTCTCTGGCAAAAAAACCTCTCCAATCCCCTTCCCTACCGGTGGTCGAGGATCATGGCCTGGTCAATGGTCGAGGATCTTCCTCCGGCAATTGATGGCAAGACCCGAATTCCTCCTCCCCCGGCTCAGGTCAAAAATATCTTCTCCGAACTGAAAAATAAAGGGGATCACGAAAATCTCCTCAGATCTGCGGAGGGAAGATTTCCTCAATTCATTTTCTGGATCGATCTGAATCGTCACGTTTCAGAAGGTCTGGCCAATTTAGGAGAAAATTACCAGGCTGCAAAAGGAGAAGTCGACCGGGGGACAGCCTTTCTTCTTCACCGACTTCCGGGTCTGGAAACCCTCAGTTTCTCTGACGGAACCCCTTTTGCAGATCCCGAGACCAGGCAATGGTTAAAAGAGATCGCTTTTAAAGGGGGCACAGTCGAAGAATCCTCTTCGAAGGATGCCTCTCTCATACCCCCGCAGGAAAAAAATCCTATAGAAAAGGAGGTGGAAGAGGCTCAGGCGCTCATTAAAAAGGGAAAGCTTCTGGAGGCTATGGAAGGGCTTCAACGGAAATTACAACGCAGCCCGTCCCAGAGAGAAAAACTGCTCTGGCGTCTTGCATTGTCACAGCTTTTGGTCAAGAACAAACAGGTCAAAGTGGCTCTTCCCCATTTGGAACAGATCCTCAAAGAGATTGACTTTTTCAGATTAGAGGAATATGATCCTGAAATAGCCCTAAAAAGTCTCAAGGCGGTTTGGATCGGACTCTCCTCTCAATCGGATCAGGCATCAAAGGAGAAGGCCTTCGAGGTGTTTCAGCGCATTGCAAAGCTCGATCTCACAGAGGCGATTCGGATCGGCAAAACCTAATTAAAGATAATTGAAATCTCCCCTCACCCTTCCCCTCTCCCTAAGAGACTGTGTCGTAATTGGGTGAGGGGACAAAAATGTTAGAAGAAAATTCTTAGAGTTAAACATGTAGGAATCTAATTAAAAGGAAAGGAGGGACTTATGGCAAAAGAGGCATCCGTTGCACCAAAGGAAAGAATCAACATCGTCTATCGTCCGGCGACAGGAGATGTCAAAGAAGATGTAGAGCTTCCTCTCAAGATCCTGGTCATGGGCGACTTCACCGGAAAACCCGATGACCGGGCGCTGGAAAAAAGAGACCCCGTCAATATTGACAAAGACAATTTCAACGAGGTCCTGAAAGCCCATGGTCTCGGATTGAATCTCACGGTGCCGAATCGGCTCTCCGGAAAACCGGATGAGGAGACCACGGTGAAACTCAAGATGAACACGATCAAAGACTTTGACCCCGAGTCGATTGTGAACCATGTTCCTGAATTGAAACGCCTCCTCGAACTAAGGGAGGCTCTGAAGTCCCTGAGAGGCCCTCTGGCCAATGTGCCCGAGTTCCGTAAGAAGGTTCAGGAACTGGTCAAAGATGAAACCGCTCGAAAACAGCTCCTCAAGGAAATGGGGATCGGAGAATAAGGAGGAAGGCGTATGGCTGAAGAAAGAAAAAAGGCAGCCGAGTCTGCCGAAACACAGGTCTTGGAACAGCCCTCTCTGCTTGAGGATATTATTCAGGCGACCAATCTCAAACCCACAGACGAAAACTACTCAATGATGAAAAGAGGTCTCGAAGCCTTTCTCGCAGGTCTTCTCGAGCCCGGCCGGGAAGCCGTCAAGATCTCCAAGGCCGTAGTCGATGATATGATTTCTGAGATCGATAAGAAGATGAGCCTCCAGCTCGATGCGATTCTTCATCACCAGGATCTTCAGAAACTCGAGTCCGCCTGGCGTTCCATGAAATTTCTGATCGATAAGACCGACTTCAGAGAGAATGTGAAGGTGGAGATCCTCAATGTGAGCAAAGAGGATCTTCTTGACGATTTTGGCGACGCTCCGGAGATGGTCAAATCAGGCCTTTATAAAACGGTCTATACGGCAGAGTATGGTCAGTTCGGCGGCAAGCCTTATGGAGCCCTGGTCGGCAACTACGAGTTCGGAGCAGGTCCACAGGACATGAGGCTTCTTCAGTATATGGCCAGTGTCGCCACGATGGCCCATGCTCCATTTATTACAGCCGCCAGTCCGACATTTTTTGGGATCACCAATTTCACGACGCTTCCCCACCTCAAAGATATCAAGGCCATCCTGGAAGCCCCTCAATATATTAAATGGCAATCCTTCAGGGAGAGCGAAGATGCCCGGTATGTGGGACTGACCCTTCCGCGTTTCCTGCTTCGTCTGCCCTATGGTCCGGACACCCAGCCGGTGAAAAGCTTCAACTATGAGGAGGACGTCTCGGCCAGCCATGACGACTATCTCTGGGGCAACTCCGCCTTTACCTTTACCTCCAGGCTTACCGACAGTTTTGCGAAATACCGGTGGTGTGCCAATATTATCGGGCCCAGCTCAGGAGGGGCTGTCGAAGATCTGCCGCTTCATCAGTTTGAAGCCATGGGAGAGATTCAGACGAAGATCCCCACAGAGGTGTTGATCTCCGAGAGAAGGGAATTCGAGCTGGCTGAAGAGGGATTCATCGCCCTGACCATGCGAAAGGGAAGTGACAATGCGGCCTTCTTCTCGGCCAACTCAGCCCAGAAGCCGAAGGTCTTTCCAAAAACAAAAGAAGGCCGGGAGGCGGAGACCAACTATAAATTGGGACTTCAATTACCCTATATGTTTGTCATCAACCGGCTGGCTCACTATTTAAAGGTGATTCAGAGGGAGAACATCGGATCCTGGAAGGAAAGGGTTGATCTTGAAAGAGAACTCAACGACTGGATTCGCCAGTACATTGCGGATCAGGAAAGTCCATCGCCTGCAGTGAGAAGCAGAAGACCCCTTCGCCAGGCGCGGGTCATGGTGGAGGATGTAGAGGGAGACCCGGGCTGGTACAGGGTGAGACTGGAGGTGAGGCCCCATTTCAAATATATGGGCTCTTTCTTCACCCTCTCCCTGGTTGGAAAACTGGATAAGAAGTAGAGCAGGCGGGGCTTGGAGGGACAGGGCAATCTCGTACCATGGAATTGACTTTTGGGTTCTAAACTTACGCTATGCGCTATGCGCTATGCGAATTTCTGACCAATGAAAGGAGGACAAGACTATGCCGATGCCATTTCACATGTCGTTAACAGGAAAAAATCAAAAAGAAATTTCTAAGGGATGCTGCACCATGACGGGACGCGAGGATACGATTCTTTGCCAGGCCTTGAATCACGAAGTCTATATCCCCCGTGATCCTCAGACAGGTCTTCCCACGGGCAAACGTGTCCATAATCCTTTGACCGTGACGAAGGTCTTTGACAAATCATCTCCGAAGCTCTATCAGGCCCTTACGACCGGGGAAAGAATGGATGATGTAACGTTGAAGTATTATAGGATCGACGACACGGGCAAGGAGGAGCATTATTTTACGATCAAATTGGAAGACGCCATCGTCGTCTCTGTAAAACCATGGATACCGAATGCTCTGGATTCAACACGGGAGAAATTTACCCATATGGAGGATGTCTCCTTCACCTATTCGAAAATTATCTGGACCTGGGAGGTCGATGGAGTTGAAGCCCAGGATGAATGGAAAACCCCTAAATAATCTGAGTGGGATTCCACTTCATAAAGAATGGTGATTTCCTGATATCGTAAGAGAATGTTGTTCGGCTGGGTTGAAGAAACGGAAGGAGGACCGAACAATGGCACAGAATATCCATGTATGGGTAAGAGGGACAACCCAGGGAGAACTCCTTGGAGACAGCACGGTCACCAGTATGGACCGTGAGGGATCGATTGAAGCCTTCAAATTGGAACACATGGTTAAAACCCACCGTGAGGCTTCTGGTATGGCCACGGGGGAACGGTCCTACGACCCTGTCACCATTACTAAAAGAATTGACCGATCTTCTCCCCTCCTGCATCAGGCTCTCTGCAATAATGAAGAAGTGGAGGTCACCATTAAATTTTACAGGCCCAATCCCTCAGGAGATGGCACTACAGAGCATTTTTACACGATCCGGTTGGGGCAGGGCCGTATCTCTTCGATCAGGACGATCTCTCCAAACACCGTTGATGAAAGTACAGCAAGCCTTCCAGCGATGGAAGAGGTTTCCTTCGTATTCGGGAGGATCACCTGGATCTATGAGAGTGGTGGTATAGAGTTTGAGGATGAATGGAGAGTAGCGTAAGAAGGAATTTCTCATGAGAGAGGAGAGGCTTTTAGAGAGACTTAAAGCCTGGGAGAAAGAGCCGGCGAGACGGGGCAAGGAAAACCCTCGAAGAATCGTGGATTCGGTCATCAGGCATTTGCAGAGAATCCTCAACACCAAACATGGAAATGTCCCTATTGCGGACGATTACGGGACGCCTGACTTTACGGACTTCTTCCTTACCCTTCCTAAAACAGAAACAAACCCGAAGAGGGAGATCGAGAAGGCCATCCGGCTGACCATCCAGAAATATGAGCCCCGTCTCCAGGGAGTAAGGGTCAACCTGGTCGATCAGGAGGAAGGAGAGGCGGGTCTTCCTTCTGATCCCCTGACAATCCGGTTTCAAATTACAGGGAGGCTCGTTACGGAATCGAAGACCCAGGTTTTTTTTGAAACCACCGTTGACAACGATGGAAAAATTAATATTGTGGGCTGAACGAAACTGAGCTAAGAGCTCATAGCTTTTAGCTTTAAGCCAAACCATGTTAACCCATGTTCAATCGTTACTTTCAGGAAGAGCTATCTCATCTGAAGGAACTCGGCAAGGAGTTTTCCACAGCCCATCCTGCCCTTGCCCCGATGCTGGCCGGCGCCACTCCGGATCCGGATGTGGAGCGCTTGCTCGAGGGGGTCGCCTTTCTCACCGCCCTCCTGAGACAGAAACTGGATGATGAGTTCCCGGAGATCATCAATGAGTTGATGCAGTTGATCTGGCCTCACTACCTCCGGCCGATCCCTTCCACCACCCTGATCGCCTTCACTCCAAAACCCACGCTCAGGCAATCCTTGACCATACCTCCGGGAATACAAATTGGTTCCATTCCGGTTGAGGGAACCTCCTGTCTTTTCAGGACTTCCTATGAAGTGGATGTCCATCCTCTCACGCTGCTGGATGCTACCTTCACCCAGCCCTCTGGTCAGCCGCCTTTCATCAAGCTCTCCTTTGAGCTGAAAGGTTTAAAGTTGTCCGACTGGCAGCCAAAAGCCTTGAGGCTCTTTCTTGCAGGGGACTATCCGGATGCCTCTGATCTCTATCTTCTCCTCCGGCGCCATCTGCGCCGGATTTTGATCAAACCTATTGAAAAAGGGAAGCCCTGTTCTCTCGGCCCGGAGGATTTAAAGCCCGTCGGTTTTTCAGAAAGGGAAGCCCTGATCCCCTATCCCTCCCACGCTTTTCCCGGCTACCGGATCATTCAGGAATATTTCATCTCTCCACAAAAATTCCTCTTCCTCGATCTGACCGGCTGGGAACGCTGGCAGGAAAAAGGAGAGGGCTCCAGATTTGAGGTCCATTTGGAACTCCATGATCTCCCCTTCTCCGCTCCCCGGATCAAGAGAGATCACTTCATTCTCTCTGTCACGCCTGCGATCAATCTCTTTCCTCACGAGGCTGACCCCATTCAGATTGACCACCGAAAGACGAAATATCTCATCCGACCGTCCGGCTCCAATCCCGAAAATTACCAGGTCTACTCCGTGGAAAATGTGGTCGGATATATCCAAGGGACAGCCGAAGAGAGGCGCTATGTTCCATTTGAAGTCTTCAATCCTGACCCTCAGGCTCATCCAGTCTATCGCCTGACCAGCCGGCAATCCCCCCTCCGGGAGATGTTTGATCTCTTTCTCTCTGTCGTCTATCCTCAGGGAACCGGCGCTCCTCTCTCCGAAACCCTTTCCATTCAACTCCTCTGCACCAATGGAGCGCTTCCCGAAAATCTCCGGGTGGGGGATATCTCTCTTCCAACCAGCAGTTCACCCGAACCCGTGGAATTTAAAAATATCCAGCCCCCAACGTTCAGCCTCCTGCCTCCACTGGAAGGGAAAAAGGAGGAGGGAAAAGGAGGGGAAAATCTGAGGTGGCGCCTTCTGGCCCATCTCTTCCTCAATTATCTCTCTCTGGCACGCACCGAAAATTTAAAAGCCCTTCTCGAACAATATATCTTTCCAGGAAGCCGCAACCGGACCCATACCCTGGCCAATCGAAAGCGAATCGAAGGCATCGAAGGTCTTGAAACAAAACCCTCCGATCGCCTCGTTTCCGGTATCCTGATGCGGGGGCAGGAGATCGAACTGAAGATGCGTCAGGAGAAGTTTGCAAGTCAGGGAGACATGTACCTTTTCGGAAGTATCTTGGATCACTTTCTGGGAAACTATGCCTCGGTGAATCATTTCACCCGATTGACCCTCCAGGAGGTGATGAAGGGAGATATCTATCAATGGCCGGCGAGGCTGGGGGATCATCCTTTAATCTAATATCAAACCTGCTGGGGAAAGGCCATCAGTTTTCTTTCTTTCAGGTGATGAGGCTCTTGCGCCTTCTGATCGGCCATGCGAAAAGAGAGGATGAGAAAGAATCTTCTGTAGAAGATCACATCCGAATTCGACCTGAACTTTCCCTCTCCTTTCCGCCTGCGGATGTGGCAAAGATCGAAGAGATCGATCACGACAAACCCCTCTACCGGATCACCGCCACACTCCTTGGACTCTACGGCTCTTCATCTCCGCTTCCCACTTTTTATACCGAGGACCTCCTCGATGAGGCGTCTGAAGATATGTCGGTCACCCGGGACTTCATCGATATCTTCAACCACCGCCTCTACCTTCTCCTCTTCCATTGCTGGACCAAATATCGTCTCTTTCTCCAGGTGATTGAAGAGAATAATCCGGAGGTTCTGGAAAAACTTTTCTGCCTGATCGGGCTGGGAGAAAAAGGATTGCGAAAGGACCTGCCGGAAGCCTACTCTCTCATCCGTTACACAGGCCTCTTCACCCAATTCCCGAAATCGGCCTCCGGACTTCAGACCCTGCTTCACGATGCTCTGGGCAAGATACCGATAAAGGTCATTCCCTGTTTGAAGAGAGTCGTAAAAATCCCTCCGGAACAGAGACTTCTCTTGGGGGCTTCCGGAGGCGCTCTTGGAGAGGAGAGCTTTCTTGGAGAGGAGATCGATGACCGGATGGGAAAATTCCGTCTCCGGATCGGCCCTTTGCAAAACGGGCCTTTCCATGCTCTCCTTCCGGGAAGTTCTGACCATCAAAAGCTTGCCTTCCTGACGAAGTTCTATATTCTGGATGCATTAGAGTACGATATTGAACTGATCCTTGCGGAGAAAGAGGCGGGGACGCTCTGTCTTGGAGGATCGCAATGGTCAAGCCTTGGGCTGGATACCTGGGTTTTCTCTCTCGACCATCTAAATGAAGTGGGAGCCATCTTCCCTCCACAAGGAGCACATTAACCATTGGAATAATGGAATGATGGAAGAATGGGTTTAATACTTCAAGACTGAGGTTAAGGATTAGGTTAAGGTCGAGATTTTCTTAACCTCACCCTTAGCCTTAACCTTTTATTTTTCAAATATTCCATCATAGGAGAAAACAGCTATGATCACCGTTGATATCAAAACACTTTTAAGTCGCTTGAACCCTTACTGCTCTCGAGCCCTTGAGGGAGCCGCAGGCCTCTGCGTCTCGCGAACCCATTATGAGGTGACCATCGAACATCTCCTCAGCAAACTTCTGGAGGAACCTCAGTCCGATCTGCCTCTCATCTTTCGGCAGTTCGACCTGGATTCAGGCAGGGTGAAAAAAGCGATTGATCAGACCATCGAGGAATTCCGGACAGGCAATGCAGCCAGGCCTGTCTTCTCTCCTCTCCTTGAAAAAAGCGATTGATCAGACCATCGAGGAATTCCGGACAGGCAATGCAGCCAGGCCTGTCTTCTCTCCTCTCCTT